>DASYRX010000063.1:0-15012 GCA_036003845.1 Gemmatimonadaceae bacterium | reverse complement strand
GGAATCATGATCTCGTGGTGGCCGGTGATTTCGTAGCCCTGCCCGCCAGTAAGCACCGGTCGTTGCACGACGTTCACGCGCGGTCTGTAGTGGCGATTCATGTCGAGATCGCAGGTGACGAAATCTGTCGGCTTTCCGTTGCCGAGGTTGCGCGCGACAGTCAGCGCCTTGAGGAAAACTTCGGGCATGATTACGGCGCTGCCGACGTTGAGGACCACACCGCCGTCGTGCAGCGCAGACAGCGAAGCGGCGAGCCGGCGAAAGTCACGATGCGTCGTGTCGCCGATCGCGGCGCCGTCGGCGGCGGGATGCTGATGTACTATGTCTGCGCCTAACGCGGCGTGAACCGTGGCGCCCACGCCGAGTCGTTCCGCGTTGAGCAACAACGACAGCTCGGGATGCTGCAATGGCTCAGCGCCATCGAGCGCCACTGCGATCGTCTCGGCCATTCCGCGCTGTTCTCGCATACCGCGAGTGAAGGCCTCGTTCAGGCCGCGCCCTGTTTCGTCGGCCATACCGAAGGTGCCGTCGCGCAATCCCGCCGCTACGTCCTCGGACGTCGCGCCGAAGCGGGCCATCTCATAGTCATGGATCGCCGCCGAGCCGTTCATCGCGATATGCGTAATGACTCGACGGCGCATCAGGTCGATGAGGACCGGCGCCAGGCCGGTCTTCACGACGTGACCGCCGAGCATGACGAGCACCGCTCGGCCGCGCTGCGCCGCGCGCACGATCGCGCTCACCACGCGGCGGAAGTCGCGTGCAACGAGTATGTCCGGGAGCGAGCCGAGGAAGGCGCGAAACGAGCGATCCTGCGCCGGCGGGTGCGCAAATTCGTCCGCGCGCACCTTGTTCGGGCGTTTGGCGATGGGAACCGTACGAACGGCGCGCAGGTCGGCTTCGGCGGCGCGCTTACGCGGCGAAGAGCCTAACGATTCTCCGTCTGCTTTTTTGGGCGCGATTTGAGATAGAGGTTGAGGGACCCAAATGGCAGCTTCGTCTTCATCTGCAGCATCATGCGATCTGCATCATCGGAAAGCCAGATATGGGCCTCACCCTTCTCGGAGAAGAGCTTGCGCGTCTTGATGATCGGCTGAATCACGATTGCGTTGAAACTCCCCGCAGGAACTCTGATGCGTTCGCGTCTCAGCACCTTGATCTGGACTGGATTGCGATCGGGCCGGAAGTATCGATTGAACGTGTATGTCTTCCCCGGCTGCAAGTCGATCGTTCGCACGAAATAGAAGAACGAGCCATCGTCGAGCGGATCGGGAACCGAGACTTCTTCGGGGAGCGTGTCTTCACGAAACATTGCTCGCTCCGGGAAGATCTCGTAGCGCCGCTCGCGAACTTTGCCGCCTTCTTCGAAGTCCTGGACGAAGCGCAGCGAGTGGAAGCAATCCACCGCGATCCAGCTCTCGAGTACGTCGTCCACCCGATAGAACGGAACGCCGCCGCGCACGCGGAAACGCGTGTGCCAGGTGTTGGTGCCGCGCACGTCCTCGTGGCCCATGACTTCCATGCTCCCTTCGCCGGCTTTGAGTGGGCCAAAATACACGTCGTACGTTAGGCGTTCGCCGACGCTGAAGGGGACCGAGAAATCAGTATTGCACACGCGCTTGGTCGAGTCGGTGGGTTCCACGACCGCGGCTTGCAATAGCGCTGTTCCAAGCGCCGAAACCAAAGCCAAAGCTGTCATCACGCGCGCGCTCTCGCCGGGAGTGAGGGATGGCGACTGCGCGCCCCGCGCGCGAATCGGAAAATCTGTACGCCGTCCGCAAAGGGCCGGACGCGGCTCTCGCGCAGGCGCAGATCGTAGCACGCCTCGCATGCGAGTGTTTCAGTGCGACGTGCAAATGGAAGTACGCCTAACAAAAGATCTGCGTTGGCCGTCCAGCGATCGCCCTGCACTATTGGACTATCACCACGCGCCTTCATCAGTTCCCGCAGCACCGAAACACGGAACAGCCTGAAACTGCCGAATGGATCGAGCACCGGCGACGCACCGCTGAACGCTCGCAGCAACCAGTTGCCGACTTGACGCAGCCGCCTAACGGCACGAGGCGGCGGACTCGCAGAGCTGCTGCGATCGGTTAGGACAACGTCGGCGCCACCCTCGAATCGGCGTACGAGCTCGGGGATCTGCTCTGGTGGATCTGTAAAGTCGGCCTGCATGAGAATGATCGCGTCGCGACGGCCGTATTTCGTGCGGTTCGCCGCATCACGTACAAGTGCGTCCACTGCGGTGGCGTAACCGACTCGGCGCGAACCGCCGAGCACAGTCAGTGGAAGCACCTCAGCGTAAGGCTTGAGCACCTCCGCCGTCGCGTCGTCGCTCCCGTCGTCATACACGAGCAGCTCGTACTCGCGATCGAAGTCCTGGAACATCTTGCGGATGCGCCAGAGAAGAACGCCGATCGTCGAGGCCTCGTTGTATGCCGGGATGCAGATGTACAGCACGGGACTATGATCGCCTTCTAGCTAGTCAGATGATCGCGGAAAGTTATGGCGGACACGTGCCTCCTTGTACCGCAGCCAACGTCAGTGGTTGCAAGACGTTGGGCTCGCCAGGGCTGTCCCAACGGGCACTCGAGTCACTGCCGCCACGGATGCCAATTAGTTGGATGGCACGAGGTCAGCCGATCGAGCGGCCCGCCAGAACCCCGTCGTAGACCACGCGTGTGCCGGAAATCATCCGGTCTACGCTGAAGAGGGCCGCTCTGGATGGTCCAGCCTGAGCGAGGGACTCGCGCATTGTGCGGTCAGTCACAAGGCGCTCGATCGCGCGAGCAAATGCGGCGTTGTCCGCTGGGGGGACCAGGACGCCAGTTTCACCGTCCACAACCAGCTCGGGGATCCCACCGACTGAAAAGGCGATCGGGGGCACGCGTAGCGCCATCGCGTCGATTAGCGCCGTGCCTAGCCCTTCGGCGCTCGACGGGTGCAACAGGACGTCGAGACCTGCCATCGCGCGCTGTGGGTCGTAAACAAAGCCGGCGCGATAGGCTTCGAATTGCCCGATATGGTCAGTCCCTGTTGCCTTGCCGCCAAGCAGAACCAACCGAACGCGCGCCGCCACCTCGGTTCGAACCGCGTTGGCGATGTCGGCGAGGACATGAATTCCCTTTTCCGATGTCATCGCTCCCACGATTCCAAGCAGCACATGGTGAGCGCTCCAACTGCGCTCATTGCGCCAGTCACGCGCGTCTGCAGCGCTTGGCGTCGGAACGCCGGAGTAGACAACGTCCACGCGGGAGGGATCGACACCGCCCGACTGCATCGCGTCGCGCACAGCGTTCGAGATCGCGATGAAGCGTGCGACGCGTTTGCCGTATTTGAGTCTTCCTTTGGGAACGAAGGTGACTCGTCGCGTGACAACGAGAGGGATGTGTCGTCGCCCGACCAGTGCCGCGAGCGCGATCGCATGTCCACGCGCGTCGTGCGCGTGCACGAGGTCCGGTTTCCACGTGCGTATGAGTGCGCGCAATCGACGAGCTGCGACGATGTCCCAGTCGGCGCGCATGCGGACGGAGGCCGCTGCAGCGCCCGCGCTACGTAGTCGCTTGATCAGCGGCGCGTCCGGATAAGCGGCGACGAGCGGCTCGTCACCCGCTTCTCGCTGGCCGCGGGCGAGCAAGAACACCTGCCGCTGTCCCCCGCGCCACTCACGCCCCGAGTCGACGTGCAACACGCGAAGTGCCATAGTCCGCAGCAAGATGCCGCGTTGTTTGGCATCGCGCCAACCACTCAGGCGAAGGCGCTGAAAGAGGGAACACCAGCGATACACCGTTCGCGCATAACGAGTTCTCTGCAGCCGAATCATCGGAGTCGCGATTAGCACTTGGATCGCACGAGTGCCAGACGAACGCGCGTTTGTGACTTTGGGTATAACGAGTTGAGTCTAGAGGGATGGGTGGCATGCGGTGTGCCACCTAGTAGAGGTCAAAGGTCAGAGGTCAAAGGTCAGAGGATCTATGATTCTTGCCAATGCTCGCCAGCGCCTGACGAGAGATGATGCGCAACTCGCGCTGCGACTCGTCGCGCGCGGTTCTTCCGAGGAGTACGATGCAGCGGAGGATCGCTTGCGTAGTAAGGGTGTCGATTCGCTGCTGGACGACGCGCGGTTGCTCGCCGGACTTCTCGAAGCGCCGCAAGGCGCTCATGCGTCGCTTCCGCTGTTCGCGTATGTCGTCGTGCGACATGCCTTACGAGACGCCGGTGCGGATGATCGCTCGATGGCCGACTACGTCACGTCGATGTTGCTGCAGTTCGGCGTGCGCGATCGCGCGCGGCGCATCGGCGATTCTGACGACGAGGTTTACGACACGCTGGCCGAACTTCTCGCGCACGTCGGCCAGGGAAACGATGCAGGAGGAACAGGCGCCGCCCGAGCCTTTCTCGTGCGCACGCATCTCGGCAACTATGCACTCTGGTTGAGCGGCATGTTCCCGGACCACGTGGAGCAGCGTCACTGGCGTCGCGGTGGACCGGACCTGGATTACGTGGAAGACATGGGCCGTCGCGGATTCACGCTCGCGGCTCGGCATCGCTTGGCGAATACCTACGGCTTGGAAGGACTCTTCAGCGCGATGGCGGACCGATTCGGCGTCTTGCGGGTCGCGCTCAACCGCGTGAGCGACAGATTGCTGTTCCCGCAGGTGAACACGCCCGAGCGGCTCATGCGGCAGGTTCGCGACGCACAGCGTTTCGCCGCATAGCACCCATTCCGACTTTTCAGCGGCGTTCTCTCGCGCGTGGCGAATCCGCTGGAACGGCGCGAGCACGGCGTTGCGAGCGGGCGTTCGCGAGCGGTATCGTTGGCCGGTGAACGCTCGCCCGAGGACTTAGCGTGTTCGAGGATATTCGTGAGGCGCTGCGCGACTTGATGTCCGGCAGGGTCGCACCTAACGAGCGTCGAGCCGTGCTTGCCGACATGCGAGAGACACTAGTCCGGGCGCGCCTGGGCCTGGACGACTTGCGTCGTGGTGTGGAGGAGACGCGCAAGCGGTTGGCGCAGGAGGTGCGCGATCACGAGACCGCCGAGCGGCGCCGGACGCTGGCGGCCGAGATCGGGGACAAAGAGACGGAAACGATCGCCGTGCGCTTCGCTGCGCATCATGCGGAACGCGTGGCGGTCTTCCAGCGCAAACTCGACAGCCAGGAAGCCGAGTTGGCGCTCGTCGATGGTGAGGTGACGGATATGACGGCGCAACTCAAGGCCGCGATGGCTGGCGCCGGCTCAGGGCTGCGTGAAGGTGCACCGTCGGCTGAGATGCCGGGTGGTGACGATGAGTCACTGCGCGCGGAGCTCGATCGTCTGCGCCGCGCCGAAGCGCGCGCCGCGCACGACGCGGCCGCGGAAGAGCGGCTGGCCGAGCTCAAACGCCGAATGGGGAAATAGACTGCCGCGCGCCACGCTCGCTCTCGCGTGCGTTTTTGGCGCCGCTGCGACGAGTACGTTAGGCGCTCAGGGCGTGCCGCGCACGCAAGTGCGTTGCTCGGGCCAGATCATAACCGATGTCTCGATCCGCACACACGCGCCGGATTACGGCGGTCTCTTTTCGGTCACGCCGGCGCTCGAGCGCGCTGTCGACGCGCTGCACACGACCACGGCGCCCGAAGTCGTGCGCAATTTCGTCCTGCTCAAGAAGGGCGAGCCATGTTCGCCACTGCAGCGATACGAGACCGAGCGTATCCTGCGCGCGCAGCCATTTCTGGCGCAGGCGAACGTCACGGCGTTCGCGGATGGTGGGGACGGGGTGCGCATCGAGGTGGTGACTGTGGACGAGCCGTCGCTCATCGCTGTCGTGGGCATTCAGCGACGGGCCCCGCCGCTGCATCGCCTAACGCTCGGCAGCGCGAACCTCGGCGGCCAGGGCGTGCACGCGAGCGCGTCGTGGCGCGACGCTGGTGAGCTCAGATCGCATTTCGGGGCGCGATACAGCAACTACCAACTTTTTGGCCAGCCGTATCAGCTGCACCTCGTCGGCACGAGACGCGAGCGCGGCAGCGACTGGAGCGCGGTGGTGCTTCTGCCATTCCTTACAGATGTGCAGGGCTCGGCGTGGCGCGTTGGTGTCTCGCGTACGCTGGATTTCGTTCCGTACAGACGTGACTCGTCGCTGGCCGCGGGTGTCGGGGTCGATCGCACGTTGGGCGACGTTGGCGCGATCGCGCGGCTCGGTCGTCCTGGCCGACTCGCCGTGCTCGGAATTTCGGCGACGGTGGAACGGGCGCGCACGAGTCGCACGCCTGTAACGTTAGGCACCGAGGGCGAGCTTCCCGACAGCACGCCTTCGCTGATCGATGCCTTCGAGAGCTATCGCTCGGCGCGCGTCAATCTGTTGCTGGGTCTTCGCGGCGTGCGATTCATGCGCGTGCAGCGTTTCGACGCATTGAATGCCGAGCAGGACGTTCGCAGAGGCGCGCAGATCGGCGTGGCGGTTGGCCGCAGCCTGCCGTTCACAGGCTGGGATGACGACATCTATACATCTGTCGGATTCTATGCCGGCGGCGGAAGCGCACGTTCCTTTGTTGCGTTAGAAGGAGGAGCGGAAGGGCGCCGTCCGCTGAGCAGCGCCGATGACGATTGGAATGCGATGTACTTGGGGGGGCGCGCCGCGGCCTACTTACGCCCGCATAGCCGGCACACCCTAACGTCCAGCGCCGAATTCAGCGCGGCTTATCGTCCGCGGTTGCCGGTGCAGCTTTCGCTGGCGGACCGGCGCTTCGGTGTACGCAGCTATGCCAAGTCGAATGAAGGCGGAGCGCGGCGGCTCGTGCTGCGGAGCGAAGAGCGCTGGTACCTGGGCGACGTCCGCGGATCGGCGGACCTCGGCGTGACCGCGTTTGCCGAGGCTGGCCGACTCTGGCTCGGCGACGCCGCGTTAGGCACCACGACGGGTTGGCGTCCGGCGATCGGTGCGGGCATCGTGACCGCGATTCCGCGGCGCTCGCAGCGTCTATGGCGCGCCGAGTTCGCGGTACCGCTCGCGAACAGCGCCGGCGGAAAGTTCGAGATCCGATTGAGCTCGGCTGACATGACGCCGAGGTGGTGGGTGGAGCCGCTCGATCTCCGACGAAGCGGAAGGCGCAGCGTCCTTGGAGATCTGTTTAGTTGGCCGTAAATCGGAACTGAAGCTGTCAGCTACGTGCTGCCGGCTGACAGCCGTCAGCTGCTGTCGGCCCTAACGGAGTCTTAGACTTTTGCCGAAGCAGTCAGCCGCTTCAGCAGCGGCACCAGGGCGAGCATGAGGAGCGCGGCGCCCCATGAGGTGACGATCGGAATCGTGAAGAATGTGCTCTGCTTCGAGATGTTCTCCGTCTGCGCCGCGAGGACTCCGCCGAGGTAGTTTGCGACCGCGTTGGACAAGAAGAAGACGCCCATCAGCATCGACACGAGCCTCACCGGGGCAACCTTCGTCACGTACGACAAGCCGACCGGTGACACGCTGAGCTCACCTAACGAGTGCATAAGGTACGCGGCGACGAGCCACATCGGACTCGCCACACGGCACTGCTCGCGTGCCGCTTCGGCGCCGACCTGCGCCGCGCACGAATCGGCGCCGCGCGCGCCGATGACCATGAACACAAAGCCAAGACCGACCAGGACGAGGCCGATCACCATCTTGAGAGCTGTCGACGGCTCGCGGTTTCGTTCCTGCAGAACGCGCCAAATCCACGCGACGAGCGGGGCGCAGACGATGATGAAGAAGGCATTCACCGACTGAAACCACGACGCGGGAATGCTGAACGATCCGACATTGCGATCGGTGTAGCGATCGGCGAAGAGATTCATCGAGCTTCCCGCCTGCTCGAATGCCGTCCAGAAAAAGATCACGAAGAACGTGACGATGAAGACGGCGACGACGCGCTTGCGTTCCTCACCGCGCGTGCCAAGCACGCTGATCGACAGAGCGGCACCGACACAGATGCCGAGGATCAGCTGAACCCAGCCACCGCCGGTAACCCAGGCGACAAGGTTCGTGTTGGCTCCGGCCGCGAGCCATACGATGACGGCGCCAGCAGCGGCGCCAATGAGGCCGAGCCTAACGTTGTTGGCCCCTGCGCCCTGATCAGCGGCGCGGGCCGCACGCACTTCTGGCGTGGGCGGCAGGCCGATTCCCGGCAGGAGCGTCGCGCGAAACCTGAGATAGAGGAGGAGACCGAGCAGCATGCCGACGCCGGCGGCGCCGAAGCCGTAGTGCCAGCCGATGCGCTCTCCCAAGTAGCCGCACACGATCGGTGCGATCGTCGCGCCGAGGTTGATCCCCATGTAGAAGATGGTGAAGCCGGCGTCGCGACGCGGGTCGCCCGGTGGGTAGAGCTGACCGACTTGAGTCGAGACGTTAGGCTTGAAGAAGCCGGTTCCGATGATCACGCACGCGAGGCCGAGGTAGAACGTCGGCATGCGCTGCAAGGCGAGCAGGAAGTGGCCGATTGTGATGATCAGCGAACCGATGATCATCGACCGGCGCGTGCCGAGGATCCTGTCGGCGAGATAGCCGCCGATGATCGGCGTCAGCCAGACGAGCGATGTGTATGTCCCGTATAACCTCGCCGCGTTGCCGTCCGTCCAGCCAAGCGAATTGACCAGATAGAGCACGAGCAGCGCGCGCATGCCGTAGTACGAGAAGCGCTCCCACATCTCGACCGCGAAGAGCAGGGCGAGGCCGCGCGGATGGCCGAAGAGACCTCGCTCGTTAGGTACCGGTATGGCGGCGGCGGTCATCAACCGAGGGGTTAGGGGTTGGGGGTTAGGGTGAGCCCTAGCCCCTGATAGACACCAACGGCAAATGGCGCTCGGGCATTTTGGTGCCGCCAGCTCGTTGCTGCGTTTCCCACGATACACTGGAAGGCGGCTGCTTGATGCACGCGGCCCAGTGCGCTGGCGCCTTTTCTTCGAGCGGCGGGACGATGCGCGAGCAGGCCGCATCCTTCGCAGGATGCTGGCAGCGCGGATGGAAGACGCAGCCGCTCGGCGGATTGGCTGGGGAGGGCACCTCACCGGCGAGCACAATGCGCTGGCGCTTTGTCTTGGGATCGGGAACTGGGATGGCCGAGAGCAGCGCCTGCGTGTACGGCATGATCGGCTCGCGATACAGATCCTCGACGTTCGCGAACTCCACGATGCGCCCGAGATACATGACCGCGACGCGCGTCGCCAAATGACGGATTACGGCGAGATCGTGTGCGATGAACAGGTAGGTCAGCGAGTGACTGCGCTGCAAATCCCGCAGCAGATTGATCACCTGGGCCTGGACTGACACGTCGAGCGCGGACACCGGCTCGTCGCACACAATGAACGACGGCTCGACGGCGAGCGCACGCGCGATGCCGACGCGCTGACGCTGTCCGCCGGAAAACTCGTGCGGGTACTGCGCGGCGTATTCGGCGCGCAGTCCGACCTCTTCGAGAAGCTGCCTAACGCGCTGATCGGCTTGCGCCCCACGCGCGATTTTGTGGATCAGCAGTCCTTCCTTGACCGTGGTGCCGATCGTCATGCGCGGATTGAGCGACGAGTACGGATCCTGGAAGATCATCTGCATGCGCCGGCGCATGCTGCGCAGTTCTCGGCCCTTGAGCGCGCGGATGTCGACGCCGTCGAAGCGGATATCACCGGCTGTCGGTTCGGTGAGCCGCAGGATGGCGCGCCCGAGCGTCGTCTTGCCACAGCCGGATTCGCCGACGACACCTAACGTCTCGCCGCGGGCCACATCGAACGAAACGCCGTCCAGCGCGCGCACGCTTCCCTTGGATGCGCCGAACCAACCGCTCGTGAGCGGGAAGTGCTTCACGAGGCCACGCAGCGACAGGAGAGGCGAGGCGACCGTTCCGACCGGCGGCACCGTCGTGCCGTTGCCCGCGCTCACTCGGCTTGCTCCGCGACGACCACGCGGCGGCGCTCCGGCTCCTGCACGAGGAAGCAGCGCGACCGGTGCGCGCCAGACACGACGAACAGATCCGGGTGCTCTCGCGCGGTGCGATCCCACGCATGCGGGCAGCGGTCGCGAAAGCGGCAGCCAGATGGCCACGCCGTCGGTGGCGGCACGGTTCCTGGGATCGTTGTTAGGCGGTCGCGTGTGTCGTCGACGCGCGGCATCGCCGCGAGCAGCCCCTGCGTGTACGGATGATGCGCGTTGGCAAAGAGCTCATCGACGCTTGCCTCTTCCACGATCTCGCCGCCGTACATGACGAGCACGCGCGTCGCGGTCTCAGCGATGACGCCCAGATCGTGCGTGATGAGCAGAACGGCCATCGCGAAATCGCGTTGCAGCTCGCGCAGCAACTCCAGGATCTGCGCTTGCACCGTGACGTCGAGCGCCGTCGTCGGTTCGTCAGCGATGAGGAGCGCCGGGCGCATAACGAGCGCCATGCCGATCAACACCCGCTGCCGCATCCCGCCCGACAACTGATGCGGGTACTGCTTGGCACGGTCGGCCGGTGATGGCAGACCGACGCGCTCGAGCATCTCCACGGCGCGCTGCCACGCTGAGCGCCGCGAGGCACCTTCGTGCACGCGTACGACCTCTGCGATCTGCTCACCGACCGTGAACACGGGGTTGAGCGCGGTCATCGGCTCTTGAAAGACCATGGCGATGCGACGGCCACGGACGCGGCGGATCTCGCGTTCGGACAGTCGCAGCAGGTCGCGTCCTTCAAATAGGATGCGACTCGAAGGATCGATGCGCCCCGGCGGTTCGATCAGGCGGAGCAGTGAAAGACCCGTGACTGTTTTGCCGCACCCCGACTCGCCGACCATCCCGACCGTCTCGCCCTGCGCGATCGTGAACGAGACGCCGTCCACCGCGCGTGCGAGCCCAGCGGGAGTGGAAAAGGCGACGTGCAGATTCTGCACATCGATCAGCGTGTCTTGAGGCGCGATGGGCGAGGGGGCCGTCATCCGCGGGGAAGGTGCCGACCGCTTGCAATGTCGCGCAAGCGGTCCGCAATGACGTTGACAGCGAGCACGGTGATCACGAGCGCAGCACCAGGCACCACGCTAAGCCACCACGCGCTGACGAAGTTACCTTGCCCGTCGCGCAGGATACTCCCCCAGCTCGCCTGCGGTTCGTCGACGCCGTAGCCAAGAAATGAGAGTCCGGCCTCGATCACGAGTGCGGCGCCGACGCCGAAGGTCGCGGCAACGAGAATCGGCGACGCCAGGTGCGGGAGGACATGCCTAACGGCGATCGAGCTTGTGTGTGCCCCCAATCCGCGCGCCGCTATCACGAAATCGCGCTCGCGTAGCCCGAGCACGAGCGTGCGCACGAGTCGCGCAGCCGCGAACCAGCCGCTCAAGCCGATGACGACGATGAGCGGCTTTACGGTGAGGTCTCCCCAGATCGCGACGACGCCTAACAAAAGCAGGATGCGAGGGATGGCTAGGAATGTGTCCACGCCACGCATAAGCACCGCGTCCGTGAAACGGCCGCCGAGCACGGCGACCAAGCCGTAGGCTGTCCCAATGAACGTAGAGAGCAGCATCGCGAGGATCGCGATCGACAGCGATACCCGTGCCCCATACATCATGCGACTGAGCACGTCGCGCGAGTACGCATCGGTCCCGAACGGGTGGGCCGCTGATGGCGGCAGATACTTGAGCCCAATTATGTCGGGCTGCGCGATGGGATCGTACGGCGCGAGCCAGGGCGCGAAAACCGCTACCAACAGGAGCGCCACGAGCAAACACAAGGCAGCGCGGGCAGCGCCGTCTTGCCAGAGCGCGCGAAATGGCGTCGCGCGCCAGACTTCGGGCGCGGGAGCGTCCAGCGGTGCGCCGGCGACGTCATACGAGAGCGGAGTCGGGCGATGCACGTTAGGCTGCCCGCGTGCGCGGATCGGCCGACATTACGGCGAGGTCGGCGACGAGCCCGCCGACAACAACGAATATGCTTCCGACAACCATGCTGCCAATGATGAGCGGATAGTCGCGCGCCCCAAGTGCGTCGACGATCGTGCGACCCATGCCTGGCCAGCTGAAGACATTCTCGACGAAGACCGCGCCGCCAAACAACGCGGGGAAGAGCAGGCCAATCAACGTAATCGTCGGCAACAGCGCGTTGCGCAGCGCGTGCAGGAGCACTCGACCGCGCGAGAGCCCTTTCGCTTTGGCTGTACGAATGAAGTCGTCAGGCAGGACGTCGAGCAAGGCCGCGCGCTGATAGCGCGCCACGACCGATGCGATGATCAGCACCAGTGTCGTCGCAGGCAGCACGAGGTGTCGTGCCAGATCTGTTAGGCGCTGCATTGGAGACATGAAGCGCCACATCACGGGATCCGACATCCCCGCGGTCGGGAAGATCGGCAGGAGATATGCAAATGCGAGCAGCAGCCCGATGGCTAACAGGTATTCAGGAACCGAAGCCAGCGTCAGCGACACGCCTCCCAGCGTCCTGTCGAACCGCGAACCGTGCCGGGACGCCTGCAGCGCGCCCAGAGCCACACCTAACGCGAAGGCCACGACGAGCGCTGTGGCCATGAGCAGCAGCGAGTTCGGGAGCGCGTCGGCGAGGACGCTGCGCACCGGCCGGCGCTGCAGGAACGACTCGCCGAGGTCGCCGCGAGCGAGACTTGCGATGTAGCGCACGTACTGCACGCCTAACGGGCGATCGAGGCCGTATTGCTCACGAAGCCGCTGCGCCATCTCCTGCGTCATGCGTGCGTCCTCACGCAACGCGGCGAATGGCTCGCCGGGGGCCGCGTGCACCAGCACGAACGAGAGCGTGGCCACCAGGAACGCGATCACGACGGCGACCAGCAGGCGCCGCACTACGAGTCCTAGCATCGCGGCCTAACAGTACGCGGTCAGCGTCGCCAGGTCCACAAATCGTCTACATAACGCGCTCGCGTGGCGCGTGCGACTCGCTCGAGTGCTGCATCTTCCGTGAACGGCTGCGCGTCTGCATCGGCCCGTGCACGGACAGCGCTGAAGAGGGCTTCGGCAACTTCCCGCAGGGTCGGCGCACGACCGAGCGCTTCGCGCAGCGTCGCGGCAGGCGCGGAGACGGGAATGGGTGCGGCACTGAGCTCGGCGACGCGCCCCTGATCGTCGTCGATCAAGATGGACCCATGCTGAAGGAATGCGGCGCCGTCGCGCAGCTGCGCACTCCCCACGAGCTTGCGCGCGCCGAATACGATCTCGCCCGGCGCCGGCAGCTCGAAGCAGGGCGCGCTTCCTGGCGGAGGCAGCCGCTTTTCTGTCGGCTGCGCGAGCGCCGCGCGGACGCCGAGGCGTTGCAAGGCGTCCAGCAGGATGACATTGATCGACGCATACGACGCGCGCAGAGTGTCGCTGCGAGTCGCGGGTGCCGTCACGCTATAGGTCACCTCGCGATGATGCAGCACGGCACGGCCGCCCGTTAGGCGCCTGACGACTGAAACGCCGCGCTCAGCCGCGCGATCGAATACGCCGACGGCTCGCTGATGCCGGCCGAGCGAAAGCGTGGGGGTCGCCCAGGCGTACGCGCGGAGCACACATTCGTCCGATTCGCGGGCTCGGGCGAGCAGCGCTTCGTCGAGCGCCATGTTATCCGCGCCATCGAGCGGTTCGGTCATGAACAAGCGCCAGCGCATGACGGCAAAGGCTAGCACCTGCCCGAGGCCGCGCGCTACGTTTCCGCTCGGCTCGTTCCAGTCTCGCGCGCCGGTCCTTCGAGAATCGTCTGCGTCACATTGGAACGGGCCGCGACCCGCATTCTTTTTGCCATGACCATCAGTTCGCCTCCCAGCTTGCTGACCGACAGCGACTCCTTCGTTAGACGCCATATCGGTCCCTCGCCCGCGGACGTCCAGGAGATGCTGGACACCGTGGGTTATGACTCGCTCGACGCGTTCATCGACGCAGTCGTGCCGGCGGGCATAAGACTGCGAACGCCGCTGCGCACTGGCGCGCCCCGAACTGAGCACGACGTGCTCAACGAGATCGCTGGGATCGCGGCGAACAACCAGGTCTTTCGCTCCTACATCGGGCTCGGGTATCACGACACGCTCGTTCCGCCGGTTGTGCAGCGGAACGTCTTGGAGAATCCGGGCTGGTACACGGCGTACACGCCGTACCAGTCCGAAATTGCGCAGGGGCGCATGGAAGCGCTGCTCAACTTCCAAACGATGGTGATGGACCTAACGGGGATGGAGATCGCCAACGCGTCCCTGTTGGACGAAGCCACGGCAGCGGCTGAGGGTGTCGCCTTGGCGCACGCTGTGCGCGGCAGCGAACAAAAGGACACTGTCTTTGTCGCGAGCGAGTGCCATCCTCAAACGATCGACGTTGTGAAGACGCGGGCAGACGTGCGCGGATGGAAGGTGGTGGTTGGCGATGCTCGCGAGGCGCAGTTTGCGGCGAGCGTGTTCGCTGTGATCGTGCAGTATCCAGCGACGGACGGCGCCGTCTACGACTATCGCGACGTCTGTGAACGGGCGCATGCGCAGAATGCGCTGGTGATCGCGGCTACAGATCTGCTCGCGCTCGCGCTGCTCACGCCGCCGGGCGAATGGGGAGCGGATGTCGCAGTCGGGAACTCGCAGCGTTTCGGCGTGCCGATGGGGTACGGCGGCCCGCACGCCGCTTTCTTCGCGACCAAGGATCAATTCAAGCGCTCGATGCCAGGTCGCATCATCGGCGTGTCGCGCGACGCACGCGGGAAGCCGGCGCTGCGCATGGCGTTAGGCACGCGCGAGCAGCATATCAGGAGAGAAAAGGCGACGAGCAACATCTGCACCGCACAGGTTCTGCTCGCCGTCATGGCGAGCATGTTCGCCGTGTGGCATGGTCCGGATGGGATTACGCGCATCGCGCGGCGGGTGCATCGCTACGCCTCGACGCTGGCGGCGTGGGCGGAATCTCAAGGCCATCGGGTCGTTCATAACGAGTACTTCGATACGGTGTGCATCGCGCTCAATGGGAAAACGGCCGATGCGGCGCTCGAGGCCGCCCGGGAGAAACGCATCAACTTCCGGAAGCTGGATGCGACGACGATCTGTATCGCGCTGGACGAAACAGTGACCGACATG
>DASYRX010000062.1:0-10885 GCA_036003845.1 Gemmatimonadaceae bacterium | reverse complement strand
ATTACGAGTGGCGCATTTCTGGTCGCATGCGCACCAGAATCGCCGTTCGAAGCTCCCGCTCCAAGGCACCGGGCGGGAGTTCGTGTAACCAAGCACGGAGGACTTGGCTCCTGTGATCGTCGGCTGCCTCGCGTTGAATGCGTCGTTCGAACCACTCACGATGGTTCCGCTCAAGCGCGCTCTGCGGCTGGTCATCGACGGCAAGGCTGAGATCGTCGAAGCCGACGGTGCGCGTCCTGTGCGTTCGGAGCGTCTCGCGATCCCGCGCCCGGCAGTCATCCGCCTGACGAAGTTCATCCACGTTCCGCGACGATTTCGACGTCAGGTAACGAACACGTTCTTGTTCGCGCGCGATCGCTATCGCTGCCAGTTTTGTGGCCGCGCGCAGCACGAGCTCAAGACGCGCGAATCACTCACGCGCGATCACCTGGTGCCGCTGTCGCGCGGCGGAACGAACGATTGGACGAACGTCGTCACGGCGTGCAGCGCGTGCAACACGCGCAAGTCGAATCATCTGCCGTCCGAGGCGGGCATGCATCCGCTCACGGCGCCTGTCGAGCCGCACTTCGTGCATCTGAGTTGGGCCGTGCGCCGCCTAACGCCGACTCAGGCGAAGTACATCCGCTACTTCTACGGCGCGGACGTCCTGCATCAGATCGAGCAGCTCGAACAGCGTCAGCTCGCCGCTGTCCATCGCCGTCACGGCTAAACTCGTTAGGCTCACGATCGGGCGTGCGGCGCGGGGCGTGCCGCTCCGGCGGCGGACACGCTAGGCGTCACTCGGATCTTCGGTCATAGATGGCGCGAGGAGGCCCATGCCTCACTTAGCGCGCGCCTCGAGATCAACGTTACGACGGAACGCGGAAGGACGGCGTGCGCTGCTCGAGGTGCCGCTGCTCGCCGCCTAACACGCGCACGAACACGCGCCGTACACCACGCCCGATTGCCGTACCAGGATTGCGCTGACCGCGCACCGCCGGCCGCAGCTCACCGCGCAGCCAACGTTCCACTTCGTCGAGATCGTTGTCCGACAGCGTCTCGACGTTGAGTACGACTCGATAGTACTGACGACCGCCGCGCTGACTCGCGGCCAGCGCGACACGCACGGGACGCTCCACCTCGGCAGCCACGTCGCTCACGCGCGAGAACACGCCGAGTTGGTGCACGACGTTCGTGCTATCGACGCGGAAGACACGATAGCGCTCGTTCAACGCGTCGTAGCGCACGACGACGTCCCACTCTGTCGCCGCGAGCAGATCGTCGAAGAGTCGCCGCGCGGCCCACAACTCCACGCGATAGTGCAGCTCCATCGGGAAGCCGTTGCGCACGAGGACGAGCATCGCCGTATCTGCCACGACGCCGGCGGCGCGTACGCTCGGGCCTTCTCGCGTTAGGGCAGCCGGCGGCGGTAACGTCACGTCGAGCCGCGGGCGCGCCTGCTGAGCAGCCGCCCCCACACTCGCAAGTACGAATGCCGCGCTGGCGAGCCCTCTTCCTCCCCGCCTCACATTAGATGCGTGGTTTCAGCCTAACGAAGAAGTTCAGCGGCGCGTCCTTGCCCGACAAAGCCTTCGCGACGTAGAACCCCACGTTGTCGAGCACCAGCCCCAGTCCGATGTCCGTTCTGAACGTGCGCGCCTTGGGAAACTTGTCTTTGCTGTACGTCAGATCGCTCACGTCCGCACGCGGTGTCACCAGCCATCCACGACCCGCATCCGCAAACACGACCCACTGCGCGCCGTTGCCATACCCGTGACGCCATGGTCTCCAGTCGTCGTCGAAAATGCCGAAGGGATCCAGTCGCAGATCACCGCGAAACTCGATTTGCGCCATCGCGATCCGATCGCACTGCGCCGGAAGTCCTGAGACCGCGGTGACTGTCCCGCCAGGCAACGTCGGATCGATTGACGAACACGTCAGCACGTCCCTCCCTTCGGGCTCACGCCGGAAATCGTAGCCGGGCATGCTGCCGGGGCCGCCGACGGACAGACGCCGCTGCAAGGGCAGGGGATCACCGCCTAACCAGCCGCCGAGAACCACGCGCATGTTGAGCTGGCCGTCCGGCGATAGACGATTGTAGCGCCGCATGTCGATGAAGCCTCGACGATAGTCTGTCGCTCCAGGCGCCACGTTGCGCGTGAAGAACGACGCGGGTGCGATCGTCGTGAGCGTGCCGTGGCCCTGCTCCAGGTTTGCCGTGATGAACCAGCCAGACCACGGATCGTCAGCATCGTTGCGCGTGTCGAACCGAAAAGTCCCGGACAGCACATGCAGGCTGCCGTCGTCCATCACCGGATTCGGACGCCAACCGTCGCTGTTTCGGAACAGCGTGAACGGATCACGCGTATCGCGTGACGCCCAGCGCTGATCGCTGAACGAGACGATGAAGTCCGACGCCTGCGTTAGGTACAATCCGGCGTAGACGGCGGCGCCGTGCCGGCCGAAGTAGTCGCGATAGTCACGATGCAGAAAGAACGTCGAGAGACCGACTTCACCGTCACTCAGCTGCCAATCCTCGACGGGATCGATCATGTCGAAGAGCTTTCCACCGAAACGCAGTCCGCTCTCGTCGCCGAGCTCGAATTCCATTTTCACGTTATGTCCGAACGTATGCTCGGCGCGGTCCAGGTTGCCGACCGTGCGGACGATGCCTAACGCGTCGAGTCGGAGGCGGCCCCAACCCAGGTCGCGTCCGATCGACGGACCCACGAGCACTGGCAACCCTTCGACGCGGTTGTACGTCCGCGCCGAGAGGAGCCGCAGGTCAGTCCAGCCGCGCGCCGACCAGCGCTCACGACTTCGCCACCATCGAACATCCGCGTTGTCCGCTTCCTCGGTCTCGCGCACCACGAGCACTGTTCCTTCGCGCTGATAGGCGACGCTCGCCGCGTATACGCGGACGTCTCCGTGGACCGTAGCGCCTTCTCGTCTTTCGAGCCTGCCGCCAACAACGAGGATGTCTCTGTCGACTCGCGCATCCGGCTCTAGAAAAACAGATGAATTGATGGCGACGACGCGGCCGCGCACATGACCGCCGATTGTCAACGGTCCGTCCAGCACCGCGACGTCCGAGTCCACGACTCGACCACGCTCGATGTCATAGGAGCCCGAGACGCGCAGCGTCCCGGAGGCGTTGTAGACGCGAGCCAACTCCTCGATGACCTCACGCGGGATCGCGCGCGCCTGTACGTGCGACAGTCGCAGTGAGTCAGGCTGCTGAGCGCCAACGACAGGCGACAGAGTCGCGAGGCAGAGGGCGAGGCGCAACGTCAATCCGGATCGCATGAGCACTCTCGGGTGTGTTGTTCGGCCACTCGCCAAGCATGTGACGTGCCCATCCCCTCCATTCCGCCTAACACATTCCCGCCGCAGCACTTGGGCTTGGCGCACTTGTATAGCAACGCCGCAAGTATCCGCGCGAGTGGTCAGACCGTGTGTGTCACTCCGCTATCGCTGACGATACCCAGCCGCCGCATGCGCCGGTAGAGATTCGGCCGGTCCGTCTGAAGACGGCGCGCCGCTTCGGCCACATTTCCAGACGCCGCCGTGAGCGCGTTCACGATGAGGAATCGCTCGTACGCATCGAGTGCGTCGGCGAGGGGAAGGTCACCATCCGTCATTTGTGTCGTCGCGATGGAGATCCCAGCCCGTTCTCGCGGCAGCTCCGTCCCCGCGGGAACGACATCCATAACCTGAGCCGCCGCGACGTGCTGCCCGGCGTGCAGAATCACGAGCCGCTCGACGATGTTCGCCAACTCGCGCACGTTGCCAGGCCAGCGATATCGCGCGAGGGCAGACAACGCGTCATCGCCCCACGTTGGCAGCGTACGTCCCGTGCGCGCGCGATGCAAAGTGCTAAAGTGCCTGACGAGTGCCGGAAGATCCTCGATGCGCTCGCGCAGTGGCGGCAGATTGAGCGGGATCACATTGAGGCGGAAGAGGAGGTCGTCACGAAATGCTCCATCCCGTGAAGCTCGTTCGAGGTCTTTGTTTGTCGCTGCGACGATGCGTACGTCGATCGGGATTGGCTTTCCTCCGCCAACGCGCTCGATCTCTTTTGCTTCTATAGCGCGCAAAAGTTTGGCTTGGGCTTCCGGGCCGAGATCGCCGACTTCGTCAAGGAACAGAGTTCCCTTGTCCGCAAGCTCGAAGCGGCCGATGCGCCGCTCCGTCGCTCCCGTGAACGATCCCCTCTCGTGCCCGAACATCTCGCTTTCAACGAGATCGCGTGGAATCGCGGCGCAGTTCACTCGGATGAATGCACGATCTCGCCGCGCGCTGTCGGCATGAATCGCGGCGGCGACAAGCTCTTTCCCGGTTCCCGATTCACCGCTGATCAGTACTCGCGCGTCCGTCGGTGCGATGCGCGCGATCAACTCGCGCACTCGCTGCATAACGACGCTGTTGCCGACCATTTCGCCGCCGAGTCCAGCTTCGGCGCGCAGCGCTTGCGCTTCTCGCCGGGCATTGCGCAGCTCGAGCGCCGCGCTGACAGCTAGCAGAACGCCTTCGGGCGTGAGCGGCTTCTCGAGGAAGGTGAACGCACCGAGTTTCGTCGCGCGAACCGCGTCACTGAGCCCGGCGCGCCCGCTCATCATGATGACCGGCAGATCGACCCGCTGCGCGCGCAGCGTCTGCAGCACGGCCATGCCGTCGAGATCGCCCGGCATCATGAGGTCGACCATCACGACGTCGAGCTCTGACTCGAGCGCGAGCGCGACGCCGCTCTTGCCGTCCTCCGCCGCGCGCACGTCATACCCTTCGGCGCCAAGCAACGCGCCGACCATGCGGCGTATGTTGGGCTCGTCGTCTATGAGGAGGACGGAGGGCACGAGCTCGTTAGGCTATGGCTCGCCGCGCCGCACGGCTTCCGCGGCGCGCTGCGCCATCGCAGGCTGCGCCAGAGGATTCGGAGCCGGCAGGGCGCGCAACTCGTGCATCTGCTTGGTGACGTAGCGCTGGCCTTCGGAGATGCGCTCGACTTCCACCGCGATCGCTTCGATCGCCTGCTCGATGCGGTCCATGCGCGGCGCGAAGTCGGGGATCGCAGCCGGCTGCTCACTGCGCCTTTCCAAACGATTGCCTAACGCCTTGAAGATCGGTCGCAGAATCAACGTCCCGGCCGCGAGCGCCGCGAGTACGATGATGAGGATCATCACTCTTTCAGGCGGTCCCTGCTCGATGAACGGAGGGATCGCGGGCGGTGGCTGTACCACGACAGCTTCAGCGCGCGCTTGGTCCGCGGCGTCCCGCGCTGCCTGGATGGCATCCTGGATCTGCTGCCGCAGTTGCTCACGCGTTGGGGGCGCCTGCACCTGCGGCCGCGGCGTGCCAGCCTGCTGCGGCTGAATGATGGAAAGATTGAAGGTCATGCTCGCGGCATCCCGGTTAGTGTGGCGAGTGCGGCTCGCGCACTATCGCCAGCGGCGCCTCGGCGCGTGACTGCGCGCCTTCGCTGAGCAGTCGCGTCGCGAAACGCTGTCCTTCGGCCAGACGCTCGACTTCAACGGCAATCGCGTCGACAGCCTGCTCGATGCGCTCGAGCCGGCGATCGACGCCAGCAGGCAAGTTGCCGATCTCGCGCAGCTGATTCTTGCGCTCTTGATGCTTGAACCACATGCGCGCGAAGGTCAGCACAACGGTTGTGAGTGATGCAAAGACAATGAACAGGGCCAGTACTTCTTCTTCGTCCATAGCTTCTCCTCGTTAGGCGCCTTGCCGGCGCTGCAACGACTCTTGTGGCAATGCGATCCGCTCAGGCGATTTGTCAGACAGCAAGCGAGTGACGAAACGCTGGCCTTCGGATATACGTTCGATTTCCAGCGACATGGCGTCGATCGCTTGCTCTATATGGCCGAGCCGCTGCGCAATCTCCGAGTCGCCGCGCGGAATCCGCGCTTCTTTTTCCCAGCGTCGCCCGAGCGCGCGCACGAGCGGCACACCGATAGCGAGCACGATGATCATCAGCATGCCGGCAAGCGGGATGACAATTTCTTCGTCCACGCGCTAGACCTCGCTTCCGGTTTCGCTCGATGTGAGCGCGCGCGAGTCCGCGACTCGGTCGCTCAAGAGCTTCGTAGTAAAACGCTGCCCCTCGGCGATCCGCTCGACCTGCACGGCGATCGCGTCGACCGCTTGCTCCATGCGTTCCATACGCTCGACAAGCTCGCTTCGGTTAGGGTCCGCAGGGAGCTGCCGGTTCTCCATCCGCCGGCCGATCGCGCGAAAAATCGGACTCATCGCCAGCGAGGCGACGGATAGAAACGCGAACAGCGCGACGGGGACGATGAATGGGCTGTCCATCGACTAGGTACCTCCTGCGGGTCGTAGCCCCACTGGGATGGTTAAGCGCACTTCAGTTCCGACGCCAGGATCAGATGAAGCGGAAACGTTACCGCCGTGCGCCTCGACAGCTTGCCGGACGATCGCGAGACCGAGCCCGGTCCCGCCGGGCTTGTGCGTCACGTACGGCTCCCAAATGGTCGCCAGGCGATCGGCTGAGATTCCTGTGCCCGAGTCACGCACGGCGATCGTCAGGCTTTCGTGGCCGTTGTCGCGCGCGTGCGCGACACGCACGCCGATGCGCGGCGTCGCGCGCGAGGAACAGGCCTCGACGGCGTTGAGCAACACGTTGGAGAGCGCGCGCTGCAAGGCGTCGTAGTGGCCGGTCACGCGCGGCAGGTCGGCCGGAATCTCCAGCGCGAGATCCACGTTAGGCGGAACCGTCGCGCGCGTCGTATAGCGGACCATCTCTTCGACGTCGACTTCGGCCGCCGGTCCTTCAGGAAGCCGGCCGAACTGGGCGAAGCTCCTGGCCAGATCTTCCAGCCGCTCGGTTTCCGCGCGGATGACGTCGACGGATTCACGCAGCTCGTTAGGTGCATCCCGCTGAATGCGCGCCAGCGCGAACCGGATCGGAGTGAGCGGGTTCTTGAGCTCGTGCGCCACGCGCCGTGCGCTCTCGCGAAAGGCGCGCAAGCGTTCGGCCTCGAGCTCGCGCTCGCGCGCCGTGGCCAGCTCCGATGCCATGCTGCGCATGTGCGTGCGCAGCACGTCGAACTCCGGCGCGCCGCGCGGCGGCGTAGCGTCAGTCAGGGGCTCGCCGCGACCGATCGTCGACGTCCAGCCCACGAGCTGATCGACCGGCCGGCTCAACTGCCGGCTCAAATGCCCCGCTACGCGCGACGCCGCAAATCCGAGTAAGGCCAAGACAAGCACCCCGCCTAACAAGACAGCAGGCGCCGCGCGCTCGGTCAGAAAGCGCACTCGCCGCGCCTGCGTAATCGACTCCTCCAGCTCGCGCGCGTGCGCCGCAACCTGGGCCCGCTGGCTCGGCGACAGCTTTGCCGAGTTGAGCGAAGAGACCAGCTCGTTTTCGGACCGTCCCAGTCGCTCCCATGCCGCCCCACCACCGACCAAGGGAAGCGTCTTGTTAGCGAGCATCCCCCACGCCACCGTCAATACCAACGCCGGCACCACTGCGAACAGCAGTAGAATGCCGAATAGCCGCGAACGAAATGCGAGACGGGTCACGTACGTCACCCTGCAGGTACAGTTTCGAAGCTAGTTGCTTCGCATTGTCACGTAAGGCTTTAAACCGGGGTCAGACTCCAAAGTGCGGAGAGGCGACATGACCGGCGGTCTGGCGAAGGCATCAATCCGATGGGCGCTCATGGAACGTCGCAAAGATGCATGATGGAGTCTGACCCCATCCTATTTCCGAAAAGCCTCATGCTCACCCACACGAACTATTTGACATTCAAAACCAGGAAGCGGCAGGAAATCATCGACATCACGGATGAGGTGGAGAAATGTCGCGCCGCCGCCGGAATCAACGAGGGTTTTGTGCTTGTGTCGGCCATGCACATCTCGGCGAGCATCTTCGTGAACGATCATGAGCCGGGGCTCTGGCAGGACATCCTGGACTGGCTCGAAGGGACTATCGCCCCCTGGGAACCCGACCGCTATCGCCACAACAGCGGCACTGGTGAGGACAACGCCGCCGCACACCTGCGTTCGCTAACGATTGGGCACGAGGTGATCGTGCCGGTCACCAAAGGGAAGCTCGATTTTGGGCCGTGGCAGCGAGTGTTCTACGGAGAGTGGGATGGGCAACGATCTAAACGCGTAATCCTCAAGGCGATCGGCGTCTAGACCAGCCAAAGCTGTCAGCCGTCTGCCGCCGGCTATCCGCCGTCAGCTGCTGTCAGCTTCCAGCTGACAGCCGAGAGCTTTTGTTAGGCGGAAGGGGGGTGGGGGTACTGCTAACGACTTGGTGTGACTACGTTTCAGTCGCACCGCCCGAGCGTTCGCGCAGTCCGGCGCCCACGGGTACACCTCATCAACGCGCCCCACCAAGCGTTGCGTGTGATGAGGGCACGCGTGAGCCCCACTCGCTCAGCGTCTCCGGCGGCGATGTAGGTGACAAGTGGTACGCGCAAATGGGCGACGTTCTGCTTGTCGCGTCGCGGACGCTCCGGGTTGGGATTTCAAGGAGTCTCCCCGGGGAGCGGGCCGCGACGCACTAAACGACAACCCGGGATTTACATGCACGCACGATCACCGCGGCAGAGCGTCGAACGACGTTCTTCCGCACAGGCCGTGGCCCCTGTCTACCGAGGGCCACAGGCGATCGCGCACAGCGATACCTCGAGCCTCACGCACCACGCGCCTAACGCTGCGCTCCTCATCGACTTCGACAATGTCACGATGGGGATCCAAAAAGACCTCCACTCCGAGCTCCGCAACCTTCTCTCGTCGGACATCATCCGCGGGAAGGTCGCCGTGCAGCGCGCCTACGCCGACTGGCGCCGCTATCCGGGGTACATCGTCCCGCTCACCGAAGCGTCGATCGATCTCATCTGGGCGCCGGCGTACGGATCCGCCAAGAAGAACGCGACAGACATCCGCCTCGCGGTGGACGCGATCGAATTGGTCTTCACGCGTTCCGAAATCGGCACCTTCATTCTCCTCTCCGGCGACTCCGATTTCTCGAGCCTTGTCATCAAACTCAAGGAGTATGGCAAGTACGTTATCGGCGTCGGCATCCGCGAATCGTCCAGCGATCTGCTCGTGCAGAACTGCGACGAGTACTACAGCTACAACGCGCTCGCCGGCTTGGTGAAAACCGGTGAAGAAGACGTGGTAAAATGGGATCCGTGGGAGCTCGTGACTGAAGCCATCACACGCATGACGAAGAACGGCGACGTTATGCGCTCTGATCGTCTCAAACAGGTCATGCAGGAGATCGATCCGGCGTTCGAAGAAAAGAACGCGGGCTTCTCCAAGTTCTCGCGCTTCGTGCAGGAGGCTGTGGGCAAGGGCCTTCTCAAGGTGACGAAGCTGGAGAACGGACAGCTCGAGGTCGGGCCCGTGAAGGAGGCTTTCCCGCTTCCGGCCGACGCCAACGGTCGCGGGCGTCGCGGCCGCGGTGGAGCGAGCGCGCGCGCAGTGGACGCCGAGCCGACGGCAGGCGGCGAGCAGCCGGTGGTGAGTGAGCGCGTGCCGTTAGGGCAGATCGGCCGCGGCGGCGATCGCCTAACGAAAGACGAGGCGTTCGATCTCGTTCAGCGCGCGCTCGCGGCTGCGGGTAATGGCGAGGCTTCGGTCTCGTCGCGCGACCTGCGGCGCAAGGCGTTCGAGCTCCTCGGTCGTGACAGCGAGAGTCTGAGCGAACGCTTCTTTTCTAGGATCCTCAAGGACGCACAGGACGCAGAGTTGCTCGACTTGAGGCGCCGAGGCCGCGACTACGACGTGCAGCTGCGCCATGGCGTTGCAGGCGTTTCCGGACGACTGAATGTCGCCGCGGCAGCGCAACCTGGCGCAGTCGCCGCAGCGCCGACCGCTTCAACTACTCCAACACCGCCACCGCAGGCCCCACCGCTGCCTGCCGTCGCGACTCGCGGCGTCGGAGGATTTGGTCGCCGCGACGTGCGTTCGGGGCGACCAGCGGCGCCTCCACCCCACCTGCTGAGCATCGGCGTCGTCGAGAATCTGCCTGCCGGCGTGTCGGCAGCGCCTAGTCAAGTGGAGGAAGCAGCAGAACCCGACGCCAAACCGGCGGCGCGTACAAGACGCGGCTCGCGCGGTGGGCGTGGCCGCGGCAAGGCGAAAACGGCGGCCGTGGCGGCGTCACCTAACGGCGAAGCTGCCGTCGAGGGGCCCGCGCCGCGCGCCAAGCGTCCGCGTCGCTCGCGCTCGAAGGCTGCCGGACCGCCGCCAAGCGAGTCGTAGGGCCACAGCGTGACCGCAGGGGCTCTGCGCCGCGCTCGTCGCACTGGCGCCGCGCGGGCGCTTGCTAGCTCGTTCTATGACCGCGAGGCGGATCGTGTCGCGCGCGATCTGTTAGGCGCCGTGCTCGAGCACCGTTCGCCGCAGGGGGTCGCGAGCGGACGCATCGTCGAAGTGGAAGCCTACATGGGACCGCACGACCCCGCGTGTCACGCAGCGGCGGGACTCACGCAGCGCACGCGTCCGCTTTTCGGACCGCCGGGGACGAGCTACGTCTACTTCATCTACGGCAACCACTGGTGCGTCAACGCGGTGACTCGTGAGGCAGGGTACGGCGCTGCGGTGCTGATCCGCGCGCTCGAACCGCTCAAAGGGATCCCGCTGATGCAGCGCCGTCGCCCGCTCGCTCGGCGCCTCAGTGACCTGGCGAACGGTCCCGGCAAGCTCTGCGCCGCGTTAGGCGTCGACGCCAGGCATAACGCGGTGTCGCTGCAGCAGGGCGCGCTGCGCATCCTGGCCGGCGAGCCTGTTGAGGATGATAGGATCCTGATCTCGCCGCGCGTTGGGATCACGAAGGCGGCCGGCGAAATGCTGCGATTCTTCGTTGCAGACAATCCGCACGTATCGCGCGTCCCAGCATCGATTTCTAGTCGCG
>DASYRX010000061.1:0-70938 GCA_036003845.1 Gemmatimonadaceae bacterium | reverse complement strand
CGCGCGGCCGGAGGCTTAAGTGGAACACAGGCATCTACTTCCAGACGAGTTCGAAGACATCCTCGACGGCGATGCGGGCGACGACGCCCCGGCGCTGCGCGATCATCTCGACACGTGCGCCGACTGTAAGGCAGAGCTTACTCGTCGCAGCGAGCTGTCGCGCGAGCTGGAGCACCTGCCGCACCTCGGCCCGGCACCGCTTTTCTCGTATCGGGTGATGTCGCAGGTGCAGGTGTTCGAGCCCTGGCACGTTGCCCTTCGAGACAGCGTTAGGCGGCTCGTGCCGCAGACCAAGGCCGCGCGCTGGATCGGCGGCGTGACGGCCGTCATGATCGCCGCAGTCATGACCATGGCGGGCATCTGGGCCGCGCTCAATACTGAATCGGCGTGGCTATTTGCCGAAGTCGGCGTGAAGCGTGTCCGCGCCGGCGTGCTTGGCAGCATCAAAGGAGCGCTCGAGACTGTGTTTGGTCGCGATGCACTGAATGCGCTCGAAGGTACTGGCATGATGGGGACTCTCATCGCGGCCAGTATCGTCATCGGCGTAATTCTCGTGGCCGCGATCGGATTTAGAGTCGTCGCCCTCGCATCGCGTCGTCGGAGATCGTAGCAGTGCGCGCCCTGATGATGGTCGCGCTCTTGCCATTTGCGGGCATTGGCACTGAAGCGCGAGCGCAAGCGGACACTGCTCGAAAGGCCGACAGCGCCCAGGTCGCAGACAAACCGCAGGTCGAACGAGCGCCGGAATCGAAATCTCGCGACTTCGGCGCTCTCTCCGATGTGCTGGAGAAGGTCCGTGAAAACTCGCTGGTGCCAAAGCTCCCAGCCGCGGACGCCATCACAAAAGGCGACCTAACGATTGAATCGGGACAGACGGTGACGGGACCCGTCGTTGTTTATGGTGGCACGCTTACAGTGCTCGGCCGAGTGAATGGCGACGCGATCGCTTTGGGCGGCGACGTCGTTGTGGGCGAACGCGGCCAGGTCTCGGGCAACGCCGTAGCTGTCGAAGGCAATGTCAGACGCGATGGAACAGTCGATGGCGACGTGCGCGCCCTGTCGGGCGTGCTGACCGACGATGCAGCCGAGCCGGTCGTCGACGTCGAGTCACGGAGTCCGGCGTCAGACGTCAAGCTTGCTGCGAGTTGGCTCTGTGTGTTGCTGGTCATCGGCGTGGGAATCCTCGTCTTCGCGCAACCATATCTCGAGGGCGTCGTCGACACGCTGGAGATGCGTTTCTGGCGCTCGTTTGCGGTTGGACTGGCTGGTGCGCTGGCGGCGATTCCTGTACTAGTGCTCATGATCGTCGCGTTATGCATCACGGTCATCGGCATTCTGCTCATACCGTTCGCCGTCGTCGCCTACGTGCTCGCGCTCGCTGGTCTCTTAACGCTTGGTTTCGTCGCGATCGCCCGCCTAACTGGTGGCGCACTGGGGAGCGACGCTGTGCGCCGGCTCTCGGCGCGCGGCAGTGCGCTGCGCGGCGTCGTGATTGGCATGCTGATCTTGTTAGGCTTGTGGATCATCGCGGGGGCGCTCTCCGGATTGCCTGTCGTCGGAGCCCTGCTCCGCGCTCTCGCTGTCATGGTGACGTTTGTTGCTGCCACGGCCGGGCTCGGGGCGACGATTCTGTCACGCGCGGGGACGCGCCCAGTCGAAGCGACGGCAGCGAAGCCAGTTGAACCAGCTGTCTGGCAAACGCCGACACCTGTGACGGGAGTGGCCGCCGCGCGGCGCCCGGCAAGCACGCGCAAGCACGAGCCCGTATGACGCGCGTGTTTGTGTTAGGCGGCGCCCTTTTAGTGGCGTCGCTACCGCTGTCGGCGCAATCGTGGCAGACACTGTCAGTCGAACGCGCGACGCTGCCCAAGGCTGAACTATCGGTCGTGGTACGGCAGCATGCGGGAAAGTTCAGCATCAAGCCCTCGCGCGACAGCGTGCGCTATCGCGCAACGCTGCGATTCGACGCGCAGGCTCTCGAGCCGATTTATCGCTACGACGCCGACAGCGGCGCGCTGCGTCTTGGCACGCGTGAACGGCAGGGCGCCAGCGGCGGCCGCCGTTCGGGCAACCTGGATATCACGTTAGGTGCGATCGGAACGCTTGCAATCGACGTGCAGGCGAGTGCGGCGGAAACGCAGCTCGATCTCACCGGCCTTCCGATCACCTCGCTTGCCGTCTCGTCGGGTGCCAGCGACACGCGCGTCCGTTTCGACCGGCCGAATCCGGTTCGCATGAAGAGCCTAACGCTCTCGACCGGTGCCGCATCGATTCTGGTCGATCGTCTCGGCAACGCGAATGCCGAAGAGATCATCGTGCGGGCTGGCGTCGGTGAAATCGAGCTGGATATGGCCGGTACGTGGCTGCACGACACCGAGCTGCGCGCTGAAGTTTCGCTTGGCGTGCTCACGATTCGTGTGCCTACCGATGTTGGCGTGCGCGTGGAAACGTCGCGCGTGCTCGCCTCCTTCTCGCACGAAGGGCTGAGCGAACAGGGTGCAGCGTACGTGAGCGACAACTGGGAGAACGCGACGCACAAGCTGCGCATCTACGCGCAGACCGTGGTTGGCTTCTTGAGTGTCGAGCGGCGCTAGCCCGTTCCAACGTTCCGTCTAAGTCAGGTGCGGCGCCCAGTGATAGCACGGTGGAACGGGGCTAGAGCGGCCGCAGCGTAACCGGCGCGCCGACCTCGGCGCCTAACGTCTGGGCGGCATCGCCGTCCCGCAGCGCGATCTCTACGAGCCCGCTGGACCCAACCATGGCGACCAGCGTTCCAGGCGCGACATCACCATACGTGACTCGCAGGGGCAACCGCCGCCGTGCGAATTCGACGATGTGGTCGCCGGTCGTCACGAGGTTCGTCACGAGATTCCCAAAACGGTCGATCGCGATCACTTCGCCCATGAGCGCCCCATCGGGGCTGCGCACGGCGTTTGGCGTGCGCCGAATGACTGGCGTGCTGAATGGTGTGCCGAGCGAGTCGATCGCTACGCCGCGCGCGAGCGCGGCAGCTGCTGGTGCAAAGACGTCGCGTCCATGAAATGTCGGCGCCGCGTGAGGCGGGATCATGAGCTTTACGGTGTGAGCGTCGCTCGTGAGCAACGCGGGGCTGAGCACGCCGTTGTCGGGTCCCACGAGAAAGCGCCCCTCGCTCGCGACTGCGAGCGCCGCACGCTCGCTCCCCACTCCTGGATCCACGATCACGAGATGCACGGTTTGCGCGGGGAAGCGCCGCCAGTAGCGAGCAACGGCCAGTCGAGCGCGTTCCACGTTTTGCGGCGGCACGTCGTGCGAGAGGTCCACGACGTCCACGTTAGGCGCGAGGTCGTACAGCACGCCCTTCATCTCCGCTACATACCCGTCGGCCGTGCCGAAGTCGCTGAAGAGCGTGATGAGCGGGCGCACGCCGCCTCTCGCTGCTCAGGACGCCGCTGCGAGCGAGGCGCTGACGCGATCCGCGAGCCCCGCGATGGCGCGCGCCGCAGCTGATTCGGGATCACTCACAACGATCGGCACTCCGCGGTCTCCACCTTCCATCACGCGTGGGGCGAGCGGGATCTGAGCCAGCAGCGGCAGCTCGACCTCACTGGCGAGTCGCTCGCCGCCGCCGGACCCGAAGAGCGCCGACGGCTTGCCGCAGTGCGGGCATTCGAACCAGCTCATGTTCTCGACGATGCCTAACACGGGGATATTCACGCGCTGGAACATCTTCACGCCGCGCAGCGCGTCGCCGACTGCGACGTCCTGTGGCGTGGTGACGATGAGCGCGCCGTGCACGTGCGTCGCCTGTGCGAGCGAGAGTTGCGCGTCGCCGGTACCGGGCGGCATGTCGACAAGGAAGTAGTCCAGCTCTCCCCAGCTGACATCGCGCAGAAACTGCGTCACGATCTTCATGACGATCGGGCCGCGCCAGATCGCCGGCTGATCGCGCTCGATGAGGAAGCCTAACGAGATGACCTTGATGCCGTGCGCTTCCAACGGTATGATCCGCTCGCCCTGCACGGCGGGCGGACGATCCACCCCGATCATGCGCGGCACGTTCGGTCCGTAGACGTCAGCGTCCATGAGCCCCACGCGCGCACCGCGTTGCGCCAGCGTTACAGCGAGATTCACGGCGATCGTCGACTTCCCTACTCCGCCCTTGCCGCTGGACACGGCGACGATGCTCCCGAGATGCGGATAGGCAACCGGCGTCGGCGCGGGAACAGCCTTTGGCGTCGGCGGCCGCGCGTCCATTACTGGGAGCATGCGCGACGCCGCCGGACGACTCGGCGGCGCTTCTGCTCGCGGTGGCGGGCCGTTCTTCGGCTTTACGTCGATGAGCACGTCGCGCACTCCAGGCACGGCCTCCAGCGCGTGGCGTACGTCGCGCACCAGCTCCGCGTCGTCGTGCGGCGACAGCATCATCGTTAGGCGCACGCGGCCATCCACGGATGTGCCCACGTCACGCACCATCTCGTCGTCGACGACGCTGGACCCTGTGCGCGGATTCTTGACAGCGGCCAGCGCCGACGCGAGCCGCTCCTGTAGGGTCGTCACGCCGGTACGCCGGCGTTGATGCGCCCCACGTGTACTCGCGCCGCCTCCAGCACGCGCTCGCGCACGTCATCGAGTGTTCCCGGGATCAGCGCACCCGACGCTCGTGCGTGTCCGCCGCCGCCGAATTGTCGCGCGAGCAGATTCGCATCCACGTCGCCTGTGCTGCGGAACGACACCTTTACCTTGCCATAGCCCAGATCGCGGAAGAAGAGCGCCAGGCGCGTCCCCGCGATCGAGCGCGGATGCTCCACGATGCCGTCCAGGTCTTCGGGACTCACGTCGTAACGCTCCAGCGCGTCCGCGGTGACGGAGATCCACGCGATCCCATGCTCCGTATCCACGCCTAACAAGTGCAGCGAGTCGCGCAGAAGGTGCAGCCGTCCCATCGAGAGCGAGGCGTAGATGCGCCGGAACATCTGCTCCGGATCCACACCGGCGCGCATCAGCTCTGCGGCGATCACGTGCGCACGAGGCGAGGTGTTGCTATAGCGGAAACCACCTGTATCGGTGAGAATCGCTGCGTACAACGCGTTCGCGATATCGGACGTAATGGTGAGGCCTAACGAGCGCGCTACGTCGAAGACGAGCTCCCCTGTCGCGCACGCGGATTCGTCAGTCAAGAGCACGCTGCCGGCAGGATCGCCGCCGGCCACGTGATGGTCCAACACGATCCGAGGGCATTTGAGCGTGCGAACCGCCGAGGCCAATTGGCCTAACCGCTTCATCTCGCTCACGTCCAGCACGAGCAGGGCATCGATACTGCGCAACGCAGCCGCCCCCTCGGGCGTGCGATCCGTGACGTCAGTCAGGAGGAATCCGAACAGCGCTGGCCATGGCGTCGGATTCACGACGTGCGCCTGGATCCCCATCTGTGTGAGCAGGAGCGTCATCGCGGCCGCGGAGCCGCATGCGTCACCATCCGCGTTCACATGCGTGGTGATCGCGACGCTGCGCGCCTGCTTGAGGAGCGGCACGATCTGAGCGATCGCGTGCTGCCTAGCTACGGGGATTTGGAGAAGGTCTGACGACACAAAGTGAGGTCGAAAAGGAAGCGGCGCCCAGATGACAGGCGCCGCCATGAAGCTAACCCGTTCACAACGCAGCCGTCTTACCCAGCCGTCCCCTCCGCGAGAGCCGCGCGAGAACGATGACGCCCATACATGAAGTAGATGACCAAACCGATCAATAGCCAGATAATCAAGCGGAGCCACGTATCTCCCGGCAACGCCGTCATCATGTACCCGCAAATCAAGATCGATAGAATCGGCACCACCGGCACAAACGGGGTCCTGAAGGGGCGGTGGAGATCTGGCGAGCGGTACCGCAGCACGATCACGCCGGCGCTGACAATTACAAACGCCAACAGCGTGCCGATAGACACGAGCTGGCCGAGAATGTCGATTGGGAACAGGCCGGCGATTACACCAGCGACGCAACCGGTCACGATCGTGGAGACATACGGCGTCTGGAACTTCGAGTGGACTTTGCCGAAGACCGGCGGGAGTAGTCCGTCGCGCGACATCGAATAGAAGATGCGCGGCTGGCCCAGGAGCATCACGAGCACGACCGACGCTAGACCCGCGATGGCGCCTAACGAAACAATTGGCTTGAGCCACGCGATGCCGGCTCCACCCTTGTCGATGGCGACATAGACAGGATTCGGCACGTTGAGCTCCGAATAGTGCGCCATGCCCGTCATCACGAGCGACATCAGGATGTACAACACCGTGCAGATCGCGAGGGACCCGAGGATCCCGATGGGCAGATCGCGCTGCGGGTTTTTAGCCTCTTGCGCGGCAGTGGAGACGGCGTCGAACCCGATGTAAGCGAAGAAGATCACCCCGGCGCCTCGCACGATGCCGCTCCAGCCGAATTGGCCGAACTCCCCGGCGTTGGGTGGGATGAACGGCGTCCAGTTGGATGGCGTGACGAAGTTCAAACCAAAGCCTATCACCAGCAGTACGATACAGATCTTCACGAGCACGATGACGTTATTGACTCCGGCGGACTGCTTAATGCCGATCACGAGCAGCGTCGTTAGGATCGCTACGAGGGCCACCGCGGGGAAATTGATGATCGCGCCTGTGGCCTCCATGTTCAGACCGCCCCCGACCGCCCGTAAAGGCGCCGATGTCAGAGCGGCAGGAAGGTTGATCCCCAGCGTGTCTCGTAGAAACGCAACAAAGTAACCCGACCACCCGACCGAAACCGTACCGGCGGCAAACAGATATTCGAGAATGAGATCCCAGCCGATGATCCACGCGAAGAACTCGCCTAACGTGGCGTAGCCGTATGTGTACGCCGAACCCGCGATGGGGATCAGGGACGCAAACTCGGCGTAGCACAGTCCAGCGAAGAGGCACCCCAATCCCGCGAGGACGAAGGACAAGACGATTGCTGGCCCAGCGTACTGCGCGGCCGCGCTCCCAGTGAGCACGAAGATTCCCGCTCCGATGATCGCGCCGATGCCGAGCAGCGTCAGATTCAGTGGCCCGAGCGCGCGACGAAGCGTCACCGCCTCGCCCGTCCCTTCTGCTTCGCGCATCAGGAGGTTGAGGGGCTTCTTGGTCCACAGACCCATGTGGAGTCTCCGTTGACTTGAAGAGAAACGGGGTGTCGCCTAATGCGACGCGGGCGACCGCTCGCCGCGATCGCCCGTTCCCCAATGAGCAAGCGGCGCCATTCTCGGAGCATGCCTGCCGTTTGTCAATGCTACGTCACAGGGTCATTGACTAAAGCTGACGGCTAGAGCGAATAGTTCGGCGCTTCTCTCGTGACTGTCACGTCGTGCGGATGCGATTCGCGCAGACCCGCTGTTGTTATGCGCACGAACTGCGCGTCGAGACGTAATTCACCGATCGATCCGCACCCAACATATCCCATTCCGCTGCGCAGACCACCGACCATCTGATACAGCACATCGCCGACAGGTCCCTTGTAAGGCACGCGCCCCTCAATGCCTTCGGGAACAAGCTTCTTCGCCGACATCTCGCCTTCCTGGAAGTAGCGATCGGCGCTGCCATCCTGCATCGCGGACAGCGATCCCATTCCGCGAATCATCTTGAAGCGACGTCCTTCGAGGAGGAATGATTCACCAGGGCTTTCCTCAGTGCCGGCGAGCATGGAGCCCATCATAACGCTGCTCGCTCCAGCAGCGAGTGCCTTCACGATGTCGCCTGAATACTTGATGCCGCCGTCTGCGATGACGGGGACGTCACCCGAACCTTGGACGGCATCCAGGATCGCGGTGAGCTGCGGAACTCCCACGCCAGTTACAACGCGTGTGGTGCAGATCGACCCAGGACCTACGCCGACTTTCACGGCGTCCACGCCGCGCTCGACGAGTGCCTCCGCCCCTTCGCGTGTCGCGACGTTGCCGGCGACCAATTCCACTTCGGGGAATGCGTGCCTAACGAGATCGACTGCCGTGAGCACGCCGTCGCTGTGTCCGTGCGCCGTGTCGATCACCAGAACATCAACGCCGGCCCCAACCAGGGCCTTTGCTCGGTCGAGATAGTCCCCGCCAGCCCCGACCGCGGCCGCGACGCGCAAGCGTCCGTGGTGGTCCTTGTTGGCGTCCGGGAACTCGCGACGCTTGTGAATGTCCTTGACGGTGATCAGTCCCTTGAGGTGTCCCGAAGGGTCCACGACGGGAAGCTTTTCGATGCGATGCTCGCCAAGTATGCGTTCCGCTTCGTCGAGCGTTGTGCCGATTGGAGCCGTCACCAACCCTACGGACGTCATGACTTCACGGATCGGACGCTGAAGGTTGCGCTCGAACTGAAGGTCGCGGTTTGTGATGATGCCTACCAGACGCCCGTCGCCATCGACGATCGGCACGCCGCTGATCTTGAAGCGCTTCATCAACGCCACCGCCTCGCGCAGCAGCGCGTTAGGCGCGAGGGTGATCGGGTTCAGGATCATCCCGCTTTCGGAACGCTTGACGCGATCGACCTCGGCTGCCTGACGATCGATCGACATGTTCTTGTGCAGCACGCCGATACCGCCGGCGCGCGCCATGGCGATCGCCATCTCGGACTCAGTAACGGTATCCATGGCTGCCGACACGAGCGGCACATTGAGCGCGATCTTTTTGGTGAAGCGGCTGATCGTGCTGACTTCGCGCGGATGCGTGACCGAATGTCGCGGGACGAGCAGAACGTCGTCGAAGGTCAGCGCGTGTTCGGCACGCACGCGCGGCAGCATCGGAATCGGGTCGTCTAAACGCAACGGCCCACTCTCTGGCTTACCAGATGGAGCGGGCCGCGGTGGGGATTGAGTGGAGGTCGCCATAGCAAATTTTAGGCGCCTCCTGCCGATGATGGTAGTGGTTATCCCGGCTCGCTCTCACCAGGCTGAGGTGGCAGCGGCGCCGCCGGTGGCGGCTCAGGAGGACGCGGCGGAATGTCGGCCTTTGGCTCAGGCGTGCGCGCCGAGTTTCGTAAATCGCCGGCGACTGATTTGCCGGCTGCCGCAACGCCCTGCGCGACTCCAACGGCGCTGCTCGCAACAGACTTCCCCGCCTCGGCCACTCCGCTGAGTACGCCCACGGCTTTGTTGAGTAGGCTCATCGTCTCTGCCACTGCAGTCGCCGAGACCTTGCCGGCGCGCAGAGTCCCCTCAACGCCGTCAGTGAATCGATCGAGTAGACTCGGTGACGGCGCCGTCGGCGTAGCGTACTTCGATTCGAGAAAATCGGCGTAGTCGAGTATTTGATAGGCGCGGTCGTCGCCCATGGTCTCGAGCTTTTTGAGAATGCGTTCGCGCAGGTGTGGGTGCATAGTAGTCCGAAGCTAAAAGGCCATAGCTCAAGGTTAAGAGCTATGGCCTATCTACTAAAGACTAGAGTCGGCTGTTTCAGCTGGTCCAGCGAACGCTCCTGCCGCGCACGTCCACATGCACATACGACGACCCACCTCGCCAGTAGACGCCGAGGCCGCCCTTGAGCTCAGGGTACATGCGCTCGACTTCTTCGACGGCCTTCACGATGATCGAGATATCGCGCGAGTTGATGTAGCTGTTGCCGTCCGCGTCGATGACGATATCGGCTGCCTCTCCATACTGGTGCCGGCTGTCTTGCGCCGCATTCGGCAGCCGCCTGTTGTGCAGCGGCGTACGGAAACCCGAGTGTACGTCGATGGTGAGCTGTGCGTCGACCAGATCGCCGCGCTGATTGGCGATAGTCGCGACAACGAGCTCCAGTTTATCCAGCAGATCCGGTTCGAGCGCGACATAGCGCGGCCAAACCGTGCTGCCATCATGCGTGAGGAAGTCCTTCATGCGCAGGTGATCGGACACTTTGAGTTCCAGATCGTTAGGTCCGATCTCGAGGAAACCACTCGGCCGCTCACCGTCAGATCGCCGCTCGCCGAGGTACCGGCCTATCCGGTAACCATTTAGCGACGACCCGCGCTTTTCTTCGAAAGGAACGAGTACGGCCAGGGCAGGACCGTCGATCAGCGTGTGTGATGCCCCGCTCGCCGTCTCGAGAGCGAGCCTGTAGAAGCCCGGTTGATCGGGGGCGCGCAGCGCCTGAGCTACCGAGCGGCTCGGCATAGCGCTATCGGGGCCGCCGACACGCACCCAGCGCCACGAAATCGAATCGAGCGTACCGGCGATTTCGATCGGGTAATCCACGGTCTCGTTCGGAAGAGCGACGCGCATGTGTACGCGGCCGCTCCAGCCGAAAGCATGCTGCGAAGCCCGCGCGCGAATAGAGCCGATCGACCGCATTAGCATCGAGTCACGGAGACTCATCGGCGAAGACGCAGCGAGACTCGCTCCGACGGCAAGTAAGGTGGCAACTGCGATGCTTATCGCACGACCGGCGCGCGATGAGCGCGCCGCCTCACGGCGTCGATCGGCGTAGTTCGTCATCAGCTGCGAGCCCAGCGTGCGCGTTCGCCGCGCACGTCGACATGAACGAACGGCCCATGAAGGCGAGTGGCCTTGTAGATCGCCATGCCGCCAACCAGATCGGGATACTCCTTCTCCACGCGCTCGAATGCCTTCGCTAGCACCGTCGCATCGGCCTTGGTCACGCGTCCGTCGCGATTGAGATCATCCATCCGGCCATCGCCGTTTGCATCGACGTACACATCCGCCGCGTCGCCGTATTGATGACGGCTGTCCCGTGCGCGTCCACGTCGAATCCCCTGCGCGTTGTACTGCGGTGTGCGGAATCCTGACATGATCACCAAATGTGGGTCCTTCACGCCGACGCCGCGTAGTTCACGCATCACAAGTTCCAGCTTTTCGACCAGCTCCTCGCGCAAAACGAGGTACTTCGGCCAGACAGGCTGTTGGTCGTGTGTGAGGAAATCCTTCAAACGGAAATGCTCCGAGACGTGCGTGTCCTGATTCTCAACAGTCACTTCCACGAACCCTGCCGGTTGCTCGTCCTGCGTCCCACGACGCTCGCCGGGCCAATACCCGATGTGGTACGTGCCGATACGGGAGCCCTGTTTCGCCGAGAATGGCAGCAATGAAATGAGCGCAAAGCGCTCTCGCGTCACTGAGTCGACAGCGCTGTATACCCCAGGCGCCAAATGGCTGCTATCTCCGAACAACCGCGTAAGCGCGGTGACCTCAAAGCGCGGCGTTTCGGCCGGATGGACGAAAAGCGCGCGCAAAGCACCGCTGCGCCCCACGAGAGCCCGTGTGAGCGCGCTATCGGCGCCGGCCGTCGGCCCGTTTTGGGCAGCCAGGGGGGCCGCGCCAAGAACGGCGAGCAGCGCTACAGTCGTTAGGTATGTCGTTCGTGCATGGCGGTGCCGATCCGCCTTACAAGTGCTCGGCTGCATAACGCGGCAACGTGTTCGGGTCCACGATTCGCCGCGATACCGCCCGACCGTGGGGGAATGCGGCAGGAACACTTGCGGGACGCTCCTCACTTCCTCCCGTAACCGAATCGCACGGTGCGTGTCACATGACACACACAAACAGTGTTTCCCGCCGTGGCGGGCGCGCTATGGTAACACCGAATTCAATAGATGTAAACGGGCGTCCCTACAGGCACGAGTTGATACAACGTCTCGATGTCTTCGTTCCTCAGTCGCACGCATCCGTGACTCACAGATCGTCCGATGGAGCTCGGCACATCGGTGCCGTGCAGTGCATAACCATCGCCGAGGTTCAAACGATGCGTGCCGACTACGCCTGAGAATTTTCTATTGTTGGTTCCGAAGGGTGGAATGAAAATTTTCCCATCTGCGACTATTTCCCGCCCCTCGCCCCCCTCCAATACTTCAGCTCGCCCGTCCGCGAACTGCCTAACGATTTCAGCGTCGTCTACGAAGATCGTCGATCCGTCGGATAGCGGGATCGGCGCGCCACGCTTGAGCTGAACCGGCTGCGCCTTCTTCTTGTGCCCGATCTCGACGTAGTGCCAGTCGGGCGGCACCCAAAATGGATCAGTCTCCTTGTTCTTGACGACGAGGCGGCCACGGGGCGTTTCGAACTTCCACTCCGAGTCCTCCTTCGTTTTGGCCTTGGTACTCTTGGCGAGGACTTTGCCGCTCCCGGTGGCGACGCGCGTCGTGAACACGACCTCATCCTTGCGCTTATACCACAATCGGTGATCGGCAATGCTGATCACGATGTACTGGTCTTCGTGCTCAGGGTCGCGGCTCGTTGCAAGCTCGTCCTTGAGTGAATCGGCAGCAGACCCGGCCTTGCGGCGCGCGTCTTCAAGCACCTGTAGGTTGTCGTTGAAGACCATGCGCGCCACGTCTCGCTCATAACGAGACGTTGCGGTTGCCGCGCTCACAGCGCCTAGCGAGCCAAGCAGCAAGAGAACCGCGACCAGCAACCAGGCTCCAAATGATTTCGCGTCGCTGCGTGTAGCTGCAGGTTCGCGAGTTTTCATCGGGCTCGTCATCAGTAAAAGTATACCTTCATTCCTGGGCTGAGGTTCGGAGCTATCGCCCGCAGGTCGGCGCGATCCGCACGCACCGATCCTGGCATCACGTAACTCGAATCGGCCAACGGTCCCGCATCCGGCGTGGCATAGATCACAGTCCCGTCCGACAGAATGACGCCGACGGGTCCGAGCCCGCCGCGCACAACGGTATCGTTAGGTGCCGGAAGACCCCGATCGCGATACACCCACGCCGGCACGGCCCACTGCTGCCGAGCTGAGATCACGCGATCGACGGTGCGTTCGCCACGCGGCGCGACGATGCGCCCGGCGCTCGGCCCGCTTCCGATGGCGCGCTCTGGCCCTATCCGAATCGGCATCGATCGTAAGACGGCACCGCTTCGTTGCAACCGCATCAGTCCGCTATCCACGACTACGGCGAGGTGGAGGTCTTGTTCTCCGCGCGCCTGACGACGTAGCAGCTCCATCATGACGCGCAGCCGATTCTGTTGGTCAGCCATCTCGACGTCGACTCGCGTCTTCTCCACGTCGCTCATGTTCGAGCGGAGGCGTGAAGTCTCGCTGCTGTAGCGCCACCAGCGCGAAATGACCCAGCCGTTGGCCACAACGAGCAGCGCAATGATCAGAACGAGCGCGATGCTACCGAGCGGATAACGTTGTCGAAAGGCACGCCAGCGTTCTGCCATGGACTCCTTGAAGGTGCCGTACTCGCTGGTTGGGGGATCGGCCCGCCGATACTTTTCCCGTTCTGACGCCGCCAAATGCCGCTCCCGCACAAATCTACCATGCACCGTAAGCGCCCTGTGGTGCTCATTGTGCTCGACGGCGTCGGTCACCGCGAGGAGCGCGAAGGCAACGCCGTTGCGCTCGCACGCATGCCCACGTGGAAGGGACTACTCGAGAACCGGCCCCACGTCTTGATCAATACCTCGGGTAAGGCTGTCGGTCTCCCCGCCGGCCAGATGGGGAACAGCGAAGTGGGGCACCTCAATCTCGGCGCCGGGCGCGTCGTGAAGCAGGACATGGTGCGGATCAGTGACGCCATCGCCGACGGAACGTTCTTCACGAACCCCACGCTAAAGGCAGCGTGCGCAGCGGCCCGAAACTCGGGGCATACGCTGCACCTGATGGGCCTGATCGGGACTGGCGGGGTGCACGCCCTGGACGAGCACATCTTTGCTTTGATCGATCTGACCGAGCGGGAGCGCGTGCCGCGGGTCGTCATTCACGCCCTGCTCGACGGCCGCGACACGCCGCCGACGTCTGGGCTGGGCTTCATGGAGAAAACCGTCGCGAAGGCCGAAGGGCGCGCTAGGATAGCCACGTTAGGCGGACGTTACTTCGGCATGGACCGCGACAATCGTTGGGAGCGCGTCAAGAAATGGTACGACGCGATCGTGCTCGGCAAAGGCACAAGGGTCGAAGATCCCGTCGTCGCAATAAGCGAAGCGTACGCGCGCGGCGAGACCGACGAATTCATCACGCCGGCCGTCGTGCACGCAGACGGCAAGCCGGTCGGCATGATGCAGGACGGCGACGTGGTCTTCTGCTTCAACTTCCGCTCCGACCGCATGCGCCAGATCGTGCGCGCCTTGATGGATCCCGGTCTCGCGCACCTCGCTGTGAGCGTCCGGCCGCGCCTAACGCTGTCGACGATGACGCAGTACGATGAGACGTTTCCCTACCCTATCGCCTTTCCACCGTTTTCACTCGCCTGCGGCGTCTCGGAAGTCATCTCTCAGGCCGGCATGCGGCAGTTCCACACATCGGAGACCGAGAAGTATCCGCATGTGACGTTCTTCTTCAATGGTGGGGTTGAGCATCCATTTCCAAACGAGGACCGGCTGCTCGTGCCAAGCCCGAAGGTTGCCACGTACGACCTCAAGCCCGAGATGTCGGCCGTAGAGGTCACCGATGGGCTCTGCCGCGCCATCGAAGGCGAAACGTACGACTTCATCCTGTGTAACTACGCCAATGGCGACATGGTGGGTCACACCGGCGTGCTGGATGCCGCGATCCGGGCGGTGGAATGCGTGGATCGCTGCCTAACGCGGGTACTCGCGTCCGCCGAATCTGTTGGCGCCGCCGTTATCCTGACGGCTGACCACGGCAATTGTGAGATGATGATCGATCCCGTGACCGGCGGGCCGCACACGTCGCACACAACGAACCCCGTCCCACTCACTATCGTAGATCCAGAAGGAGACCGGCCGATTCGATCCGGCGGGGCCCTCTGCGACGTGGGACCAACTCTGCTCGCCATGCTGGGACTCGAGCAACCGACTGACATGACAGGGCGCGATCTGCGCGTCACCTAACGACTATGACTTTACGCATTGTCCGAACCGCAGCCTTTGCCACGCTCGTTGCCATCCTTGCTCAACAGGCCAACGCGCAGGTCGGCCACCTTCCCGATCACAGCCCGTATCGCGACGTCTCCATCAAGCACGCGCTTACGTACTTCGCCGGCTACTACAACGCCGGCAAAGACCCGGCTGGCGTCGCGCCCACATCCGCACCGATGGTCGGTGCGCGCTACGCCATTCGACTCGGCGGGCCAGTGTACTTCACCGGCCGGCTGGCTGGCGTCTTCTCCGAACGTGACGTCGTCGACCCAACGCTGCCAACCGCGCAGCGGCGCCAAGGAACCACCAGCGTGCCACTCATGTTCGGCGACCTCGGATTCGATCTCGTACTCACCGGCGCCAAGAGCTGGCACTCGCTACAGCCGGGCGTCAACGCGAGTGTCGGGCTCGCGGCCGACCTCTCGGGCAAAACGGACAAGAGTCAGTACCGAGTCGGCGTGCCGTTCTTGCTCTCGTATGGGCCGTCGCTGCGAATCGTTCCGGGCGGCAAGTGGAGTTGGCGCCTGGATCTGATCGATCACTATTTCCGCATCCGCTACCCCGAGTCGTATTTCCTCAAGACGGGACCCGACTCCACGTTCCTGCCGCCCAACGGCAAACGCACGGTCTGGCGGCATAATTGGGCGACGACGTTAGGCGTGTCGGTCGCGCTATTCCGTTAGGCTCAGTCGTGCCGACTGCCGAGCTCACTCGACGCGTCCGCTTCGCCGCGGCGCACCGCTACCGGCGGCCGGAGTGGGATGAGGCCAAGAACGCGGCTATCTTCGGACTCTGCGCGCGACCATCGTATCACGGCCACTCATACGTCTGCGATGTAACGGTCGCCGGCGACATCAACCCAGTCACAGGCTTCGTCGTAGATCTCGCGCAACTCGATACGATCCTCAAACGCGAGATCGTCGAGCGCTTCGATCATCGCAACATCAATCTCGAAGTGGCTGACTTCGCGGACGGCGCCCTCGTGCCGACGGGAGAGAATCTCGCGCGCTTCATCTTCGATCGCGTGCAACAGGCGATAAACGGCACCGCACGCGTTGTCGAAGTACGCGTCGCCGAAGACGACACCTTGAGCGCTTCGTTCCGTGGTTAGGCACGCCCATGGCTGATCCAGCTCGTACTCCCCACGACCCTGTCGCAGCGGCGTCCCTCGATTCCGTCGAAGAGACACCAGTCTGGCTCGAGCTCAACGGCGCGCCAATCGTCACGTGGATGTGCACGCCGGATCAACTCGACGACCTCGTCATCGGCTGGCTCTTCGGTGAGGGATACATCGAGAGCATGCGCGACATCGTCCGTATGCGGCCCTGCACAAAGGAGCTCGGATTCTGGGTCGACGTCCCGCCGGAGCGCTACAACACCGTCGAGGGCATGGAGCGCCGCCGCATCCTCGCCTCGGGCTGCGGCTCCGTCACCGCCATACTCGGCTCGTTAGGCGACGTCCCCCGGCGCAAGAGTAAGATCCCCGAGTTGGACACGCCGAAGCTGCGTGCGCTGTTCAAGGACTTATTCGGGCGCGGCACGCGATACAAAGAAACTGGTGGCGTGCACGCCGCTGCGCTCACGGATGGCGAGCGCTTGCTCTTTCATAGCGAGGATATTGGTCGCCACAACGCCGTCGATAAGGTGATGGGCGCGGCGCTCCAAGCAGAACATGATCCGCGCGATCTGATTCTGCTCGTCACTGGGCGCATCTCGGGCGAGCTCGCGTACAAAGCCGCGCGTGCTCGTATTGCCGTGGTGGCGACACCGTCGGTTCCGTCCACGATAGCTGTCGATATCGCGCGCGCCGCGCAGATGCTCCTCATCGGTCGCGCCGTGAGCGGACAGCCGCAAATCCATAACCCCTGATCGTGAGCGCGGCATCTACTGGCGTGATCCTCGCCGGCGGTCGCGCGAGCCGCTACGGCGGACGCCCGAAGGGACTCGAACGGGTCGGCGGCGAACGCATCATCGATCGCGTCAGATCACGCCTGCTCGAGGTTGTGGATGATCTCCTGCTCATAGCCAACGCGTCCGACGCGGATTCCTGGCTCCCTGGCGTTAGGCGCCGCTCCGATGTCATTCTCGATGCCGGAAGTCTCGGCGGCATCCACGCGGCCCTCTCGCACGCTGGTACGTCTGTGCTGCTGGTTGCCTGGGATATGCCTTTTGTATCCACGGCATTGCTGCGGCGCTTGCTCGCGCTTGGTCGCAGCGCCGACGCCGCCGTTCCAGAGAGCGAATCGAAACGAGGCTTGGAACCGCTCTGCGCGTACTACTCCCAGGCGTGCCTCGCACCAATCGAGCGGTGCCTCGGTCAGGACGAGCGGCGGGTCGTCGCGTTCTTCGACGACGTGAATGTGGCGCGGCTGCCGTTCGACGACGTGCAGCGCTTTGGCGATCCGGCCATCATGTTCATGAACGTGAACTCGCCAGAAGAACTCGCGCTCGCCAACTCATATGACGCCGCCGCCAGCCGCGCTGCCGACCCCGCCGATATTCACGGTCGTCGGTCGTAAGAACAGCGGGAAGACGACGCTCGTTGTGCGTTTGTCCGCCGAGCTGCACCGGCGGGGACATCGCGTGATGACGGTCAAACATGGCGCGCACACGTTCAACATCGACCCGGCAACAACGGATACGTATCGGCATTATCACGAGGGAAACGCCGAGCGTGTCGTGATGGCGGCGCCTGACAAGTTTGCGCTGGTGCAGCGCTGGAGTGAGGAGCTCGGTCCGCGAGAGATCGCTGCACGTTTTCTTGGCGAGGCGGACATCATCGTGTGCGAAGGGTTCAAGGCGTCCGATCTACCGCGCGTCGAAGTCTTTCGCCGCGCCGTGCACGATTCCCCACTGTACAGCGCGGATGAACCTAACGCGGGCTTGTATCTGGCGATTGTCACGGACGCAACTGCGGCGCAGTGGCCGATCGCGACCTTTGACATCGGCGCCAGCGACGTGGTCCAGCGGCTCACTGACCTCGTCGAGCAACAGGTCATGCGGCGGATCGGAGCGCCCTCGTGAAGTACTTCGGCGCCATCGTCATCGCGTTAGGTGGAGTCGCATGCGCCAGCGCCGGCGGGCGCAGTACTCGGCCGCGGGCGCCGCAAGAGCAACTCCGCCGCTTTATCGACTCGAGCCTCGCGGATCCGCGCTTCCGTTCGGCGCAGTGGGGTGTGCTCATTGTGGACGCGTTACGCGGAGACACGCTCTACTCGCGCAACGCCGGCAAGCTGTTCATCCCCGCGTCGAACCAGAAGTTGCTGACCGGTGCTGTGGCTCTGGATCTCCTGGGGCCAGCCTATCGCTATGCGACGCACTTCGCCGCGGGCGGCGCGATCGCTGACAGCGTGCTGCAGGGTGATCTGCTCATTCGCGGCAGCGGAGATCCCTCCTTCAGCGATGCAATGCAAGGGGATGCGATGCGGCCGCTGCGCGCGATCGCCGATTCGCTGGCGGCGCGGGGCGTGCGACGCATCGCGGGCCGCCTAACAAGTGCCGGTGACGTGTTCCCTGCTCCAGCGCTGGGTTTTGGCTGGGCGTGGGACGATCTCGACTTTTCGTACGCGGCCGGCGTCGACGAGCTCATGTTCAACGAAGGGTTCACGCGTTTGCAAATCCGCGCGGGCGCGGACTCCGGAGCTCCCGTCACGGTCATCACAGGGCCCGCCCTGAGGTATCCCACGCTGCGCGTGCGTGCCCGTACTGCCAGTCGCGGCGACAGCACGGCGCGCGGCGGGCGAGGGCTGCGCGTATTCCACGACAGTACCGCGTTAGGTACCATCATCATCGAAGGCACAATCGCGGCTGGCGACTCCACGGAGCGTCGCCTCGCCTTCCGCGACCAGCAACACGCCTATCTGGCGGCGCTGCGCGAAGCGCTCCTCGATCGCGGCATCACGATCGACAGCTCGCGGTTCGGCGCGGTCGCGAGCACGACTCACGGAGGGCCCGAGCCGATAGGACTGCCGCTGTTCTCCCTGCGCTCGGACTCGTTAGGTGCGATCCTCAAAGTCTTCGAGAAGCCGAGCCAGAATCAGATCGGCGAGCTGTTGTTGCGCACGATCGGCCTCGTGGGCGGCACAATCGGGACGCCAGAGGAGGGAGCACGGATCGTGGGCGACGCACTGCGCGCCTGGGGTGCCGCATCCGACGGATTCCGAGTGCGCGATGGCAGCGGGCTGTCGCGCCATGATGTCGTCTCGCCGGAAACGATCATCCGTGTACTCGACGCCATGCGCCGCTCGCCCAACTTCGGTGTATTTCGCGATGCGCTGCCGATCGCCGGCGTCGACGGTACAATCGCCGGCCGGATGCGCGGTACGCCGGCGGCTGACAACCTGCGCGCCAAGACAGGCACGCTCGATATGGCGCGTTCGCTGTCCGGCTACGTCACGGCCGCCGACGGCCGACTCATCATGTTCAGCATCCTGTGCAACAACTGGCTCACGCCGCAACGCGATGTCGATCGCGTCGCGGATGGCATCGGCGTTAGGCTCGCCGAGCTGCGCCTGTCGCCGGGCGGGCGCTGATCCCGTTCCAACCTCCCAGGGAGCTTCTATGACACGGCATCGAAGGTTGGAACGGGACTGATGCACAGCGTGCCCGAGGCGAGCGCACGGATTCTGGCCGACATCCACCGGCTGCCGGAGGAACGCGTCCGGCTGCTGGACGCCATGGGACGCGTCCTGGCGCGCGACGCTGTCGCGCCGCTCGCCATGCCACCCTGGCGTAACTCGGCGATGGACGGTTATGCCGTGCTCGCGAGCGACATTGCCAGAGCAACTACCGAGACTCCCGTTAGGCTCCCAGTGGTCGAGACCGTACCGGCTGGCGGCTTTCCCAGCCGAGCGATCGCCAGCGGCGAAGCGACGCGGATAATGACTGGCGCGCCGCTCCCTGACGGCGCCGACACCGTTGTGCGCGTGGAAGACACCGACGCTGGCGTCGACGCAGTCGAGATTCGCAATGCGCGTGATGCACTCAAGAACATCCGTGCGCGCGGCGAGGACTACGACAAGGGCGACGTCGTGCTCTCCGCCGGTGATTCGTTAGGCGCCGCGCAGCTCGGCGTGCTTGCCTCGATGGGTATGGGGAGCGTCGACGCGTACAGGCGTCCGCGCGTGGCGCTCATCAGCTCTGGCGACGAGTTGGTCGATCTCGACCGCTTCGACGAGGTGCTCGCCGGTCGCAAGATCGTGACGAGTAACAGCTACACGCTCACGGCGTTGGTGCGCTCCGCTGGAGGCGAGCCCGAGGACCGTGGCGTCGCGCCGGACGATCCATCTGCGCTGCGCGAGCGGGTGGAAGCCGCGCTCGAATCGGACCTCATCATCACCTCGGCGGGCGCCAGCGTGGGAGAGTACGACTATGTGCGCCAGGTGCTCGCCTCGTTAGGCGCCGAGCTCAAGTTCTGGCGCGTGCGCATGCGCCCCGGCGCGCCGCTCGGCTTCGGAATCGTGCGCGGCGTGCCGTGGATCGGCCTTCCGGGCAATCCCGTTTCGGCAATGGTGACGTTCGAGCTCTTCGTGCGACCCGCCATCCGCAAAATGCTCGGCGCTCGCCGGCTTTTCCGACGCCCCGTTCCGGCGGTGCTCGACGAAGCGATCAGCATCCAGGCTCGGCTGACTCATTTTCTTCGTGCCGTGTTGCGTGTGCGCGAAGACGGCCGACTCGGCGTCAGGCTGACGGGACCCCAAGGGTCCGCCATCCTGACCTCGATGGCCAAAGCCAACGCCTTACTCGTCGTGCCTGAGGAAAGGCCCTCAGCGGCAGCAGGAGAGGTCCTGAACGCCATTCCGCTTGGCGATGAGGCGCAGCTTTCCGAGCAGTTCGCTTTATGAGAATTTTAGTGACGCTATACTGGCGCTAGACAGTTGCTATCGTGGTCGCAAATTTGGCCGATCGCGCCCTTGTAATGGCCAGATTCATGGATTTCTGAGTAGAGATCTGTTTCGCGAATGGGGTCAGACTCCATTTTCGCCGCGAGTTTGAGCGTCTAATCCAAAACCGAAGGCGTCGATGTCCCGTAGGCGCTGCTTTCTGCCGTCTTTAACCTGCGCCCTGGATCAACAGCGATGTTCTTCAAGCCAGCTTGGCGATCGCTTCGCCGCAGCCCCGCCTTCACGATCACGGCGTCGATGACCCTCGTCATCGGTATCGCGGCCTCAGTCGCGATGTTCGCCCTCATCAACACGGTCCTGCTGCAGCCGTTGCCTTACGAGAACTCTGATCAACTCGTGGCCGCGAGGCATGACCTGCCCGGCGTCAACATTGTGAACGGCAATCAGACTAGTGGGACGTACTTCACGTACAAGAAACTCGCGCGCTCGATCGCGAACATCGGGCTCTACCAAGAGGGTTCCGTGAACCTCTCCGACCCGCGCGGGGCTACGGATCCCGAGCGCGTGTACGCAGCCTGGATCACCGAAAGCATGATCCCCGTGCTCGCAGTGTCACCGTTGTTAGGCAGAGGCTTCACTGAGGCCGAGGACTTGCCTAACGGACCTTCGGTCGTGCTCATCAGTGAAGGCATGTGGCGCTCGCGATTCGGAGCGGATCCGCAAGTTCTCGGACGCACCCTCGAGATCGGCGGCCGCTCGCGTGAGATCGTCGCGGTGATGCCCAAGCGCTTTCGCTTTCCGAACGCCGGCACGCAGCTCTGGATTCCGTTGCAGCTCGACCCCAATGCGCAGTTCCCGGGCGGCTTCAACTACGAAGGTATTGCGCGCCTCAAGCCTGGCATGAGCCTCTCCGCGGCGCGACAGGATTTCACATCCGTGCTGCCGCGGATCGTCGATCTCTTCCCGAACATGGCGCCCGGCGTCCCGTCTAAGATGCTGATCGATCAAGCGCGGCCGATTCCCGTGCTCGTGCCACTCAAGCAAGACGTGACGGGAGGGATTTCGCGGACGCTGTGGGTCGTGGCCGCAGCCGCGATTCTCGTTTTGCTCGTTGCATGCGCGAACGTGACCAACTTGATGCTGGTTCGGGCTGATGCTCGGCAACGTGAGCTTGCCGTTCGTGAAGCCATCGGTGCAGGGCGTGGACGCGTACTCGCACATTTTCTTGCGGAGTCTGCGCTGGTCACGGCAATCGCCGGGATAATCGCCACTGGAATCGCCGCCCTGGCGATCCGCTTACTCGTGCGCTCGGCGCCTGCAGGTATCCCACGGCTCGCCGAAGTTCGTATCGACTCGCTAACAATCGGCTTCGCAGTCGCCATCTGCGCAATCGTCGCTCTGGCCTGCAGCGTGATTCCCGCGCTGAGGATTGGCCGCATTCACCTTTTGAGTGCGCTGCGCGAAGGTGGTCGAGGTGGCACCGCCAGCCGAATGCAACAGCGCGTACGCGGCGCTCTGGTGGCAGCGCAGATCGCGCTGGCGCTCGTCGCGCTTGGCGGTTCGGGACTCTTGATTCGCACATTCCTGCAGCTCAACGCCGTGCGGCCTGGCTTCAATCCACAGAACGTCGCCACGTTCTGGGTCTCCCTTCCATCGGCGCGCTACCCTAACGACACGGTCGTTAGCCGTTTCTATACACAGCTTCTCGATCGCACCGCCGCGCTTCCAGGAGTTCAGACAGTTGGCGTCGCGTCCCGCTTGCCTCTCCTGATCACCGGGATGAACCAGAATCCCTTCTATCCCGAGGGAGATAAGTCCTATATCAACAAGATTCCGCCGCTCCAGATCTTTACGACCACGGACGGCAACTACTTCAAAGCGATGGAGATCCCACTCCTAGCTGGACGCACGTTCCACAGACTTGACATGCAACGTGCGGACGAAGCGATCATCAGTCAGGCCACTGCCCTCCAGTTCTGGAAGGATTCGACAGGGCAGAATGCGATCGGCAAGCGCTTCACTGATCTGCCTAACGGGCGCTGGTACACAATCGTCGGCGTGGTCGGTAATACGCGCGATACCTCACTTGCGGCGCCACCATCTGGCACTGTGTACTACCCGGAAACACCTGGGTCGACGGAATTCAACTCACAGTCGCACAATACCATGGCTCTCGTCGTGCGCACCGTCGGCGATCCGGTCACGATTACTACGGCCGTGCAACGCACTGTCAAGGAACTGGATCCGACGTTGCCCTTGTTCGACGTTAGGCCGATGCGGGGCGTCTTTGCTGCGTCCATCGCCCAACTCTCCTTCACAATCATGCTGCTCGGCGTCGCTGCTGTCGTCACATTGCTTCTCGGTGCGATCGGACTCTATGGCGTAATGGCGTACGTCGTGGCCCTGCGCACCCGCGAGCTCGGCGTTCGCATCGCCCTCGGCGCGTCACCGAGGTCCATTATCGGCATGCTCACGAGCCAGGGGGTCCTGCTCACGACATTTGGAATCGGCGCTGGACTGGTCTTGTTCTTCTTCGTGGCGCGAACGCTAAGAACCTTGCTCTATGGCGTTGCGCCGACGGATCCGGTCACGCTCGCCGGCGCATCGTTGCTGCTCGTTGCGGTGGCCGCGCTCGCGAGTTGGATTCCGGCCAGGCGCACGTCGTCGCTCGATCCAGCTGACGTCATGCGCGCGGAGTAGCGTTAGGCGCTGGAGTAACAGCGTCAAGAGCAAGAGCCATTCGGATCACGCGGAGATTCGGATAGAACGGAATCGCCTCGTCTATGCGAAGGAAGCTCATAGCCTTTGGCAGCGCACTCGTTAGGCTTTCAGGCGGCTGGCGACAAGCTCGGCGATGTCGACAACGGGCACGTATCCCTCGCTGCCTCTTCCTGCATCGCCAAGCATGGTCATGCAGAAGGGGCAGGCCACGGCGACGGTGTCCGCGCCAGTGGCGGCCAGCTCCTCTTTGCGCTCGACGTTGATGCGCTTGCCGATGCGCTCTTCCATCCACATTCGGCCGCCGCCGGCGCCGCAGCACAGCGAGCGATCCTTGCTGCGCTTCGCCTCGACGACGTCGATCACGGGCAACGCCTGACGGATCACGTCGCGCGGCGCGTCGTACACACCGTTGTAGCGGCCCAGGTAGCAGGCATCGTGGTAGACAATACGTTGCGCTGCGCCCGCCGCTCCGCTGAGCGGAATACGGCCTTCCTGCAGCAGCGCGGCGATGTACGTCGAGTGATGCACCACCTCGTAGTGCCCACCTAACGATTCGTATTCGTTGCCGATCTGGTGGAAGCAGTGCGGGCAGTTGGTGATGATCGCTTTCACATTGTAGCGATCCAGCGTCTCGATGTTCTGCTTGGCGAGCATCTGGTAGAGATATTCGTTCCCCATGCGGCGCGCGGGATCGCCGTTGCAGCTCTCCTCCTGTCCTAGTATGGCGAAGCGCACACCGGCAGCCCTGAGTATGCGCGCGACGGCGACGGTCGTTTTCTTGGCTCGCTCGTCGAAGGAGCCCATGCAGCCGACCCAGTACAATACTTCCGGTGTCTCACCGCGTGCCGACAGCTCGGCCATCGTCGGAATGTCGAGGCCGGCCGCCCAGTCAGCGCGGCTCGACGGGGGGAAGGCCCACGGCGCGCCGTTGCGCTCGAGCGCTTCAAAGGCCGGCTGCACTTCCTCGGGGAAGCGCGACTCGCTGAGGACGAGATGGCGTCGCAGCTCGTTGATGACCTCGAGCTGATCGATCGATACGGGGCACTCGTAAACGCACGCACGACACGACGTGCAGGCCCACAGCTCGTCTTCGGTGATGAAATTATCGAGCAAGCGATGCTCACGCAGGTCGCCGTTAGGCGCCCCACCGCTCACGAGGTGCGGCGCCAGCTCCATCGTTCGCCGCCGCGTATCGATGACGATCTTGCGCGGCGACAGCGGCTTCCCGGTGATGTTCGCCGGACACACTGACGTGCAGCGGCCACACTCGGTGCACGTGTAACCGTCGAGCAGGTTCTTCCACGTCAGCTGATCGACGTCCGAGGCGCCGAAGTGCTCGGTTTCGGCTTCGAGGTCCATCAGCGGCATGACGCCAACGCGACCCGGCCCGCTCGTGTTGGACAGGAACGTGTTGGGAAGCGAGACGATTACGTGCAGGTGCTTTGAGTACGGCAGGTAGTTGAGAAAGACGAGAATCAACAGCGCGTGCGTCCACCAGCTCGCCGCGAGAATGGCCTCCACGACGTTAGGCGGTGTGCCGAGCGCCACGATGACGGCGGCAATGGGAGAGGAGACCGGCTGCACCGCCACCGGACGCTCGCTATTGATCACGCGTTGGGTCGCGCTCACGAGCATGAGCGTGATCATGAGCGCCGCGATCATGGCGAGAATGAGAATGGCGTCGCCGCTGTGCACCTGGTCCCCCTGCAGGCGCTTGGGCCTAACGAGGATGCGCCGATACAGCAGCGCGGCGACAGCGACCAGCACGGCCCCCGCTGTCAGCTCCTGCGAAAGCAGGAAGACCCAATGCAGCGGCGCGGGGACAAAGTTGCCGTACGAGAACCCGCGAACGACGCCCTGCACCAGGATCTCGATGGCGCCGACCTGAAGGACAAGGAATCCCCAGAAGACCAGGGCGTGCAGCGGCCCCGCAACCGGATCGCGCAGGATCTTGGTCTGGGCAAAGCCGATTGTCAGCAGGTTCCAGAGCCGCCGCGGGATGTCGTTCAGCCGCGACCCGGCCGAACCTCCGGCAATGCGGAGGTACCTAACGAGGCGCTGCGCGTTGTAGGAGAAAAACGCGGCGCCGAGCGCGAGGCATCCGGCAAAAACACCCTGACTCAAGGTCATGCTAGTAAGCGTAGCTCAATGCGCAATGACCTGAAAAGCTTCACCGCGGACTAACGCAGACAAAGCACGGATGGACGCGGACGCTTCTGTGGTTGATTCAAGCTCAATATCCGCGCTAGTCCGAGCAGCGTTCGCGTGTGTCCGCGGTGAAAGCAGTTACGGTCTTGCGCGCAGCTCTCGAATAGCTGCGGTCAGCGCTGGGACCACCTCGAACACATCGCCAACAATTCCATAGTCCGCCACTTTGAAAATCGGCGCCTCGGCGTCTTTGTTGATCGCCACGATACAGCGCGACGCGCGCATCCCCGCGATGTGCTGTATGGCTCCTGAGATGCCAACGGCGACATAAAGCTCAGGACTCACCTGACGCCCCGTCTGCCCGATCTGATCGCTGTGCGGACGCCAGCCATCATCGGTTACGGCGCGCGTCGCACCGACTGCGGCGTTGCCGAATGCCGCCGCCAAATCTTCGACGAGCTTGAAGTTTTCGGCTGCCTTGAGGCCGCGACCGCCTGACACGATCACGGGGGCTTCGGCGAGATCGAGCTTGCGGCTGTCGGCAGTTGTCGTCTCCTTGACCTGCACGCGCACAGCGGTCGGATCGCCAGACGGGGGGACGCCTTCAACGCGCGCAGTGCGCGGCGCCGGTGTTGCCGAGAACGCGCCGGGCCGGAGTGAAACCACGGCAGCAGCGTCGCCAGCCGTTAGGCGAAGCGTCGCCAAAACCTTCCCCGTGTACACAGGATGCGTCGCGACCAGGGCGTCGCCGTCAAGCCTGAGCGACGTGACGTCGCTCAGGATGGCGGCTCCGAGCTTCGCCGCCACTCGTGGCGCCAGATCTTTCCCTCGAGCCGATGCGCCGATGAGTACCGCGGCGTACGCGTTTCGTGCGCGGTCGGCGACAAGAGCGCTCAACGCTTCAGGGTTGTACTGCGCCAGCGCCTCGTGCTCGGTAACGAAGACCGCATCGGCGCCATGTTCGCCTAACGTGCCAGTGTGCGAGCCCACGCCCGGGCCGCCGGTCAAGACAACGTGCACCTCACCGCCGTAAGCGTCGGCTAACGCGCGCGCGGTGCTTACGGACTCGAGTGAGATCTTGCGCAGATCGCCTCCGCGCACCTCGGCGTACGTCAGAACGTTAGGCATCAGACGACCTTGGCTTCCGTCTGCAGCAGCCGCACGAGCTCGGGCACCGCCGCCGCCCCTTCGCCGACGATGCGGCCCGCCGCTCGCTCCGGCGGAAGCGCCATCGCGTCGACAGTCACACGCACTGTGCCTAACTGCGCGGGCTTGGTATCCATCGGCTTCTTCTTCGCCGCCATGATCCCTTTGAGCGATGGATAACGCGGCCGCGCGATCCCTTCATCGATCGTCACGACCGCTGGGAGCGGAAACGTGACCTCTTCGGCGCCGCCCTCGAGCTCGCGCCTCGCGGAACCCCTCCCGGTCGCGATTTCAAGCTTCGAGCAACCGTGCACGGTCGGAAGGCCGAGAGTCTCCCCGACCATGACTCCAGTTGCGCCGGACGCCGAGTCGATCGCCATCTTCCCGAACATGATCAGGTCGTAGCCGCCGTCTTTGAGCTCGGCCGCCAGCGCCGTTGCGATCGCCGCGGAGTCAAAAGGCACCTGGTCGCTCTTGAGATGCACGGCGCGAGTCGCACCCATCGATAGCGCCTTGCGCAACACTTCTTGTGTCGCATCCGGTCCAAGCGAAACGACGACGACCTCGCCGGTTCCGAGCTTCTCGACCATTTGGAGCGCTGCCTCGACGGCATACCCATCGAAGTCGCTCATGTCCCACTTGAGTCCCATCTCGTCGACAGCCTTCCCCGATGCCGCGATACGGAACTTCACATCCATTTCCGGCACGCGCTTGATGCAGACAGCGATCTTCACTCGAGCGAATCCGCCTTGTGAAAAAGTTCACATCAAAGTAGCCGCGCAGACGTTGCGCTGCCACGCGAACGAGGCATCTTGCGCCCGCTTTTCATGACCATGCTCTCATGGTGACACGCCACCTGCAGCCGCACGCGCTCGTAACCGGCGCAACAGCCGGCATCGGACGCGAGTTCGCACTGCAACTCGCCGCGCTCGGCTACGATCTCACGCTTGTCGCGCGCGACAGAGCGCGACTCACGGAGCTTGCAAACGAGCTGGAGGCGTCGCGTGGCGTCGCTGTGACCGTGTTTCCAGCCGACCTATCCAGCGATGGCGACACGTCACGCGTCGTGGAGTACATCGCGGCGCATCCGGTCGATGTGCTCGTGAACAACGCCGGGTTCGGCCACGCCGGCCGCGTCGGCGTGATGTCGCACGATATGCAGGATGCGATGGTCCGGCTGCACGTGCTGGCCGTTCACCGCCTCACGCAATCTGCGCTGCCAGGCATGCTCGAGCGGAAGGCCGGCAGCGTGATCATCGTGTCGTCCGTCGCGTCGTACCTAAAGAGCCCGGGTAACGTGAACTACTGCGCGACCAAGGCGTACGATCGCACGTTCGCCGAGGGCCTCGCGTTGGAGACGGCGCGTCATGGGATCTACGTGCAGGCCCTCTGCCCCGGCTTCACGCACACGGAGCTGCACGCGCGCGCCAAGGTGGACAAAGGACGCATGCCGGCATGGCTCTGGATGACGGCCGACCGGGTCGTCGCTCAGTCATTGAGCGCGATGCGAGCGAAGCGCCCGACCGTCGTGATTCCGGGTCGACGCTACCTTTGGATCGTGCTCGTGGCGCGCTACGCCCCCAAGTGGCTCATGCGACTCATCACGGGACGCTACCGGCGAGATCGTTAGGCGTTACGGGACGATCTCCACGCCGCCTTGCATGATCCCGTAGCTGTGGTGCTTCGGGCCTGAGGCGTATTCGCGCGACCGCGTGACGGCGCGCCAGCCCAATGAAACTCGGCCGAGGCGCACGCCAAACCCGATCGTGTGTTCTCCGACGAGCGGCTCGCGTTCGACAGCGCGATCTGGATGTAGCGTGTTGCCGTCGAGCGAAAAATTGTGCGCCACGAACTCCGTTCGCGCTCCTCCCACGATGAAGACCTCGAAGGGGGAGCGCGCGTCCCAGGACGGCACATGCCACGGATGCGACATCGCGAAGCCTAGACGCGCCTGCACTCCGGCTTCGGCGTTCGTGAGAATGTTTCCGGCCGCGGCGCCGACGTATGGTTGCAGGTCGAAGCCGGGGCCTCGCGTCGACGCCGCGCGTGCGAGCCAGGAACGTCGATAGCGCAGCAGCACTCCAGGCTCGAAGCCAATCTGCGTGTCCCAGCCGTGCGCTTCACGGGTATAGCGCTCGTTGATGGCGTGCGCGATCCCCTGGGCGAGCTGGCCTAACGCGGGCTCTCCAGTAACGCCGCCCGCAAGCTCCACCTCGTCCAGCGATCGCGGCCGAGCGAATCGCGCTGTAGAGCTCACGTAGAGCCATGCGGCGTATGGTCTCTCCAGCTCCCACCCTTCGACGCTGCGCGGCGCGCGTGTGAGATTCGGCGTGTAGATGTCCTGCTCGATCGCAATCTCGTGCGAAACGCAGGTGCTATTCGATCCGGCACGCACCTCACAACTCGGCGGCTGCTTCGTTAGGCGCTTCGCCCAGCGCGGCACGCGGTAGAGCTCGGCGGACAGCCGCACGCCGTTGGAATATTCTTCGTCAGTTCGCGCGGCCGGATGCTGCCAGAAATTGTAGGCGTCGTTGTCCAGCCGTGCGCGGAACGCGGACTGGGCCTGCGTGGAGGCCGGACAGAACGCGAGAAGTGCGGCAAGCACTAAGGTCGTCTTGCGGTGCGGCGCGCTCCCCCTCCCAAGCGCGCCGCGAGAACTTTCTCCGAGGACTTTGCCCCGCGATCCGTCAGTTGAATGCATTGAGTCCGGTGAGAGCCTGACCGAGGATGAGTGAATGGACGTCGTGCGTCCCCTCGTACGTATAAACACTTTCCAGGTTTGCCATGTGACGCATCGCACCATATTCGGCGAGAATCCCGACCGCGCCTAACAAGCGACGCGCCTCTCGCGCAACATTGGTTGCCATGTTCACATTGTTGCGCTTGGCAAGCGAGACCTGCTGTGGCGTGTACGTGCCAGCATCCTTGAGCCGCCCGAGATGCAGCGACACGAGCTGCGCCTTGACGATCTCTGTGAGCATGTCTGCGAGCCGCTCTTGCTGAAGCTGAAAGCTCGCGAGAGGTCGATCGAACATGATGCGATTCTTTGCGTATGCCAACGCTTCTTCCAGACACGCGATGGCGGCACCGATCGCGCCCCAGGAAATCCCGTAGCGCGCTTGCGTCAGGCACATGAGCGGTGACTTGAGTCCACCGGTCCCGGGGAGCAGTGCGTCAGCGGCCAGCGTCACGTTATCAAAGACGAGCTCACTCGTGTCCGAGGCACGCAGCGAGAGCTTTCCTTTCTGATCTTTTGCTTTGAAGCCTTTGGCGTCTGTCGGAACTATGAAGCCGCGGATCGAGCTGGCGTCCTTGTCGCCATTCGTCTTGGCCCACACGACGGCGATTTGCGCTGTCGAGCCATTGGTGATCCACATCTTGCTGCCGTTCAAGATCCAGGTGCCGTCAGTCTGTGGCCGCGCCATGGTGATCATGCCGGCAGGGTTCGACCCGAAGTCCGGCTCAGTCAGGCCAAAGCAGCCGATCACTTCACCTTTCGCCATCGGCGGCAGGTGGCGGCGTTTCTGTTCTTCGCTCCCGAAGGCGAAGATCGGATACATCGCCAGCGCGCCTTGCACGGACGCAAACGAGCGCACGCCGGAATCGCCGCGCTCCAGTTCCTGCATGATCAAGCCGTACGCGACGTTATTGAGCCCCGCACAGCCGTACTCTTCGGGAAGATTCGCCCCGAACACACCTAACGAGCCGAGCTCGGGGATAAGCTCTTTGGGGAAGCGTCCCTCGTCGTAGCACTTGCCGATGATCGGGAGGACACGCTCATCGACGAAGCGGCGAATGCTTTCGCGAACGGCACGCTCCTCTTCTGAAAGCGCACTGTCGATGTTGAAAAAGTCTGTGAACGTCATGGGCGCCAAATCTACTGCGGTTAGGCGGCCGCGCGCTGGCGTGGACCGGCCTCTTCCCTCGTCGGCCCACGCCCCTCGCTGATTGTTCGTGGAGCCTTCGCGCACCTATGACGCCCCGGAAGTCGCTGCCGCTCCAAAAGTGCCTGAGTCCGCGGGCCCTCCTGGAAATGGCGTTTCGTACGCGTCCAACCAATACGTCGCCGCCTGGGTTGCAAGCCTGCCGGCAGCGCGTCTTACATCGTGCGTCTTTCTATGACTTCTTGGTTCAGGCGCGTAACGGCCCGCGCGGTTCACGTTGGCGCTTTGACGTTGGTCTCGACCCTGGCTGCGACGCCCGCGTACGGCCAGGTCGCGGCCGAGTGCGCGCCGCTGTCTCGAAAGCTAGCGGATCACGTTGAAAGCGGATGGATGCACTACCGGCGTGCCTCGCTCGACTCTGCTGATGCCGCCTTCCGACGAGTAATCGCGGTGTGCCCGGACGAAATTGGCGCGAATAACGGTGCCGCATATGTGGCTCTGCGGCGTGAGAGCCTAACGGGGGCGCGCCGTTTGTTCGAGCGTATCCTGGCCATAGCCCCAGCAGACTACGACGCGCTGGTGGGTCTTGGCCTCACGACATTCCATAGCGGCGACCTTGGCATGAGTCGGCGACTCTTCACACGCATTCTTGCCATCGCTCCATCGGACTCCACGAGCCTCTTGCACCTGCAACGTATTCGTGACGCAGAGGCGGCCACCGCACAGCAGGCCGCGCCACGGCGTGCGAGACCAGCACGAACTGTCGTCGCGGCTCGCGTAAGGAACCGCCGCTTCGAAATCCCGGACGGCCGCGGCGGATGGAGGCCGATGTGGATCGCCGGAGTCAACCTCGGCGCCGCGCTCCCCGGGAAGCATCCGTCGGACTTCCCACCTAACGATGGCACGTACGAGTATTGGGTGGAGCTCTTCGCGCGCATGAACTCCAACGTCATCAGGCTCTACACGACCCACCCGCCGCACTTTTATCAGGCGGTGCGGCGCTGGAACCTGGCGCACCCCCAGCGCCCGATCTGGCTGATCCACGGCGTGTGGACCGAGCTCCCTCCCGGTGCACACGAGGAGCGATATGACGACTCGGCCTGGAACGACGAGTTCCGAGCCGAGACGCGGCATGTCGTGGATTTGCTGCACGGCAGCGCGTCATTGCCGGAGCGCCCAGGTCACGCGTCGGGCTATTACGACGCCGACGTTTCGCAATGGGTTCTCGCGTACATCATCGGCCGCGAGTGGGAACCGTATTCCGTAGTCGAATACGCGAAACTGCATCCGAAACAGACGAACTTGAATGGCCGGTACGTGCGCGTCACAGGAGGACACGCGCTCGATGTCTGGTTAGGCAGAGCGCTCGACTATCTCGTAGCGTACGAGATGGAGCGATACAACGCGCAACGGCCGGTCGCGTACACGAACTGGCCGCCGCTCGATCCGTTGAGGCACATCACCGAGTCGACGAAGGAAGAGGAGGCAGCGCTGCGCGCCGCGCGCGGCGAGAAGCCTGACACGTCGGTTCGCGAGTACGACAATGACGCAATCGGGCTCGACGCTCGCCTCACGCACGCAACGCCGGCATTTCGAGCAGGCATTTTCGCGTCCTATCACGCGTATCCGTACTATCCGGACTTTATGGTGCTCGACCCTGGCTATGGGCGGGCGACGTCTCCGGACGGCCCCAGTGCCTACTACGGCTATTTGCGGGAGCTGGTCGCGCATCACGGCGACATGCCGGTCGTGATCTCGGAATACGGAGTCCCGTCGTCGCGAGGTATGGCGCACAAGCAACCCCAAGGCTGGGATCACGGCGGCCACGACGAACGCGCGCAAGCCGATATCGACGCTCGCCTAACGCGGGATATCCACGCAGCCGGCGCGGCGGGTGCTGTGCTCTTCGCGGCGATCGACGAATGGTTCAAGAAGAACTGGATCGTCATCGACTTCGAGCAGCCACTGGAGCGAAATCGCCTCTGGCTCAACGCGCTCGATGCGGAGCAGAACTACGGGATCGTGGCCATGCGCGCGGGCGTTCGCGATTCAGCCGTCACGATCGATGGCCGCGCGGATGATTGGCGTGCCGAGCCGCTGTATCGCAGTGAGGCAACCGCTACGCAGGGCGCCGAGCCGCTGCATTTGCGCGCGCTGACTGTGCGCAGCGACGAGGCCTATGTGTATCTGCGACTCGATGTCGGAAGGATCGACTGGTCGCGCGCAAACTATCTCATCGGCATCGACACCTACCGGCCAGAGCTCGGCGATACGCGATTCCCGTACACCGGTACGCGATCTCCGGTTGGCTTCGAGTTCATGCTCGAGCTACGTGGCCCAGATGCCGGCCGGCTGCTCGTCGACTCGCCCTATAACCTGTACCGCGTCGTCGATTCTGTGCGCGTGCAGAACCGACCGTTTCGCACCGAGCCTAACGAGGACGGCCGCTACGACTCGCTGTTTGTGACCAGCAATCGGCGCCGTATCGGTCGCAACCGTGTCGTCTATCCAGCCTACCAATACGATCGGAACTTGTTGCGCCATGCGCGACAGACGGAGACGACGCTCGCCGATTGGTACGCTGACACGCTCTCAGGTGTGATCGAGATCCGTCTCGCGTGGGGAATGCTGCACGTGCTGGATCCGTCCTCGCGCAGCGTGCTCTATGGCGACGCAGTCAGCGGAGACGTGGCCGGTAAGAGGACGGACGGCTTCCGGTTCGTCGTCGTGAGCTTCGACCCTCGCGAGCCCACGACGCTCGGGGAGCGTCTTCCCGGCAATGATTCTGCGATCCGCACCTGGGTGTGGCACCCATGGGAAGAACCGCGTTGGTACGCAGAACTGAAGCCGGTTTTTGCGACCATGCAGGCTGTCTTCGCGGCGTTAGGTGAAGCACCGCCGCAGGCTCCTCTGACTAACCGCGCGACGCGCTACCGCAGCGGGACTCGGCCGCCCAGACTCAACGACCCAAAGCGATAAGTGCTGGTCGACAGGGTCGCGGTCGTCGCGACGTTCGCGAGTGCGCCGCTCAGCGTCCATTCCAGTCCTGGCGACCAGATATAGCCCACGCTTCCTGTCAGGCGCTGCGAAGGCTGCGTCGTTTGAGCGCCGCGATAGTCCACGCGCTGTACGCCAAATCCGGCGTCGCCGGTGAAGACCCAGCCCAGTTCACGACCATGGCGCGCACGCGCGGTCAGCTCCAGATGCTGATACTGTCGCGGCGAGAAGTAGCCGTCGCGCGCCTCCTTTGCATGCTGCACGCTGCGCGCAACGATGCCGAACGAGCGCCCATGCGTGAGGCTCCACCGCATTCCAAACACGCCGACAAAACGCGGGTTGCTGGTTGTGTCCGTGCTCACGCGTCCGCCGCCAACCGATGCGCTGACGGTCAGGTGATCGCTGATCTGGGAATCCCAGTCGGCTTCAGTCGTTGTCATGCGAACACCGTTGGCAATGAGGGCCACGGTTTCGTCGAGCATCGAACGTCCGACTCGTACCTCTGCACTGCTGCGATCGCCGAAGCGTTTGGCCAGTGCGAGGCCGCCTAACGCACTCGAGCGCGCCGAGCCGCTCGCGCCTACACCGGGCTGCTGATTGGCACCTACCTCGACGCGGGCGATCCAATCGTCAGCGCCAATTGGAAGACGGATCGTCGCGCTGCCACGGGCGCTGCGAGACGTGCGATCAACCAAACCATCGGTAGCGCGGAGGTCGATCGCGTCGAACCTGAGACCAATGCGGCGCCACGGCAGCGCGGCGCCGTTGAGTATGTAGAATTGCGCGCGATTGCCATCGCTGTCGCCGGTACTCAGCACTCTCGCGTGAAGCGCCGGCGAGAGCTCTGCATCCAGCCAGCGACGCTGCGAGAGCGCGTCGCGATGTCTGGGATCGACGCTGAGCGCATGATCCAGCGCGTCGCGCGCCTCGAACGGACGCCCGCGCCAGCGCAGCACTTGCGCGAGTCCAGTCCATATTTCCGGATCGTTAGGCGACTGGCCGCTCAGGTCGCGCCACAGTCGCTCGCTGCCGACCAGATCTCCCTGCCAGGCCTTCACGAGCGCCAACCCTTTGCGCGCTTCCACGTCACGATCCACTGCATAGAGTGAATCGTACATGCGCGCGGCGTCGCGCAGATGACTGCCGCCCCACCACGCTAGCGTGCGAGCCATGGCCATCGCCGCTTGGCGATCGTCACTGCGGCGGCGCAGCCACGCGCGATACGTCTCGACGCTCTCCTCGTAGCGGCCGCTCCACGCGAGCACTTGGCCCGCGCCCATCGCGGCGTCGCGATAGTCCGGCTCTGCGGCCAGGACCGAGCGGTAGAGCGCCACAGACTCGTCGTTGCGCCCTGCCCAACTGTATGTGCGAGCCAGGCCGACGCTCCCTTCCTTGTCGTTAGGCTCGAGCCGAGTGTACGCCTTGTGCAACGCGATCGCCTCGTCGTACACACCGTCCTGCGCGAGCATTACGGCCAGCCGATACATCGCACGGGAAGACCGGGTGGAGTCGAGGCGTACGACGTCCCGATAGGCAGCGATCGCCTGACTTCGGGCGCCCGCGGCGTATGCAGAATCGCCGCTTTGCAGCGCCGCGACGGCCGACCGCGGCGCCTGGGCGAGCACGGAGCCGGCAAGCGCGAGGCATGCAAGCGCAGGCCCGGCAAGGGCTAATCGTTGAAGGGAGCGGCTCAAGTTCGGCATCCTTCTTAGGACGCCTACCTCGGCCCCCAGAAACAGCCTAGGTCGTGGCTGCTCTCCTCAGCCTCCGGATGCCCGCGACAACGCCGGCTGCGCTGGCCGCGAGGATGGCCGGCAGCACCAGAGTAAGCACGAGCGGAGCCGGCGCCGGAACGCCGAGCGACGTGGCAACATCTCGTCCCAAGCTGATGACACTCGAACCGAAGACGCCCTGCAGTACGAGTAGAACGCCCCAGGAAAGCGCAGCCGCAACGGCGACCTTCGTCGCGCCCGCTGCTGGACTTCGGTCCCAAAGCGCGGCAAACACCGCGACGATGGGGACGGCCCACCAGCCAAGGAAGCGCGTTGCGACCGCCATGACGGCGGCGATGATGAGGATGTCTCGCGCGGTTCGCATCTCAGTTCGTTCCGGATCGCAGCCGCAGGAAAAATCGTGGGCTCGTTAGGGCCCCCGGCACCGCCGGAACGCGCAACGAATCCAGCTCGCCGTTGCTCCACTTCGCGACACGGTCACGGTAGCGTGCGCTCGCCGGATTCCCGCTCTGCCCTCCCGGGTAGATGCCCCAGGCGCGCACGTTAGGCCCCAGCTCGACGACCATACGCCAGCTCGAGCCATAGCCTGTCCCCGCCGATGGATTGAGCGTGCCAAACCCTCCTTGCACACCAATGCCGAGCGCGCTGAACCCACGCAACTGCAGGAGATGATTGATGCGTGCCGGTCGCACGCGTTCCCAGCGCCACGCGTCGCCGGTCGCTGGCCCGAAGCGGGCCACGAGCGAGTCGTACGCCATTTGTAACGCGCGGGACAGAATCGCGTCGCGGTCTTCGTGCTGCTCGCCAGTCGCGCGGCTATCCCACCAGGCATTGTGCGGCTGGCTTATTAGTGCGAGCGTCACATCGCCGCTCGGCGTCGCCACCCTCCCTCCTGTAGAATCCTCGAGTTCGTCCCATAACAGCCGCGTGATATTTCCTAACGCGGTCTCGAAGAGGATCGCCTGGTGGTTCTCTTTCGTGTAGCGCTTATCCCAGCTCGCCAGCAGGCTGCGCGCCTCGCGCAACGATTTCGGCGGATCGACGCTGTCGGCTGCCGTCGCGTCCAGCAACGCTTGCATCCAGAGATCCGCTCGCACAGATCCCGGATCTGTTTGAAAGCGACGCATTGCGTCCGGCGTCACCGCGCTGTCGGCGCGCAGGAGACGATTGATCTGCAGCGCGCGCCAGACTTCGTATGAGTCATCGCTCCCCAAGTACGCAGGCCCCTGACGCGGATCGATCGGCTCCTGATTGGCTGAGGCCAGATACCCTTGTGTCGGATCGAACGCCTGCGGGTACTGCACGACCGGCCAATCACCCTGCCAGTCGTTCTGGCTGTTGGATCCGTCGCGAATCGTTAGGCCGTCACTGCGATTCGGCCGCATGGGAAATCGGCCCGTCGATCTGATCGCGATCGTGCCGCCGCGGTCCGCCGCCATCATGTTCTGCGACGGCGTGGGCCAATAGCGAGCCATCGAGTCGAGGTACGCCCGCGCCGTCGTGGCCTTTGCCGCTTGCACAAAGCCCGTTGCGTCGAGCGGAGCCTCCAACGGAATCCAGCGCATCGAGAGCCACAGCTTGCCACGCTTGGCGAGCGGCCCGCGGTGCGTGTACAGCATCGTGTCGACGATGATCGCTCGACCGCGCTCATCACGAACTACCTCGACCTCGCGCGCGACGTTCTTCCATGATCCGTCCACGAGATACTGCTTCGGAAGCAGCGAGTCGTCGACGGTTTCCTGATAGAAGTCGATGACGTCAGCGCCGGTATTCGTGAAGGACCACGCGACGTCATGATTGAAGCCGAGGATAATCCCAGGCGCACCGGGAATCGTCACGCCGTAGATGTCCAATACGCCCGGGACGACGATGTGGGCCTCGTACCAAATGCTGGGCAGATTGAGCTCGAGATGCGGATCGCCGGCCAACAACGCATAACCATTGCGCGTGCGTCGCGGTGCGACGGCCCAATTGTTACTGGCGAAGCGAGGCGCTGATTCGTGGTCCGCGAACTGCAGCGCCGCTGCTGCGAGCGTCCGCGTGATCATGCTCGTATCTGGCGCTCCGGGCGGCGCGATGGCCGTTGTATCGAACCACGGCGCTGCCGAACCGTTAGGCTGAATTGGCTCCTGTATGCGTGAGTGGATCGGCAAAACCGACGCTGCCGCAGCTGCTCCAACCTTCGCTTGCGCGGCGTATCGTTCCAGCTCGCTCGGCACGTACGTGAGAATATTGCTCATCCTCATGAACAGATGCAGCGAGTTCACCGGCTCCCAGCGCTCGGGACGCGCATTCAAAATCCGATACTCGATCGGCCAGGCACTCTTCGGGATCGCGTCGAGGTAGGCGTTGACTCCGTCGGAGTAGGCCTCGAGCACGCGGCGACCCAGGCCGTCTGCCGGCAACGCGCGCCACTTGGCGATCGCGGCGCGCGGCATTCCTAACGAGCGCACCTCACGATCCAGCGCTCGCGCGACGCCACCGACCAACTCGGACAGGCGGCCCGATGCGGCGTGCGTTTGAATGTCCAACTGGAAGAGGCGATCGCGCGCGACGACGTAGCCTAACGCGCGATAGGCATCCAGCTCACTCTGCGCGAAGATGTGCGGCACGCCGCGATCGTCGTAGCGCACCTCCACGTCATGCGACAACCCAGGCACTCTCGCTGTGGCCCGAGCGGGTAGCTCGGCATTGCCCGCGGCCGACCACACGCCGCTCCACGGATCGAGCAAGGGTCCGAGCGGCGGTACGGGACCGACGCCGCAGCCGCCGGCATAGAGTGTAGCCGCCAGCGCAACCGCGCTGACCGTCAGCAACAGATTCCTTCGAGCTGCCATAAGTGGCGCGGAAGCTACGTGAGTGGCTTCAGGGTGCGCGAGGGAAGACGAGTCGCTGCGCTGGCTCGAATGATGGGCGAGCGTCGCTCGCCATCAGAATGTCGAAGGTCATCGAGCTACTGTCGATGGTGACAGCTGTCGCAGAGCACGGCCGCCCGCCGCGTGAGCGCGAGCTGATTGTCCCACAAACCGACACGACCACGGTTCGATTCCCGCCCCTGCCGTCCGGCAGCGTCACAGCTTCGACGCGCTCCTGATGGTCGTGCGCAGCGAGCACGAGGTCGCAGCCGGCCGCGGCAAACGCTGTCAGGACTTTGCGGTGATTGGGGATGCCAAAACGTTGCGACAGCTCACCGCGCACGGGATTGTGGTGCATGACGATCGCGCGGAGGTCGCCGGGGGAAATTCGAGCAAGCAGCGTCTTGCAGCGATCGAGCTGCGCGTCCGTGACCATACCAACCACTGCCAGGTCGCGCAGTCGAGTCGTCAGCGTGTACGGGGCGATCCCGTGCGAGCTGTTGAGCCCGACGAATGTGGCGCCATTCACGCTCAACACCGGTTCCACGTTCGGATCGAGCCAACGGCGATACTTGCGCGTGATCCGCTCCTCGCCAAGCAGGTGCAGCGGCGATCGCCACCACGCCACGTCATGGTTTCCCGGTACCGCGATCGTTTGTCCAAATTGGCGCGCGTACCTAACGAGTGCAGTCCCAGCGATGAACTCACCCATGCGTGATCGCTGCGCGAAATCGCCGCAAAACACTACGACGTCGTAGCGCTCGCGGGCGAGCAGCGTCTCCAGCGCGGCGATGAGATCGGGTCGCGCCGGCTTGGCCAGGTGAAAATCGCCGACCTGCAGAACGCGCAGCGCGCGCCCCGATTCCGCTCCGCTAGCGCGCGGCGGCTGGGATGGCGCTGGACTCGAGCTTGCCAATGATGTGGTCGCTGAACTGCAGGGTCGTCGCGGTGCCACCCAGGTCGCGCGTCAGCACCTTCCCCTCACGTAACACCGCCTCGAGCGCTGCACGGATGCGAGCAGCACTCGTTAGGTCGCCCACGTGTTCGAGCATCAGACACGCAGCCAGAATCAGTGCGCCCGGATTGGCGATGCCCTGCCCCGCGATGTCCGGCGCCGTTCCGTGCACGGCTTCGAAGATCGCGGCATGCTCACCGATGTTGGCTCCCGGTGCGAGACCCAGTCCGCCCACGAGCCCCGACGCCAAATCCGAGAGAATGTCGCCGAACATGTTCGTCGTGACGAGTACGTCGAACTTTTCAGGGTACAGCACGAGCTTCATCGCCATCGCGTCGATGATCTGCTCGTCGTACGCGATCTTCCCCTGATACTCGGTGGCGACCTGCTGGCCGATCTCGCGAAAGAGCCCTTGCGAGTATTTCAGGATATTCGCCTTGTGCACAAGCGTTAGGCGCTTGCGCCCGTGCCGCACCGCGTACTCAAACGCATAGCGGATGACACGCTCCGAGCCGACGCGCGTCACCAGCGCCACAGACTGCGCGGCGGCCTTTTCATCCGTGCCAATCTTGATGTAGTGCTCCAGGCCAGCGTAGAGACCTTCGGTGTTCTCACGTACCAGCACGATGTCGACGTTGTCGAAGCGGCCGCCTGGGATCATGTCTTTCGTCGGGCGCACGTTGGCGTAGAGATCGAACGCCTTACGCAGCGCGACATTCACCGAGCGATAGCCTCCCCCGGACGGCGTCTCCAGCGGTCCCTTGAGCGCCAGACGCGTGCGTTTGATGGACTCGAGCGTCGCGTCAGGCATCGGATCGTTGACTGCTTTGACCGCAGCCATACCGGCGAGCTGTCGATCCCACTCGAAGGCGACGCCACCCGTTGCACGAACTGCGTCCAGCACGCGCAGTGTCGCGTCTGTGATGTCCGGCCCAATCCCATCACCGGGAATCAGCGTACAAGGAATGTTCTTCATGAGGACTGAATGCGCGTCGGTAACCTAAGGTGGGTCAGGTCGTTCCCTAACCCCTAACCCCCATCCCCTAACCCCTAAGGTGCTGGCTCTTAGATTGTCGCCGGCCTCAGGATGAGGGAATGATGCGTCGTATAGTCCCAAATCTGATTTGGATTGCAGTCGGTACTGTTGGTGTGGGCGCACTGAGCTATGTCGCGCTCAAACGCGGCGAGACGATCAACGCGGCCTGGCTCGTGACAGCAGCTGTGTGCTGCTATCTGGTCGCGTTCCGGTTCTACAGCCGCATCATCTCGAGCAATGTCTTCGCGCTCGATCCGACACGCAAAACGCCGTCGGAGCGCCTGAACGACGGCCGCGACTACGTCCCCACAAATCGCTGGATCGTCTTCGGCCACCACTTCGCGGCCATCGCCGGCCCTGGCCCGCTCGTTGGCCCGACGCTCGCAGCCCAGTTCGGCTACCTGCCTGGCGCCCTCTGGATCATCATCGGCGTCGCGCTCGGTGGCGCCGTGCAGGACTTCGTCATTTTGGCGTCTTCCGTTAGGCGCAACGGCAAGACGCTCGGCCAGATGGCGAAGGAAGAGATCGGGACCGCCGCCGGATTCACAGCGCTCGTCGCCGTCCTCGGCATCATGATCGTGCTCATCGCCGTGCTCGCGCTCGTTGTCGTCAACGCGTTAGGCGAGAGCCCGTGGGGGATCGTGACCGTAGGGCTCACGATTCCAATCGCGCTGATCATGGGCGCGTACATGCGTTGGATTCGCCCGCACAAGGTTCTCGAAGCGACAGCGATCGGCCTTGTCTTATTGATCGTGGCGCTCTATGCCGGCCGCTCGGTCGCCGAGCATCCGGTGTACGGGCCGATGTTCACGCTGCAGCGGACGACGATCGCGTGGGCAATCATGATCTACGGCTTCGCGGCGTCCGTTCTTCCGGTCTGGTTGCTGCTCGCGCCGCGCGATTACCTCTCGGCGTTCGTGAAGATCGGCGTCGTTCTCTTGCTGGCACTCGGCATCCTGATATACCTGCCTCCCCTGCACATGCCGGCCGTCACGCGTTTCATCGACGGGACAGGTCCGGTGTTCGCCGGCAAACTATTCCCATTCGCTTTTATAACGATCGCGTGTGGCGCGATTTCGGGCTTCCACTCGCTCATCTCGTCAGGCACAACCCCAAAGATCCTCCAACGCGAGCCTGATGCCCGCTTCATTGGGTACGGTGCGATGCTGACTGAGTCGCTCGTGGCCACGCTCGCGCTCGTCGCGGCATGCGCACTCACGCCGGGCGTCTACTTCGCTATCAATGCTCCCGCCGCAGCGTTAGGCTCAACCGTCGAGAGCGCCGCCGAAGCGATCCGCAACTGGGGCTTCACGCTCGACGCGGCGCAGTTCAACGAGCTGACGCGGACGATCGGCGAGCAGAAGCTGCTCTCCCGAACGGGCGGGGCGCCGAGTCTCGCCGTCGGCATGGCGACCATCTTCTCCAATGCCTTCAGTGGGTCTGGCGCGCTCGCGCTCTGGTACCACTTCGCGATCATGTTCGAGGCACTGTTCATTCTCACGACGCTTGACGCCGGGACGCGTGTTGGCCGCTTCATGTTGCAGGATCTGCTCAAGCACGCGTGGGCGCCGCTCGGCCGTGTGTCCTGGTATCCTGGCGTCGTCGTGACGAGCGCGATTTTCGTGGCGATGTGGGGGTACTTCCTCTACTCGGGAGTGACCGACCCGTTAGGTGGCATCAACTCGCTGTGGCCGCTGTTCGGAATCGCCAATCAGCTCCTCGCGTCTGTCGCGCTCTGCGTCGGCACGACGGTCATCATCAAGATGGGCAAGGCACGCTACGCGTGGATCACGATCCTGCCGCTCGTCTGGCTCGTATCGGTGACGATGAGCGCAGGCTACATCAAGATCTTCTCGAGCGAGCCGCGACTCGGCTTCCTCGCACATGCCCGCGCATTTTCAGAAGCATTGGCGGATGGACGCGTGCCGGCGGGAGTGGCCACAGCGGAAGCGGCGCGGCGTCTCATCTTCAATGACCGGCTGGATGCGTTTGTCGCCGGATTCTTCATGCTCAGCGTGATTGTGATCCTTGCGGCGTCGGCGCGTGAATGGTGGTCGACGCTGAGCGGACGCAAAGCCGTTGTGTCGACGGAGGTCCCATACGAACCTGCGCTTGCGATGGCCATGCAGCGCGCGGAGCCGTTAGGTGTCGCGCTGGCCTCGGAAGCTGCTCCTCGGCCCTCCCGTTTCGCGCCGCGCGCCGTCTTTGGCGCGGCGGCGTCCGCAGTGCGAGTGATCATCGGCGCACCCGACTGGCGACGCTATGCCGCTGCAGTTCGCGCGCTTCCGCGACGGATTGAACCGGGTGGGGATATACTCACGCCCGCGCAATTCGCCGCGGAGCGACTGGACGCGCGGTACTCGAAGCCGGGGAACCGCTGCTGCTAGTGCCGCTTCAACTGCTTTCGCAGAGCCGATGCACGCGACCGTCCGAGTTGGAACGGCACTAATATGCGCATAATCGTCGCTCTGCTGGCGTTGGCGGGTGCGGGCTACCTCGCGGCGGCCGCCTACGTGAAGATCAACGAAACGTCCCTGGTCTACCATCCGGGCGAGCGCGTCGTGCAGCATCCCGATACTGCGTTAGGCATCGCGCCGCGCATTGTCAGGTTCGCCAGTGCGGACGGCACAAAGCTCGTTGGTTGGCTGATCTTCGCCCCGGGCGCAGACTCGGCGAACGGCGCGTGGGTTCTCGATTGTCACGGCAATGCGGGGAACATCTCGTCGTATGGCCGGCCGCGCTGGGCCGCCTGGATGCGCCAACAAGGAATGAATGTCTTTCAGTTCGACTACCGCGGCTTTGGTGAAAGCGCGGGCTCGCCGACTGAGAACGGGCTGTATAGCGACGCCGAGGCTGCGTACCACTACCTGACGGATTCTCTTGGCGTGCCACCCGAGCGATTGGTGATCTACGGTCATTCGCTTGGCAGCGGTGTGGCTACCTATCTCGCGAGCAAGGTGCGCGCGGCGGGTCTCATTGTGGAGGGCGCCTTTACCGCCGTCTCCGACCGCGGGCAAGAGCTGTATCCGTGGCTCCCCGTTAGGCTGCTGTCGAGCAACGACTTCAATTCCATTGGACGCATCCACGGAATCGTGGCGCCGAAGCTGTTCATCCATGCGACGGACGACGAGATCATTCCGTACGCCCACGGCCAGCGCCTGTACGAAGCCGCGGTTACGCCGAAGAGCTTCCTCACTGTGTCCGGTGGGCACGAGCACGCGTTCGAGGTCGATCGAGCGCGTTACTACGCAGCGGTGCGCGCGTTCGCGGATACTGTGACGGGACGGCTCGCGCTACCGAGTGCCAAGGCTTACTGACGCGTAATTAGTGGCCGCGCGTTAGGCGCGCGTTCACTGCTCTGCTGATTCTCGCGGCCAGCGACACCCGTCGACGGATGGACCCCTAGTTGACTTATGCTTTGCACCTCTGCATACCTATGTCACCTAGGGAGATATAATGGCCGGCTCCGACCTCTTCACTGGCACGCTCGATCTACTCATCCTCAAAGCCGTCAGCTGGGGACCGCGACACGGCTACGCCATCGGCCGCTGGATCCGCACCACTACGGCCGATGTTCTAGTCGTTCAAGAGGGCGCGCTCTATCCCGCGCTGCACCGCCTCGAACGCAAAGGCTGGCTCAGCGAAGAGTGGGGAGAATCTGAGACCGGGCGCCAAGCGAAGTATTACAAACTCACGCCGAAGGGCCGCGCTCAACTGCGATCCGAACGACGGCGATGGCAGGTCTTCGCGGCTGCTGTCGACCGCGCTCTCGAAACAGCACACGCCTCGTAAAGACTCTTAGTTGGAGCTGGTATGACCGGGAAACGATTCCGTCTTGCTGATTCCGTTCGCAACGCGAAACGAGAAGTCGACGACGAGTTGGCCTTTCACATCGAGATGCGCACGCGCGAGCTCATCGCGGAAGGCTTGGCACCTGACGAGGCCCGCCGGCGCGCGATCGCACACTTCGGCGACGTCGGCGGCATCAGCGCCGAGCTGCGCCGCGGACGCGAGGCGCGCAACGCCGCGCGCCAACGTCAAGATTGGTGGTCAGCAGCCAAGATGGACGTCGGCTACAGTCTCCGCTGGCTGATGCGCAACAGGCTCTTCGCGCTCGCTTCGATCGTGACGTTAGGCTTAGGCATCGGCGCCACGCTCGCAGTCGTCACCGTTGTCAACGGCGTGCTCGTGCGGCCATTGCCTTACCACGATCCGTCGCGTCTCGCGATGATCTGGATGACTGAAGGCGAACCTTGGGATCTGCCGTTGAGCAGCGGATTCTACATCGACATCGCGCGCGAGGCTCGCAACGTCAACACGGCCGCGTTTCGCTCATGGCCTTCATCCCTCGCGCGAGACGGCGATGCGGGCCCAGATCCCGTGACTGGCGCGCGCGTCACCCCGGGATTCTTCGACGTGCTTGGCGTCCATCCGATCGCGGGACAGCCGTTCACGCAGGCGGAAGCTGTACCAGGCGCGCCGCGGGTCGCCGTAATTAGCTACGATCTCTGGCAACGACGCTTCGGCGGCGACTCTTCGATTATCGGCAAGCCGATGTTCTTGAGTGGCGAAGCACATACAGTCACTGGCATCATGCCGCCTGGCTTCACATATCCGCGCGGTGCCGAGCTGCCGGCGCCGTTTCAGTTCGGGCTACGGACTGACGTCTGGCTGCCGCTCGTCTTCGACTCGAGCGACGCGCGCAATTACGGAACGCAGAATCTGTCCGTTATCGCACGCGTCAAAGACAATGTGACATTCGAATCGGCGCAGGCTGAGCTCACGACCATCATCAAGAACTTCCTGGATCTCAACGCGCCTAACTTGAAACTCGGTTATCACGTAAAGTCGATGAATGACCAGGCGGCGTCTAAAGTACGCCGCTCGCTGCTGATTCTGTTCGGCGCCGTCATCTTCGTGCTCCTCGTCGTTTGCGCCAATGTGGCGAGTCTTCTCATCGCACGCGTCGCGACGCGACAACGCGAACTTGCACTGCGAGCCACGTTAGGTGCGGGCCACGGGCGCATCGCTCGGCAGCTGGTCACCGAGAACCTTGTCCTCGCGTTTGCTGGCACGCTTGTTGGTGTTGTCATCGCCAATGTAGTGACGCGAGTGATGCTCGCGATGGTGCCTGGCTCGATGCCCAGGGCAGACGATATTGGCGTCGATTGGCGCGTGGCGGTATTCGCTGGCGCAGTCGCTGTTCTCGCCGGAGTCGCCTTCGGTTTGGCAGCCGCGTCATCGGTGCGATGGAATCAGCTCGCCGCGTCGCTGCACGCGGGTGGCTTGCGGACGATCGGTACGATCAGGCAGCGCTTAGGGCGTCGCTTGCTGGTGATATCGGAAGTCGCTCTGTCGCTCATTCTGCTCATCGGCGCCACGCTGCTCACGCGCAGCTTCGTGCGCTTGCAGCAGACACGTCCAGGCTTCGACCCTAACGAGGTGCTGACAGCGAATGTCGGCCTGCCGGTCGGCGGGCGTTTCAATCCCATTGCAGATGGACCGCGATGGGCAACCGCCCTCAACGCGCTCACAGCACGATTGGGCCAGAGCCCTGGGGTCGTCGCAGCTGGCGCGACAAGCGCACTCCCACTTTCGGGAGCCATCGAGGGCGGAGGTCTTGCGATTCCGGGACGGCCGCCCGACCCACCGGGCAAAGGGCCGCGTGCACAGTATTCTGTTGTGAGCGGCAACTACTTTGCGGCGGCACGAATCGGCGTCGCGGCTGGACGCGTGTTCGACGGCAGTGACGATGCTCCCGGCGTTCGCACAATAGTTGTCAATCGCGAGTTCGCCCGTCTCTACCTCGGTGGCGATCAGAATGCCGTCGGCAAGGACGTGCAAGCACTCTTTGACTTCGTTCCGAACTCCCCGACGCGCCGTGTGGTGGGAGTTGTTGAGACCGTAAAGCTCGCATCTCTGGATGAAGACGCCACGCCACAGGTCTACGTACCAGAGTCGCAATTCACGTATCCTGGCCTGGCGCTGGTCGTTAGGACGAACGGAAATCCGCGAAACGCGATCGAGACCGTGCGTGCCGCTGTGCGCGAAGTGTCGCCGCAGTTCACGATCAGCGAGATCCGCACCTTCAGCGACGTGTTCTCCCTTTCATTGGCGCGTCAGCGCTTCAGCATGACGCTCATCGGTGCGTTTGCGATTCTGGCGCTCACACTCGCCGTCGTGGGGCTTTATGGCGTGCTCTCGCTCCTCGTTGGGCAGCGCAGCAGAGAGATAGGCGTGAGGCTGGCGTTAGGTGCGACCAGGCGAGATGTCATGCGGCTGGTAGTCTGGGAGGGCGGGCGCATCGCCCTCATCGGTGTGGTTATCGGCGTGGTCGGTGCACTCGCGATGACTCGCCTGCTCGCGACGATGGTCTATGAAGTGGGCACACGAGACCTCGCCACTTTCGTGGGCGCGACGGCGATCGTAGTTGTCGTATCACTGTTCGCGGCCGTGGTCCCCGCGCGGCGCGCGTCGCGCCTGGATCCTAATACAGCGCTGGCATCAGAATAGGCCTGGCTAGGAGCCTAACGCGACCACTTGAGCCCGCGCGCCACAGCGTCGCGGGCCAGCGCATCGTATGTCGCTTTGAGTCGAGCAATTTCGTCGGTGTAGGCGTGCAGATTCTCGGCCCCGTCAAATGCAGCGGCCGCATGCGGTGACAGCGATTGCACGGCTGAAACCCATCGTTGCCAGGACGGAAGTTGCGTTAGGCCGCCGCCATACAACCGCTGACCGAAACCGTCGATCAGGTAGTAAGCGGTGCGATCGGTAGAGTACGGGCCGCCACGCCTCTCTCCGGCGACAACGACGAACGGAGCGAGCATGTCAGCAGCGATCGGAACAACTGCGGCAACCCTCGGCTTTGGACGCTCGCTGAGCGCAAGCCGAGCCGGCAACCACTCCGCGAGTCCAACAACACCGTAGGCAGGGTCGGCCGGAAACCAACTTTGCGATGAATCATCCCACACTTCCAGCCACACGTGATCGTTATGCTGCAGGCCAAAGACCGAATACTGTTTCCCGCGCGAGACGACCATTTCAGCCGCAGTTCGCTGACGCCGCGGAGTCTGTTCCGGCTGCACATTGATCTCGCGTATCCAGCGCGAGCGCACTCCGAGAGAGTCGAGCAGCATGTGCAGCACAGACGCGAGCTCGGCGCAATTACCCGCGCGTCGCGCGACAATCTCCTCGGGTGTGCGCCGTTGATAGTCAGTGTATGACCACTTGAAGCTGTCATTGACCCAGTGAACGAGGCGCCGAGTTTTTGCGAAGGACGTGCCCGTCTTCGCAACTGAGTCTGCGAGCACGCGAATGTTAGGCACCGCGGGTTGAGCGCCGGTGCCGCTCTGCGCCGAGGCGCTGGTCTGCAACGTCAGAAGACCACTCAACAACAGCGCGCTTCTCATATCCAATCAGCCTATGGCCGCTGGCCGATATCTCGCAAGCGACCGCGCGCTTCTTCGTTCGTTGAATCGCGTCGAATAGCCTCGCGAAACGCGGTGGCAGCTGCCGCCGTATCGGCGCGCATCAGGTTTATGTTGCCGCGAAAGACATACATCGCCGACGAGTTCGGAAACATCTCCTCGTTCAACTTCAGCAGCGCAAACGCTTCGTCGAACTTGCTCACACGACCAAGCCTGAAGGCCGCGATGTTGAGGGACGGTTCCCGAAAATCGTACGCATCCCCTCCGTAGTATCGTTCGCGCAAAGCGCGGTACACACGAAGCGCCGAATCTGTGCCCGCTGCTGTCCCCGCCTCGATCAACACCTGAGAAAGCGGCAGCGGCCGGCTAATGCCGCGGTGACACGTTACGCAGGTTACCTGAACTGGCGGATTCGTGCGGCCTGGAATCGTGTCCAGCCGTTTGTTGATCTCTAGCACCATGCGCATCATCTGCCGCGCCACGAGCTTCGTGCGCTTCTCGTCGGACGCGAAGTCGAATTTCTCGAGTGCGAGACCTTCTTCGCCGACATGACAGAACTGACAGCGCACGCCCAACCCTCCGGCGAAGTTTCGCATCTGCCCGACCACTTGCATGACGGGCGTGGTGCGCGGAATGACTTGCGTGTTGATCAGCGAGTCCGGCGGCCAGTGCCCCGGTGGTTGCGCGCCGAGCACAACGGGAAGCACGATCGCCGTGAGTGCCGCGAGAAAGCGTCGCATAGGTCCCTCCGCAGGTCGAGCGAGATCTCCTTGCGGCGTACAGCTATGCGGTTCCTTTGCGCCGTGCCACAGCGCGCCGCGCATCCGAACGGGTTCCTGACATCTCGTGGGTTTGCCTACGCAGTCGACGCTTGGGCGACGGGGCGGCCGCGACCGCGACCGCGAACCATCACGAGAAGCAACACGGACGCCGCTGCAGCCAGCACCGCCGCCAGACCGAATGCCGTTGTCGGGCCGCGCTTGTCCCATAGCACGCCGAAGATCAACGACGCCGGAAATGCGGCCAAGCCTAACGTGAAATTGAACCAGCCGTACGCGCTGCCGCGCAGGCGCTCGGGAACGAGGTCGGCCACGAACGCCTTCTCCACGCCCTCTGTCAATCCGAAATACAGTCCGTACCCGAGGAAGAGGGTCCACACGTGCCACGCCGTCGACGCGCGGGCAAAGGCCAGGTACACGATGGCGTAGACGGCCCAGCCGGCGACGATCAGCGGACGCCGGCCAATGCGATCGGACAGGGCCCCTCCTCGCACATTGGCGATCGCCTTGACGACGTGGTGCGCCGCCCACAACAGCGGTACGTGCGCCGCGGCGACGCCTAACGCAGACGCTCGCAGCAGCAGGAAGGCGTCGCTCGCGTTACCCAGCGCGAAAAGAAAGAGTACGGAGAGGTATTTCCAAAACTCGCTCCCAAGCGCGGTTGGCTCGCCGATCCTAACGCCGCCGTCATGCGCGCTGCGACGAGCCTCTTCCCGCACGCCGGCAATCAGGACCAGGAGCGACAACGCCGCCGGTATCGCCGCAAGCAAGAAGACAGTGCGCAGAGAGAATCCAAAGAGCTGCAACAGCGTAAAGGCGAGCACGGGTCCCAGAACCCCGCCCAGATGGTCCCCCGCCCTGTGTAGGCCGAACGCCGCTCCCCGCTGCGAAGGTTGCACGGCATCGGCGATCAGCGCGTCGCGCGGCGACGTGCGGATCCCCTTCCCGATTCGGTCAGTGACTCGTAAGGCACCTACCTGCCAGGCGCTCTGCGCCAGACCGATCAGCGGCCGCACTGCTGATGCCAGCGCATAGCCAAAAACGACGAGCGGCTTGCGTCTCGTCAGGCGATCGGACCAGACGCCGCTCCCAAGCTTGAGCAACGCTGCAACGGACTCGGCCGCCCCTTCGATCGCGCCAAGCGCGGTCGCCGATGCGCCAAGCACGCTCGAGAGAAAGAGCGGCAGGAGCGGATAAATCATTTCGCTCGACGCGTCTGTCAGCAGACTGACGGCGGCGAGCGCGAAGACTGTGCGCGGTAAGCGGGTCTTCCTCATGAGTGCGCCAAATGTATGCGACCTCACAGCAGCGAGAAGCCAACCGCGCTATCACTTGCATCTCGTGGCGCGAGGGCGCCTCTTCCGTCGATGCCAACCACGGCCCGCGCGACATACGACCGTCTGGGACCGGCCCGCGAGCGCCTCGCGCAACGCGACGCCGAGCTACTCGCGCTGCAAATCGCCATCGCCGGCGTTCCGGCGCCGACTGGCGACGAGCGCGCGCGTGCGACGTTCGTCGCCGCGCGCCTGAGCGAGTCGCTGCCTAACGTGGAGATCGACGCGGCAGGGAACGTCGTGGCGCGGCTGCGTGGCTCGAGGACAGGAGCGCCTCCGGTCGTCATTTGCGCGCACCTGGATACCGTCTTTCCGCACGGGACGGATCTCAGCATCAAACGCGACGGAACGCGCATCAGCGCCCCCGGCATCGGCGACAACGCCCGTGGCCTGACAGCGCTCGTGGCACTGGCGGAAGAGCTGGCCACACCCGATGTCCGGCCCGCGCACCCGATCCTGTTCGCCGCTACGACGGGCGAGGAGGGAATCGGTGATCTGCGCGGCGCACGGCATCTCTTCAGCGCGTTAGGTGACGACATTCAGGCCGTCGTCGCGCTCGATGGGCCCGGCGACACGCGCATCGTGACCGAAGCGTTAGGTGTCCGACGCCTTCGTGCGCGGATTCATGGCCCCGGCGGGCACAGCTGGGGCGCCTATGGCGTCGTGAATCCGGTGCACGTCGCCGGCGCCATCACAGTGGAGCTGGCGGGGCTCAAACTTCCGCAGGAGCCGCGCATCACCGTGAGCGTAAACCGCATCGGCGGCGGCTCCTCGATCAACGCGATTCCCGAAGAGGCCTGGCTGGAAGTGGAAGTTCGTTCCGTTCGCGCCGCGGAGCTGGAGCGCTGGGAGATGGCCGTCGACGCGCGTATGCGGCACGCCGTCGATCGCGCCAACGCCGCGCGCACGGCGGGGACCCCGCCGCTCACCCTAACGAGCGAGCGGATCGGTGAGCGACCGGCTGGCGCGATCGACCCGCACCACCCACTCGTGGCGGCCGCGCGGGAAGCGACGCTCGCCATCGGTCGCACTCCAGAGTTGTCTGCCGCGTCGACGGATGCCAACGTCCCCATGAATCGAGGCGTCCCGGCGATCGCGATCGGTGCGGGAGGACGCGGCGGCGATACCCACACGCTGCGCGAGTGGTACGATCACACCGACTCAGCGTTAGGGCTCTGGCGCGCGCTGACGATCGTTGCCGCCGCGGCTACTGGCTAGCGATGCGCTCCGCGGCGAGACGCGCGTCGCGACGGATGTTGGAGAGGCCGCCGGTGCTATCGTAGTTGTGTCCCACGAAGTAGATGCCTTTCTGGTCGGCACTCGTCACGCGGTCGCTACGGATAGCGAAGCCTTTTGCGTCGGTGCGAATGCTCTCGCCTAACGGCGCTAGCGCCGGCGCGAAACCTGTGGCAAGGAGGACGACGTCGTAGTCCGCCTCGCTGCCGTCACTGAATCGCACGCCAGTTTCCGTAAGCCCGGTAAGATCGGCGCGGCGAACCTCGATCAGTCCCTCGCGGATCGCCTCGACGAGATGAAACCCGATGAGCGGGATCGCATCGAGCGCCGAATAGGGCGGTCGCGGCAGAACTGGCGGTCCGTGTTTCTTCTCCATGATTCGCTGCACTCGGCCAACGATGCGCTCGCGAGCGCTGCGCGGCAGCCAGCGCATGACATACGCGACGTACTGAATGGGAAGGCCCGCGAGCATCAGCGGGACGACGTTGGCGCCCGAGCGCACCAATACCGTTACGCGAGCGCCGGCGCGCGCCAGCTCCGCACCGATCTCTCCGCCGGAGTTGCCGACGCCGACGATCAACACACGGCGTCCGATAAAGTCGTTAGGCCGGCGATACTCCACGCTGTGCAGCACGCGGCCGCGAAAGCGATCCTGGCCCGGAAGCACCGGAACTTTGGGGTTGGCGATGATTCCAGTCGACATCACAAGCGCGGCTGTGTCGTGCGACTCGCCGTCTGCCGTCGTTATGCGCCAGCCATCTCCCGCTTTCGAAACAGCGACGACGTCCTTTCCAGTTTCCACGGCGATGCCGAAGTGGCGCGCGTAGTCACGCAGATAAAGGACAAACTCTTCGCGCGACGGAAAGAGTGGCGTCCCGGAGCCGAAACGATAGCCGGGCAGGTGCGACAGATGCTTGCCGGTATGCAGCCGCAAGCTGTCGTACAGGTTGAGCCAGGAGTGCCCTAACGAGTCGCCACGCTCCAGGAGACGATAGGCGATTCCGCGACGCCTGAGCGATGCTGCGGTCGCGAGCCCAGCTGGCCCAGCCCCGACGATAGTAACCACAGCAGGCTAACTCCTAACCCCTATTCCCTAACCCCTCTTACTTCCGAATGATCAGCCACGGTCAACTCACCGTCGAACCCCTCGATCACTGTCGCATCGCCAATGAGTGAATTCTTGAGCGTCGATTTCTTGATCGTCGCCCCACCGCCTACGATCGTGTCGCGAAGCGAGCTGCCCGCGATCACGCTCCCCGCCCCGATTGTCACGTTAGGCCCGATCGACGAGTCCGTGATCTTCACATCGTCGGCGATTTGCACGGGCTGCGTGATCTTGGCGCTGCTGCCGAATTCCCCTTTCGCGCTTCGTGCGGCGTGCCGCTCGAGCATGACGCGATTCGTTTCCAGGAGCGTGTCCAGCTTCCCGGCGTCGTACCAGCCGGCCACGTCGATCACTTTGATCCGCGCGCCTTTTTCGATCATGTACTGGAATGCGTCCGTCAAGAAGTATTCGCCTTGGTTCTTCGGCTGCGACAGCACGTGGTCGATCCCTTCATACATGAGCTTCCAGTTGCGCACGTAGTAGAGCCCGATGTTCGCGCGCTTGGAGATCGGTGTCTTCGGCTTCTCCACGATCTTGGTCATGTTGCCGTCGGCATCCGTCACGACGACGCCGAATCGCTGATAGTCCTCGACCTCCTTCGTCCAGATAATTCCATCCGCGTCAGTCCGATTGACGACACTCAGATCGGTATCGAAGATCGTGTCGACGAAAATGATGAGGACCGCCTCGTCCACGTACTTCTGCGCCAGCTTCACCGCGCCGGCGGTGCCGTCTTGCACCGCTTGCTCCACGAACACGGACGGGAAGTCGTACTCGGCGCGTACGTAGGCCTCGACCTTCTCCTTCAAGTGCCCCGTGATGTAGATGATCTGCGAGACCGTGCCTAACGCCTTGAGGTCGTCCAGGATGTACGCCATCACGGGCTTCCCCGCCACCTTGAGCATCGGCTTGGGCGTGATGTGCGTGTGCGGGCGCAGGCGGGTTCCCTTCCCCGCGAGTGGAATGATCACTTTCATGGCGCGCTCGTTCCCTCTCGGCCGTAGCGGTCCTTGAGCCTAACAACGTCGTCCAGATCCGGTGTGGACGTCTCCAGAATGTCGCAGTCGCTGATTGCCTCCATGTAATGCACCGTCCCGGGCGTGATGCGAAAGGCCTCCCCGACCGTGAGGTTCATGTCGCGCATCTCGCCGCTTTCATCGCGCACCCAGTACTTGAGCTGCCCCGCGAGCAGGTACACGGTCTCGTCCTTGCGCACATGGTACTGGACCGAGAGCGCATGGCCGGCGTTGATGTGCAGGATCTTTCCGACGTAGCGATCTGTGTTGGCCCAGATCTTTTCCCACCCCCACGGCTTGGGGACGTGGGTGACGTCGACGCGCCCGCTCACGCGCTAACTGGAGGAGGTGAGTATTCGCTGCCGCAGCGCGCTGAGCCGGCGCCGCACTGACCCGTCCAACACCGTGTCGCCGATGCGCACGACCACGCCGCCGATGATCGCTGGATTTGTCGTTAGGTGCGGAACCACGGTCTTGCCAAAGGCGCGCGATAGTTCCTTCTCGATCGCCTGGAGCTCGGCGTCGGTTGCATCGCGCGCGACGGTGACCCGAGCATGCAGACGCCCTTCCTCTTCGTCGACCAGATTGGCGTATTCCACAGAAATGGCCGGTATGAGCATCTGGCGCCGATTCGACACGAGCTTCTGGATGAAGCGCAGCATCAGGCGCGGCATGTTGTCAGCGAAGGCCTTGCCTAACACTTCGTTCTTCTGCGCCGCCGAGATCTGCGGCGCCTCGAGGAAGTGCCGCAGCTTCTCGTCGCTCGCTGCCACTTCAGCGAAGGCATGGATGAGAACTCCCCAGCCAGTCAGATCGTCGGCCTTACGCGCGAGCGCGAGCAACGCCTCGGCGTAGTTTCTGGCGATCGTCGTCTCGCGCATTAGCGCTTCGCCTGCGCGGGAATCGAGCTGAGGAAGCTTTCCACCAGCTGACGATTCGCGCCGCTGTCGAGGTTCTTTTCGATGACCTTACTCGCGCCGGCGATTGCCAGGTCCACCGCCTCACGGCGTAGCTCAGCGATCGCGCGCGTTTTTTCCGCCTCGATGTCGCGCTTCGCGCGCTCCATGAGCTCATGCTGCTGCCGGCGCGTCGCCTCGAGCATCTCTGCCTTCATTTTCTCGGCGGTGGCGCGTCCTTCGGCGATGAAGCGCTGCGCCTCGCCGCGCGCAGCGTCGAGCTGACGCTGATGCTCCTCAAGAACCTTGGCAGCTTCTTCGCGATCCCTTTTCGCCTGGTCCAGCGCGCGCTGCAGCGAGTCTTCACGTGCCTGGACGGCCGCCAGCAGTGGTTTGAACGCGAAGCGGCTCAACACGAACATCAGCACCAGGAAGACGAGGAGGGTCCAGAACATCAGACCGCCTGCCGGCGAGAGAAGGTTGGGGCTGCCGCCTTCCTGCGCCAACACAGCGCGCGGTGCTAGTAGCAGCGCTAGGGTCGTCATAGTGTGTGCACGCATAACGAGTTGTCGGTGAATGGGCGGCTGAGGCTCCCGGGAGACTCAGCCGCCGTCCTGCTACGCAGTGAACTTGCCCTGAATAAGGAACGCGATCACGATGCCGAACAATGCAACGCCTTCGATGAAGGCAGCGAGGATCAGCGCGCCGGTCTGCACGCGCGCCGCCATTTCCGGTTGGCGTGCCATGGCTTCAACGGCCTGACCGCCGATGCGGCCGATGCCGATGCCGGCACCGATCGCGGCCAACCCTGCGCCGAGGCCTGCGCCGACGAGCGCAAGGCCCGGATTGTTCGAGCCGGTGAGGCCCTGCACCGCGGCAAGCAAGGGGAAGAACATTTGTGGACTCCTGAGTGCCTAACGTGATAAGTGCCTGCTCCGCGGCGCATACCTGGCCGCCGCTGCCCGTCAGCGAGACCCGGGTCTCAACGGGCTTCCTCGATCATTCGACCGAGTACGAACGCTTCGGAGAAGAGCGGACTCCGAAGTCCTATCCCTATCCCTATCCCCTATCCCTCGTTGTTAGTGATGCGCTTCTCTTATCTGTCCGATAAAGACCGACGAAAGCATCGTAAAAATGAACGCCTGCAGGAATGCGATGAATATCTCGAGCAACATGATCGCCACGGCCATCAGGAACGGCAGTCCGGACGCGATGCCCTTGAACGTGAAGATCATGCCGATGAATGCGAGCACGACGATGTGGCCGGCCGTCATGTTCGCAAAAAGTCGTATCGCCAGCGCGATCGGCTTTGTGAGTTTCCCGACGAACTCCACCGGCGAAAGAATCAGAAACATGATCACGCGCATTGGCAGAGCGAGATCTTTGTTCCAGTAGAAGATCGTGCTGAAGTAGTGCTTACCTAACGTGATCATCCCGGAGATTTCCACGACGAGGAACGTGATAATGGCGAGCATCGCCGTCACCGCGATGTTCCCTGTCGCCGTCGAGCCGAAAGGAACGAGACCCAGCAGATTCATCGTGAGGATGAAGAAGAAGAGCGTCAGGAGATATGGAACGTAGCGCTCGCCGTGATGACCCACGTTAGGCAGGATCACCTCGTTTCGCATGTAGAGTACCATTGCTTCAATCGCCGTCGCAGGACCCTTCGGCCGCCCGATGCTGTTCGTATGTCGCGCATGCGCGCGAGCGGCAGCGATCAAGAGAACGGTGATGAGCACAGCGGCGAGCAGCAGCATGACCACGTGCTTGGTGGGCGACAGGTTCACGGCAAAACTACCGATTTGGATCGGATCCCAGAGCGGACCGCAACCGTGCGGGCCTGCGTGTCGCCCGATGCACACTTCCTTGTAGAACGGCGGTTTGAAATACGGGAGCTCGATGTGATAGCCGTCGGTGATGTGCGGCGTGATGATGTCGACCTTGGCCTCAGCGCCAGCGTTAGGCGGAGCCTGATGCTGCGCCCCGGGAGCTGTCTCCTGCGCGCCGAGAACCGGGGCGACCAACGCCGCCGCCAGGGTCATTCTCGTATAGAACTGTCGACAGATGCGTTTCATCGTGACAAGAAGAGCGGTTCGATCAGGGTCGAGCCGAAAACGAAAAGCGCGAAGCTCATTAGTGCGGGTTCGAGTGGAAGGGCGACCTTCCAAGGTCCAAAGAACACAAGACCGTAGAGCGCGAGCGCCGTCACACGGATCAAGGCGCCGATGCCCCAGCCTTTGATGACGTCGCCGCGCTTCGCGAAACGCCTAGCGATGGCGTAGGTCGCGCACTGAATCACGATCGCGAGCCCAGCGCTCGTCCAGATCGCGCGCGATGAGTTGGGCTCTGTGAAGATCCGGGAGAGCACGAGTGCGCCGATGACTGCGATGGCAACCGTCACGAGCGTGAACGAAAGCATGCGTCTCACGCACCCTTCGGCGGATGAGTTCTCGCTTCTTCTTCCTCTTTCAGATCGCGCATGAGCCGCTTGTAAATGCTGTAGAAGGCTGCAGTTGCGCCGACGAAAACCCCAACGATCAGGAAGATCGGCGCTGTCCCTAACTTCTGGTCCACCCAGCGGCCAGCGTAGAGGAAGAGGACGATGCTGGCGCCGAACTGGATGCCAATTCCGGCATATTTGCCGGCGGTACCGAGGCCGGTTGCCGGACTCCCATCTGGACGTCCGTGCGGCTCATCTTGCATCTCGGCGCGGGAATTTAGGACTTTGTGAAATTTTTCGCAAGCAAACGGTCCGTGTCTTCGAAATCACAAAACATACGTGAGGTAGTGACCCGGAACCTCAATATTCGTCTGCATTTACGAGATCTGCGCTATTGACACGTTTGGCCTAAGACACCTATAGTAGGCCCGGTATTAGAAGATTAGAGGGCCCGTGCCGCTATCGGTGACGGAGAGAACCATCTACCAGGTTGTTGTGTGATCGCATACCGCCTCGTTCCGGCGTTCGCTGCGGCGGCTGCGTTTGTTTTCGCCTGCGGCCCGAGGTCGCATTCTTCCGAAGCACCCGAGCGTGGTAGCTCCGTGAACGGCCCTTCAATCGTTACGACACTCGACGTTAGGCAGCAAGGGAACGCTGTCGCATTCACCTTCCGCGTCACGAATAACGCGAAGAAGAAGCTCGAGCTGGTCTTCCCCAATGGACAGACGCACGATCTCGTCGTGTTCGACAATGCCGGCGAGGAGATCTGGCGCTGGAGCGCGGGGCGCATGTTCACCCAGGCGCTGCAGAACCGGATCGTCGGCGCGCACGAAACGATCTCCTACGAGGTCGCGTGGACGCCGCCCGGTCGAAGCCCCGGCACTATGTTGACGGCCGTGGCGTCGCTTTTGAGCGAGAATCACCCGCTCGAGCAGAGAGCCGAGTTCGCGGTTCCCTGAAAACCTAACGAGTAGACACGCGCCCCCAACGGGGCGCCTTTTTTTCGCTGCCTGCCAAGTGGAACCGCGGCTAGCGAAGTCCGCTTGGGAGCCGCACTCGAACACCCGTGGCGTTGCCTGACGCCTCCTTAGGCACGAGTCGTGAGCGTCCTGTTTTCGCCATTGACGAGTTCCTGACGCTCGGCGCGCTCCTGTGCAAGTACGCCAACGCTGGGCTTATCTCCGGCGTTGCCAGAGAATACTTTCCGCCTCCCGATCCGATCTCCCTTCTCCCTGGTTTGTAATGGCCGTCCCTGCACAAGCACTCGGCACTGAAGAACGACGCGACCGCGAACTACTCGAGCAACTCGCCGCAGCCAAGCGCACTCTGATTTCCCAGGTCGGCCGACGCATTATCGGTCAGCTCGACGTCATCGAGAATCTGGTTGGCGCCATCCTCGCCGGCGGCCATGCGCTGCTGGTGGGCGTCCCCGGCCTCGCGAAGACGCTCATGATCCGCACGGTGGCCCAGGCACTCGACCTTTCGTTCTCGCGTATCCAGTTCACGCCTGACCTGATGCCTAGCGACATCACGGGAACGGAGTTGCTCGAAGAAGACCACGCGACTGGACGCCGCATGTTCAAGTTCATAAAGGGGCCCGTGTTCGCGAACGTCGTTCTCGCGGACGAGATCAACCGCGCACCACCGAAGACTCAGGCCGCGCTCCTGCAAGCGATGGAAGAGCGCACCGTAACGGTCGCCGCGCAGACGTATCAGCTGCCGAATCCGTTCTTCGTCCTCGCGACGCAGAACCCGATCGAGCAGGAAGGCACCTACCACCTGCCCGAGGCGCAGCTGGACCGATTCATGTTCGAGCTGCGGCTGGACTATCCGTCCAAGGCCGAGGAAGAGCTGATCGTGACGTCCACGACCGGTGCGACGATCGCGGAGATCAGGCCGGTCCTCACAGGCGATCAGGTCTTGCAGATGCAGCAGCTCGTTAGGCGTATCCCCACACCGCCGTCCGTCGTGGACTTCGCCGTGCGCCTCGCACGCGCCACCCGGCCGCACGACCCCAACGCAACGGCCGACATCAAGAAGTATGTCAGCTACGGCGCCGGGCCGCGCGCGTCGCAGTTCTTGACGTTAGGCGCCAAGGCGCGCGCCGCCATGGAAGGCCGCCCGGTTCCCGATCTCGACGACGTGCGCGCCTGCGCGTACCACGTCTTGCGCCATCGCACCGTGATGAACTTTCAGGCTGAAGCCGAAGGCGTCGGCATGGCGCAGCTCGTCGAGGGAACGCTCAAGGCGACGTAGCGCGCGCCGATCGTGCGTCATCTCGTAGCCGTCGCCCGTCGATTCGTTCGGCAGCTCTGGCGCTCGCCAGGCTACTCGATTGTCAGCATCCTCGTGCTCGGCATCGGCACTGGAGTTGGACTGGCGGCATTGGCAATCGCGCAGCGCGCGTTGCTCGAGCCGCTCGCGTACGAGCACACCGACCGGCTCAGCATTCTGTTCGAGGCGGATCAAGGCGAGGGACGGCGCCTCGCCTCGTACCCAACCGCGCAGGATTGGTCGGAAGCGTCGGATGTGTTCGCGGGGATGGCATATGTCACCGGCGCGCAGGAGCTCCTGCGACAGCCGTTAGGCCCGGAGCTCATGACGACGGCCTACGCCGACGACGCGTTCTTCGCCACGATGGGCGGCAGGCCGCTCCTGGGCCGCGCGTTCGGCGCGGGCGCCGCCGCTGAGGGTCGCGTCGTTGTCCTCTCCGAAGCGGCCTGGCGTCAGCGCTTCGGCGCACGCCGTGACATCGTCGGTCGGCAAATCCCGTTTGGTGAAGGCGGTGCCACCGTCATCGGTGTGATGCCGATGGCCTTCCGCTTTCCGGAATGGGCAGAGGCGTGGATGCCGTTAGGCGTTGTGCCGCCCGGGATGCAGCGTATGCTGCGTCAGCGCGGCAATCATGCCGACAGCAGAGTCGTCGCTCGGCTGCGAGATGGTGTGACGCCCTCGCAAGCCAATGCGCGCATGAACGCCATCGCCGCGCGACTTGCACAGGCCTATCCCGATGAGAGCAAGCAATTCACGCGTGTCGCGCTCGTGCCGATGAGCGAGTACATCACGAGCTTCACGAACGCCGGCTCCGGTGAAAGCCTCGTTCCGCGGATCGCGCTCGTGGCCGGAGCCGCGGCTCTGCTGCTCTTGCTTGGCAGTGCCAACGTGGCTGTTCTCACGTTGGTCCGTGGCATGACACGCGCGCGCGAGCTGGCCGTGCGCGCTGCTATCGGAGCGAGCCGAGCGCGCATCGTGCGTTTGCTCGTCTCAGAGTCGCTGGCGCTGGCCGCTGCCGGAGCGCTCGTTGGACTCGCGCTCGCCTACGCAATCGTTAGGGCCGCTCAGCAAGCCAATCCGGACCTCTTTCCCCGGCTGACTGAGATACAGTTCGATTCCACATTCATCCTTGGCGCCGTCGTCCTGACGATAGTGGTCGGCATAGCCGCGGGTCTCCTGCCCGCCATCTATGCCACACCGAAGTCGTTGGTCGCGGTGATGGGCACAGCTCGCGCTCAACCGGGCGGCGCACGCGCCACGCGACGAGCGCAACGGCTGCTCATCGGTGGACAGGTCGCTGTCACTGCGATGTTGCTGGTCGGCGCCGGGCTTCTCGTTATGAGTCTCAAGCGCGTGATCGACACACCGGTCGGATTCAGCACCGAGCGACTCAGCGTAATCCCCGTGAATCCGCCCGGCGAGAAATACGACTCGCGCGAGCGCACGCTCGTGTTCTATCGCCGGCTCATGGATGCAGTGCGTGAGGTACCCGGGGTTCAGTCAGTCGCCTTTGCGAATCACGCGCCGCTTGGCAGGGCTGCGTATCCAACGCGAGTCGTTCCTGACGGGCAACCTGTCGAACCCGAAAACCAGATCCTGGCCAACTTCAAGAGCGTCACGCCGAACTATTTCACCACAGCCGGAATCCAGCTTGTCGGTGGCCGCACGTATAGCGAGAGCACACCGGAAACACCTAACGGGGAGCTGGTCATCAATCAGCGTCTTGCGCAGCGGCTGTGGCCCAACGAGATGGCCATCGGTAGGCGCCTAACTGTGTATCACAGCGCGCGCTGGCTCCCGACGTTCGGCCAGCCGATCGTCGGTACGGTAGTCGGGGTGATCGGCAACGTAAGGCACTACGGTCAGGAGACCGACGCGCCGGAAGAAGTGTACGTTCCCTATACGTGGGATCTCTGGCAGTGGGGGAGCCTCGTCGTGCGATCATCGCGCGATCCGCGTGAAGTGCAAGAGCCGATTCGCCGCGCGATGCTCGCGGTGGATCCCGACTTGCCAATCGGCGGCGCACAGAGTCCAGCAGCGTTCGGGGAGCGCCTAACGGCGCTACGCGCTCCTCGCAGGCTGCTCACGGCTGGCCTGTCTTTTCTCGCTATCGCGGCGCTCGGCATCACGATGCTCGGGCTCTACGCGACGCTCGCCTATTCCGTCGCGCGCAGACGCAGCGAGCTGGGTGTTCGTTTGGCCCTTGGCGCCACGCGCGTTCAGCTCTTGCGGCTGGTACTGCGTGAGGGACTCGGCGTCGTAGCCGTCGGCGCAGTGATTGGGCTCGTCGCTGCGTGGCTCGGCGCTCGTCTCATGGACAGCTTGCTGTATGGCATTTCACCGCGAAATGTCGTCGCCTTCGCCGCGCCGCTCGTTCCCGTGATCGCGGCGGCGACGGCCGCGATTTGGCTCCCCGCGCGTCGAGCCGCTCGTCTCAACCCGACGGACGCTCTTCGTTCCGAGTAGGCGTCAGATCGGCCTGTACGGCTCGCGCGCGAACCGCCTAACGAACAGAATCGGCTGCGCGTACATCCCACAGCTCATGTCAGCGTTCGCGGGCTGCTCCACACATGATACCGCCTAACAAGCGCTGAGCGTCAAGATCTGGCACTGTGCCGCTCGCAAACAGAGCGGCATCCTGCACCTCCCGATTCGGTTTCCAGGGCCGTGGCCGTAGGGGAGCGTCGCCGCGAGACCAGCCGGACGGTAGATTGAGCCGGGCTCATCCTCGATTACGAGTGTGAATCAGCGATGAAAGACACGAGTGCCGTCGCCACAAGCCTCGCCGACCGCTTTCAGATCATGCGTGAACTCGGCGCCGGTGGAATGGCCACGGTGTATCTCGCGCGCGATCGAAAACATGGACGGGAGGTTGCGCTCAAGGTGCTTCGCCCGGAGTTGAGCGCAGACCTCGGGGCTGACCGATTTCTGAACGAGATCCGGATCACCGCCGGACTCGATCACCCACACATCTTGACGTTGATCGACTCCGGCGCCAGCGGGGAATTCCTGTGGTACGTGCTCCCCTACGTCCGCGGCGAGTCGCTGCGGGCTCGGCTTCAGCGCGAGAAGCAACTCGGAATCGAAGAAGCACTTCGGATCACTCAGCAGGTCGCCGGGGCGCTCGACTATGCGCACCGGCAGGGCGTCATCCACCGAGATATCAAGCCGGAGAACATTCTGCTCTTTGAGGGCGAGGCGATGCTGACGGATTTCGGCATCGCCTTGGCCGTGACGGAGGCGGCCGGAAGCCGCCTAACGAGGACCGGCCTCTCTCTCGGGACGCCTCAGTACATGAGCCCCGAACAGGCGACCGGGCAACGCGAGCCCGATGCCCGCTCCGACGTCTACTCTTTGGGGGCCGTCGTCTATGAGATGCTGGCAGGCGAGCCACCGCATTCGGGCGCGACCGAACAAGCGGTGATCGCGAGAATGCTCACGGAGCGGCCCACTCCGCTGCGAACGGTTCGGGATACAGTCCCGCAGGCACTCGATCAGGCCGTTGCCAAGGCGCTCGCCAGGCTTCCGGTGGACCGCTTTGCAACCGCTGGTGCGTTCTCCCAGGCGGCGGCCGCCGCGATCGCTAGTTCCATTGGGAGTGCAAGCGAAGCATCGCAGCGCAGACGCCTGTTGCTGGTGGGTGCAGGTGCGATCGCCGTGATCGGCGGACTTGTGTGGTCCGTTGCACTGGCGAGGCGCGGCTCCAATGTCGAACAATTGGTTCTCGGCAAGGCAAATCAGATCACGGCGGAGGCCGGCCTCGAGGTTCATCCAGCGATCTCCCCCGATGGGAAGCTCGTTGCGTACTCGGCCGGCGGTTCACAACACATGCGGATCTTCATAAGGCCGATCGCAGGCGGGCGCACCATTCCCCTCCTTGATGACCCGGGCGCCGTACAGAGCCAACCGCGGTGGTCCCCCGACGGGACGCGCATTCTTTTCCTCGACCGCGATGGTGCTTTAGTCGCGCCGGCCTTAGGTGGTTCGGCACGCCCGCTTATTCCAGGACGCCCTGAGCGTCCGGTGACAACCGCGGACTGGTCTCCCGATGGACGCCAGGTCGCGTTCGTCCGAGCCGATTCCCTCTTCGTTCGCGGTGTCGATGACGGACGGGAACGAGTCGTCTACGTCAGCCACGGAGAGTGGCTCCATTCATGCGCGTGGTCCCCAAGGGGCGAGATGATCGCCTGCATCGCGGGTAATTGGGATTTCACTCGAGTCGGACGACGGTTCGGGAACCTCGCGCCGAGTCAGCTTCTGCTGATTCCTGCGGCAGGGGGACCGCCCATAGCTGTGACTGATCGTACGACCCTCAACCAAAGTCCCGTTTGGTCGCGAAATGGCCAGCTCCTTTACTTCGTCTCTAACCGCCAAGGCCCGCGTGACATCTATGCGGTCCGCATCTCAAAGGGTGGCCATCCCGCGGCGAAGGCAATCCGAATGACTACGGGGCTCGGTGCTCAGTCTATCGGCCTTACCGCTGATGGGACGCGACTCATTTATTCTGTCTATTCCGCGCGAGGCAACGTCTGGAGTCTGCCGATCCCACTGAGCGGACCGGTCTCGATCGAGGGCGCCGTGCCGATCACCTCTGGCACACAGATCGTTGAGGGGATTCGGGTCTCGATCGACGGACGCTGGCTGCTCTATGACTCCGATCTCCGTGGCAACTCCGACATCTACCGCATCTCCCTCGCCGGCGGTGAATCCGAGCAGCTTACCAGTGATCCCGTCGACGAGTTCGCACCCGACCTCTCGCCTGATGGCAAGGCCCTAGCATTCCACTCCTTCCGGACCGGATCGCGTGATGTTGTGATCCGAATGCTGGATGGGAGTGCCGTCGAGTTCGTTACGGAGACTCCCAGCCAGGAGAGCTTCCCGCGCTGGTCACCCGATGGATCGGCGCTGCTCATCTGGGATCAGACGCCTTTCAACAAAGTCAGTATCGTTAGGCGCCGACCGGATGGAACGTGGGGCACTCCTATCCTCCTCGTTAAGGAACTGGAGTTCCCTTCCTGGTCCCCGGACGGTCGGCTGGTCTTGGGCTCAACCCTGCGGACCAAAGCGGTCGCCACGATTCCAGCCGAAGGCGGAGAGCTGAGAACCCTGTACATGCCGCGGCCGAGCTCAAGTGATCCTCTCGTGGAGCGAGTGGAGTGGAGTCCCGATGGCCGGAGAGTCTTTTTCAAGAGCCTCGACTCGATGGGCAGGGCCTCGCTCTGGGTGGTTCCCGCATCAGGCGGACGGCCCCGGCTCCTGGTCCGGTTCGATGATCCCACGCGGCCCTCGAGCCGCCCCGATTTTGCCACTGACGGCCGACGGTTTTACTTCACGATTGAAGACCGGCAGAGCGACATCTGGGTGGCAGAAATCGCGAAGCGTTGAACGACGAGCGCGGCGTGGCGCGCTGCCTAACGGTGCCGCGCTTCGGGAGTGACCCGCTGGAGTGATGATGATTGTCGATCTCGCCGCTCAACCCCTTTTGCAAGAGAGGGCAGCCGAGCTTCTCGTGGATGGCTTCGACGAGCCACGCGGTTGGCCAACAATCGAATCAGGTCGCGACGAGGTGCGATACGTCCTCGCTCATGGCTTCGCGCGCGCGATGCTCGAATCGGACAGGCTGCTTGGTTGGATCGGCGGGCTTCCGGAGTACAATGGCCGTGTCTGGGAGCTGCATCCTCTCGTCGTCAGGCGCGACCAGCGCCGCCGTGGCATCGGCCGCCGTCTCGTCGAAGCGTTCGAGGCCGAGGCGCGTCTGCGTGGTGCGTTCACCGTCACGCTGGGAACGGACGACGACTCCGGCATGACGTCGCTTTCTGGCGCCGAACTGTACGACAATATCCAACGCCACATCGCCGAGCTGCGTGACTTAGGTCGCGGGCACCCGTTTCTCTTCTATCGCAAGCTCGGATATGTCGTCACCGGCGTCTTGCCTGACGCGAATGGACCAGGCAGGCCGGATATCTATATGTCGAAACGAGTGCGCTGACACCCAGGACGAAGCTTTTCAACTAAAGCTGTCGGCCGTCAGCTGCCAGCAGATAGCCGTCAGCAGCTTACTGCGTGGTGCATTGCGTTAGGCGAACCTCTTTGACTCCGGCCACTTCGCCGAACACGCGAACTCCAACGACCGACGCTGGGTAGTCCGGCCACGTATCCTCTGCGGTGATCGGCGTTATCGCTTGCGTTGCCATGCCGGACGGTGGCGTCGCCACAAAGTCGTATTCCCAGATACTGTCAGCAGGCGCGGCGACGTACGTCCGCCGGTTGAGCGTGGCACCGGTCCAGCCACCAGTCGGCACTTCGCCATTTGCCGTCACCTTGAGCTGCGATGGCGACTTGGTGATGACGCATTGCACGCTCACGACCGTGGGGACCGTCTGCTTCTGCTGCTGTTGCTGGGCGGCCTGCCCCGTGTCGCCGGCAGGCTGGGGCTTGTTTCCACTGCACGCGATCGCCGCAGCCGCGACGAAGCACCAAACGATACCGCGACCCATCAGCTTGGTTTCAGTGCGCATAATCAACGAGCGACCTTCTCCCATTTCGCGAGATCGAATCGCTCGCCCGGTTTGAGCCAATAGTACCACGCGCCATCTCGCCGCACGTTGTCATAAATCGCTGCGCGGCCGGCGCCGATCACCTCGAATGTGTTGCCCTGCACGAGCAATGCCGCGTCGTCGTCGATGCCGATGCCCAGGATGTTCGGATGCGCGTCCACAACGTTGACGAGCTCCGCATCGCGCTGCGCCGACGTTAGGTGCGGATTGATGGCGACGTTCTGCAGGAAGCCGAATCCAGTCGTACGGCCCTCGGGCATGAGAAGGGGTTTGTCCGGCCGCCCACGCACGAGAAACGACCCTTGAATGATCGCACCCGCGGAGCTGCCGAAGATCACGCCGCCACGCGCGAGCAGCGCGGCCAGCTCCTGCTGCGTGCGCGTGTTGAGGTATGCGTCCGCGTAGCGTCCGGAATTCCCCGCGGCCAGAAAGACACCGGTTGCCGACTTGAGCGGCCTAACGAATTCGTCGCTAGTCGCGACGGCCCGGTCGCGCGTATGCAGAATCGTCACATCGGCCACGCCTAACCAGCCCTTGAGATACGCGGCATAGTCGCGCCACTCTTGACTGTCACGCGGCGAATCCGGATCCAGGATCGTGTTCTTGTCACCGAACCGGATCGACGATGCTCCAGTCGGAAAGGCGACGACGCGAGCGTTTGCTCCGCCGGCAAGCTCGACGAACTTGACGCGCACTTCTTTTGTGGCGCCTCCGCCGTCCACAATCAACGTTCCGCGCGCAGGCCCGCTCGATTTCTGTGCCTCGAGGTCTGCCGCGCCAACAAGGAGCAAGGCAACGCATGCTGCGGTCCCAGCAGATCGAAGCGTCATGACTGGCACATGTCTCTCCGCGATCTCCGAAGAATCAAGTTCGGAATTCCCCCTTCGACACTCATAGAACCGATTGCGTTGAGCTTGCGCACTCTCTCATTTGTTCTATCTTAGAAAACAAATGGCACGTAGCGAACTCCTTGGCTCTCTCGAACAAATCGTCTTGTTCGCCTTGGTCCGGCTCGGCACCAATGCGTATGGCATGACCGTGCGCCGAGAAATCGAGGAGCGCACAGGGCGCGACCTGTCCATCGGAGCTGTGTACGCCACGCTGGAGCGGCTCCAGTCCAAGGGCTACGTCAGCTCCTCCCTCGGTGAACCGACCGCTGAACGCGGCGGCCGCGCCAAACGACTATTCCGTATCGAGGCTGAAGGGCATCGAGCGCTGCGCGCGACCCAAGATGCAATGCGGAAGATGTCAGTGGGTCTCAAGAACCGGCTCGGCACAGCATGACCGTACCCATGGTTCCCCGTTCAGCTGTGTGGATCGTCGGCCGCTTGCTTCCCAAAGCGGATAGCGATGCCCTGCTCGGCGATTTGGTGGAGGAGCAAGCATTGCGGCAGAGCGGCGAGGCACCGCCTAACGAGTCGTGGTGGTATTGGAGTCAGGTCTCACGATCGCTTGGGCCCCTGCTCTGGGCAGCGGCGCGGCGCGGGCGCTGGCTCGGCATTATCACTGTGGCGATTACCATCTATGTGCTCATCACGGTTTTGGAATCGTACAGCGATGCCCTGCTCTCGAAGCTCTTTGTCTCCGGCGGCATTGCCTTCACGGTCGCGAGTCTCGCGTTTAGTCCGGTTGCCATGGGAATTGGCGGTTATGCGGCCGCGAGGATGCGCAGAGGCGCCGCAGCCGTATTGGCGATCCTTTCGGCTGTCGCGATAATCCGGCTGATGGTACTCTCAGGCAACGCGGTCGCAATTGCGTATCTGACAGCATTCCTCGTCATCTGCCCGCTTACAGCTCTTGCTGGCGGAGCGCTCGTGCGTCGGCGCGCCCGGACGCAATGACACGTCGAGCGTTGCTCGTTAGGCTTTCCGTCCTCTGCTTCCTGCTCGCGATATCGCTGGCGCGCGAAGCGATCGGAGCACAGCAAGGGCTCGATCGCTCGCGCAACAACAACGTGTACGCAGCCGGCTATGAGACGGCGACGGAGGCGAACGCTGGCCGCTATGAGAGCATAGGCAATGGTCCTACGCAACTCGTGTTCATCGGCGGCTGGGGATTTAGCGGCGATATCTTTCGCGGGTTCGCCGGCAAGAACTCCGCCGATTACACGACGCTGCTCGTCACGCTGCCTGGCTTCGGTGGAACGCCGGGTTGGCCGATGCCAGCCGACTCTGTCAGTCACTCCACGACACCGTGGATGAGTCGCAGCGCCGACGCGATCTCGCGCATGATGACTCAGCGCGGCGTTAGGGACGCGATAATCATCGGACATTTCATCGTTGGGTCGCATGTCGCTCTCGAGCTCGCACAGCGCCACCCGGAACAAGTGCGCGGCATCGTCCTCGCTGGCGCGGAGCTGAGCCGCTACTGGCCATCGCGCGCGGATACCACCGGCCGGACGCCGGCGACGCCAGCGCAACGAGCGGCGTCGGTCGATCGCTTCATGGTGCCGCAGTTCTTCAGATTCGTCACCGATTCGACGTGGCACGCGAACAACTATTTGCCACAGACGTTTTCAGTCGATTCGTGGCACGCGACGCGGCTCTGGCGCGAGCAGTCCCTGGTGCCGCTGCCGATCATGATGCGCTACCTGTCCGACTTCTACGCGACGGAGTTCGCGCCGAAGCTGGACAGCATTCGCGCGCCGCTCTTGATCCTGCAGCCCGCTTTCAATGAGCGCATTGTCAGCGATCCGCGCACGAACTACCTCAAAATGATGTTTCAGGACAGCTGGAAACCGGCACAGGACCGCGCGACCGTCGATATTCAGGTCGTGCCTAACGCCGCTGTAAACGTATGGCTAGACCAGCCGGGTGTCTTTACAGCCGCGCTCAAGAGGTTTGCTAGTCGCACGGCGAGGTAGGCAGACGCGCTTCTCCACCCTCGCGTAGCCATGAGCTCACCGAACCTTCGTGAGGCAATAGCGGTCGTGACCGGAGCTAGCCGCGGCGTCGGACGCGGTGTGGCGACGGCGCTCGCGCAACTTGGTGCCATCGTATACGGCACTGGCCGATCGATCGCGAACGCGCAGCTCGACGATTCAATTCACAGAGTCGTCTGCGATCACACGGATGACTCAGCCGTCGCGCAGCTCTTTCAACGAGTCGCCAAGGAGCAGGGCCGTCTCGACATCCTGGTGAACAACGCGTGGGGCGGGTACGAGCGGATGGTCGAGGACGGACACTTCACGTGGGGCCTTCCGTTCTGGGAGCAGCCGCTCTGGCGCTGGGACGCGATGATGGGAGTCGGCGCGCGCGCGGCGTTCGTCGCGAGTCAGCACGCCGCGCGACTGATGCTGCCTAACAAGCGCGGCCTCATCGTTAACATCTCGACGTGGGCTGCGCAGAAGCGCATCGGCAACTTGCTCTACGGTCTGTCCAAGGCCGCTACGGACAAGCTCACGTCCGACGCCGCGCACGAGCTCAAAGCGCATGGCATCACGATCGTCTCGTTATATCCGGGACTCGTGCGCACCGAAGGCGTGCTGGCCGCGGGTGTTTTTGATCTGAGCAATTCGGAGAGTCCCGAATTTCAGGGTCGTGCCGTCGCGGCGCTCGCGACGGACCCAGATGTTGCGCGCTGGAATGGCCAGTGCCTGGTGACAGCCGCACTGGCGCAGACTTATGGCTTCACGGATGTCGATGGTCGTTCGCCGCGGCCCCTAACGATCGGCGATGTGTAGCCGTCATTGAACTAAAGTTGTCGGCTAACAGCGAACAGTTTGAGCTGTTATCTGTCCTCTGACAGGTTTGGTTGATAGGGCCTACTGCGGGCGCAGCTCCCATAGAACGTTCACAATCACCCAGCGGCCATTCCACTTGGCGATGTGCAGGTAGTCTATCCACGACGACGCATCTATTCGCACGCTCGCTGTATTGCCGAAGATGTCGAGAATGCGAACGTCCTTGCGTTGCTGGGCGGCTGGCGTGTCCTTGCCGCCGCCGCGTCTCGTGTTCAGCACGAGCGTCATGGCACTCTGCTGGCCCAAGCTGTTGCGCCCATTGCGCGGGTCGGTGTTGACGATGCGCTTCGCAAGCTCCGGATGCAGCGCTCGCTCCATGCGCTCGCCGTTCCCCTCGTACCACCCCTCGATGTAGTCCAGCGCGGTTTGCTTGATGGCGCTAGTGTCGGCGGCGGTTTGACCGAGCGCATGTGTCGCTGTGGCGGCGGTAAGGGGGAGTGCGAGCGCCAGCGCAACGATTCTTTCGCGATAGCTCATGATCATCCTCATTCTGCTCGAGCGATATTTGTTCGATACCTCGACATTCGACAACATGAACGGGGAAAGGGTTGGTGAGCATGGGGGGCTGAGTCGAAGCCACGCTAACAAGTGGGCTAAGTATCCCGCCAGGCATGCAGCTGGGTTGACGGCGAGCCAACATCATTTCGCTCGCCGCCTCGACGGTGTATCGATTCTTTCCGAAGATCGCGCGCAGGAATTCGACAACGAACTACCGCTCATTCGCAGGAGGGGGCCAATGGTCGGTCAGGCGCACAAGGCTGAGCTGTTCCGTGCGTTGCATGTCCCAGGAAAGCCGCTCGTGCTGTTCAACGTCTGGGATGCCGGCAGCGCCAAGGCTGTCGCGGCGGGCGGTGCAAAGGCTATCGCGACTGGGAGTTGGTCGGTCGCCCACGCAAATGGGTTCGACGATGGCGAGCAGATGCCGCTCGACTTGGCAATCGAGAACCTGCGCCGGATCGTCTCCGCAACAGACCTACCGGTGACGATCGATCTCGAGAGCGGCTATGGTGACGCCGCCGACGGAGTCGGCGAGACGATTGGTCTGGCGATAGCTGCGGGAGCGGTTGGCTGCAACTTGGAGGACAGCTTTCCAGCCGATGGAAGTCTACGCGAGACAGGCGATCAAGTTGCTCGCGTCCGCAGCGCTCGGCGGGCTGCCGACGCCGCCAACAGCGGCTTCTTCATCAACGCTCGGACGGATGTCTTTTTCCAACAGCGTCCCGAGCAGCATAACGAGCCAATGCTCGTTGAGGCGATCGAGCGGGCACGCGCGTATGCGGAAGCTGGCGCCGATGGGCTGTTTGTACCCGGTCTCGCCGACGTCGCGTTGATCGCGCGCCTGGCTGAGGCGTCGCCTCTGCCGCTCAACATCATGGTGGGTGCCTCCACGCCACCGCTACGGGCACTCGCCGAACACGGCGTCGCAAGAGTGAGTCATGGCCCTGGCCCTTACCGCATGGCGATGAAGGCGTTGGAAGAAGCGGCACGAGTCGCCTTCGCGGTGTGAGGAATGCCTAACGGGAAGTGGACACGACGCGGCACCTCGCGAATCCAGCAGATTCGCGCGATATTCGTGGCCTAGCCCTCGCCGCGGAGGAGTCGTGCAGTCCACAGAATACGATGCGATCGTAGTCGGCTCCGGAATCTCCGGCGGATGGGCGGCCAAGGAACTCACAGAACGTGGGCTGCGCGTGCTGCTGCTCGAGCGTGGTAAGAACGTCGAGCACATCAAAGACTACGTGAACGCCACGAAGGGCCCCTGGGAATACCCACATCGCGGTGGCCGGACACTCGACATGGAGCGCCGCTACCCAGTGCTCAAGCGAGACTTCCCGCTCAACGAGAAGAACCTCGATTGGTGGGCGTCCGACGAAGATTCGCCATATACCGAGGTCAAGCGCTTTGATTGGTACCGCGGTTATCAAGTGGGCGGCCGCTCGCTCATGTGGGGTCGCTGCAGTGTCCGCTGGAGCGACTTCGACTATGAGGCGAACGCGCGCGAAGGTCTCGGCACTGATTGGCCCATTCGCTATAAAGACATGGCGCCGTGG
>DASYRX010000060.1:0-10075 GCA_036003845.1 Gemmatimonadaceae bacterium | reverse complement strand
AGCTGTACAGGGAGTTGGAACGTCGGATTGAACGCATCGACGAATCCATATTGGCCAAACAGATCGTCGCCATAGGTCATGCGCATCGCGCGCAGGGCAGGGACGACGATCTCCGGCGCAAAAGGCAGCGACCCGCCCGCTGCAGTCGGAACCAGCGTCCCATCGTCAACTATCTCGTTGGCCGCGGCGCCGCGCGCCCGATACGTGAAGAACCTCCGCTCTCTGTTGTCGATGGTCACCGTCGTGTCGTTAGGCCCGTCTGACGCCGTGAGGCCCCACACATTCGCGGAATAGCCTCTCCAGCCGCTCGGGTTGGCCACGGCATACGCCCGCTGCGCGATCGTCGCCCGCCTGGAGTTCTCGAAGTAGTCGATTCCTTTGCCGCGCATGTACGCGTCGCGAATGCCCTTGAAGTCGATCCACACATGTGAATACTGGTGACCGAAGAGCGGCGCGAAGTTCACGTGCGCTTGTCCGTAGAAGTCTGCCCACTGGTACGTGCGCGTCCACTCGTCCCACGCGGCGGGCTCGATGGCGTGCGTCGGCGAGCCTAACGCCAGGACATAGAGCAGCATCGCCTCGTTGAAGCCGCGCCAGTCGACATCGATAAAACCGCGCTCGGGATGCCAGCCCATAGAAACGAGCGGCGGACGCGGCATCGCCCAGCCCCATTCCACTCGTCGAAACAGTGAGTCCGCGTAGGCGCGAATGGCTGTTTCGGTCGCCGTCGATCCGTCGAAGAATTCTCGAGAAAAGAGCATCCCTCCTAGAAGAAGTGCGGTGTCGATGGTGGATAGCTCGACCTGCTCGAAGCGGAGACCCGTCTGCATGTCGAGGAAGTGATAGAAGAAGCCGCGATACCCCGTAATTCCCGATGTTTGCTGGCCCTGCGGCGCCTGCCAGAAGAAGCGCAGCGTCGTTAGGGTGCGCTCCGCGGCCTCGGCGCGCATCACGTATCCGCGTTCGACACCTATCCCATAGGCTGTCAGCGCGAAACCGACAGACGCGACGCTCGAGAATGAGCGCGTCGGCCAACGATCTGGCGTCAGGCCATTGCTCGGGTTCGTCGTTTCCCAGAACCAACGGAACGTTCGCAGCTCGAGCGTATCTAGGAATGCATCGTTTCGAACGTCGAGGGCAGGCGCGGTTGCCGTGCCTCGCACGCAGCCGCCACCTAACGCGACTACGATGGCTAGCCACGCTACGGCGCGGAATCGCGTCATTCTTCTGCAACTCACGCGAAGGCCTCCTCGTTTGACGCCTAGCCTAGCGCTCCAGGCCAGTACGCCTGATAATTAACCCGAATTATCGCAGCCCAGGCCATCGATGCGGCTCCGTGTTGCCTTCGCGTTCGCGCGCCTATCTCCGGCGCTTCTAGGGGTAGTCACCCTGGCATGTGGTGCACAGTATGGCTCCGATCCGCTGCCACAGCAGTCACCCGCCATCGCGATCCAGGTAACGCCAACGGCGATTACACTCCCCCAAGGTTGGAGTACCACAGATACAATCTCACTCACGCGCACGAACTACACCGGTACAGTGGAGCTCACGGTCGAAGCCGTGTCGACCGGACTCGTCGCGACATTCTCCAGCGCGTCGCTGCCTAACGGCTCGACATCCACCAGGCTGACGATCACGGCGGAAGTTACTGCACCGTTGGCGTCCGGCTCCGTTGTCGTGCGCGCGCGCGGCAGCGGAGTGCTCGATCAGGTAGCAACGATTGCGGTCGCCGTACAAGCGCCGCCGAATGTCGAGATCCGCGTGACGCCGGAAACGTTATCGGTGGTGCAGGGAAGCGTGGCTGAGGAAACAGTGATTATCACACGCAACAATTTCAACTTCCTCGGGCCGATCGCGCCCGTAGCGCTCCTGTTCCAGGCGTTACCGAGCGGCGTAACTCAAACGACTTATACGGGGTTCGTCGGAGCCTCGACCAGAGTGGCATTCACTGTTGGAAGTACGGCATCGGTGGGCGCATCTACCGTGACCGTAACGGCTACGGCGGGCCCACGCGTTCCCAGTGCCGTCGCGACTTTCACACTCGTTGTAAAGCCCTCGTCTTAGCTCGAAAGTCGTTCAGATCGGCCGCAACTAGAGCCCAGATAGCAGACGGCGGCGCAGAATCTCCACGCCGCCGTCCAACTCGGGCAAATTGCCTAACAAATCACTGCGACTGGCTGCGCATACCAAGTCGCTGCAGACCGTAGCGCAAACCGACTTGCAGCCTGCGACCAAACGCCGCGCAACTTGGAGATCCATACCGCTTGCGCCAGTCGGCATTCTGATCCGGAAGTGGAACGATTGTGGCCTCGAAGCATCCAAAGTTCGCCGAGTTCAGCGCGTTGAACAGATCCGCCATGACGCTCACGCTCTGTCCGCTCCCGAGCGCGAACCCTTTCTCGAGCCGAAGGTCGAGGTTCTGCGTCGCGAAGACGTGACCGATGCCCAGGAACGGCTTTGTCGGCGGCACGAACACGTACGTCCGCTGCTTCGGAAGGTCCCACCCCTGACTCGCGTCGGTTGCGTTGACCGCTATGCCCGACCCCAAATTCACGATCGAGCCAAAGAGAATGTCATACGGCAATCGCACTATGGCGTTCGCAACGATCGTATGCCTCTGATCGCCCGGAGCTCGGCGCCGTGGCAGATCGCCGACAGTGGGGAAGCGATCGTCGAACGGCCAGAAAATGTCCGTGCTTTGGCCTTGCTCCTGGGCGCGAGCGAGCGTGTAGGCTAGTGAGCCGCCCCACTTGGTCGACAGACGCAGCGGCCGCTCGACCTGCAGTTGCGCAGCGTCATACCACGTTTTCACGCGATCGTCCGCGATGAATGCCTGCGCGTAGTTAGGTCCCAGTCCACCCCACGGCGTCGCGCGGATGAAGTTCATCCCGTTCTTCCCGCGGATGCCGTTGTACGAAAGCGTGACCAGCGCTTCGCCTAACGTCTGACGAACACCGGCGCTGAACTGGTGCGAGCGCGGCGGCTTGAGATCGTTGGCGATCAAAAAGACTTCAGGACGACCAGCGCTGCCAGCCAAGGTTCTCAGCTGCGCTGGATCGAAGTACTTGGGATCCCATACTGCGCAGTTAGGCGGGCTCCCCGCCGGGCAAGCATCGCGGAACGCAACCGTCAGCACCTTGAACTGCCGCCGGAATTGCTCGTCCAGCAGCGTGTTCCAGTAATTGCGATCGTAATAGATGCCGTAGCCTCCAAACAGCACGGTATTTCCCTTGCCGGAGATGTCATACGACGCACCGAGCCTCGGTTGCCACGCCTTCTTATATGCCGGCCGATCCGACGACCCACTCGTTATGTATCGGTTGATGCCGCCTAACTCGTCGATGACACGTCGGCGAATCGGCGTGCCGCAGCACGTTCCGTCAGCCTTGAGCGTTGGCACCTCAACAAAGAACTGCGACGCGAGCGGACCTGTGAGCGAATCGCGCAACGGCTGCGGCGTCACGTAATCGTTGTTGATCATGTTCGTCTCGACGTCCCAGCGGAGGCCGAGATTGAGCAAGAGTCTTGGCGTCACCGCCCAATCGTCCTGGATGTAGAAGCCGATCTGCTGGTTGTCTGTGTTGATCGATGGATCGCCGAAGCCGAACGCGGCTTCGAACGGACGCGCCCAGTTGTCTTCCTTGCGAAAACGAAAGACAGGGTTGCCGTTGAAGTCTTTGATCGCTTCATACGACAGGAAGTCGATCGAGGCACCGCCCTTGAACACGTGGTCACCGCCTAACTGCATACCGGACCGCGTGATGTCGTTTCGCAAAGAGATGCGGTTCTGCGTGAACTGCTGCTTCGTGTCACGCCCGCCGATGCGCAAGAGACCGAAATAGTCGCGACCGACAACCCCGGGATTCTTCGGTCGCGGATTCCATTCGAAGTTCTGCGCGTTGATCTGCGCTTCGTTGAGCCATTGGTTCGAGGCGTACTTCCAGTTCACGACGCCCGTATAAACCTTGATCGCGACGTCCTCAGCAGACTGGAAGCTCGTTGTGCCACCGAATCCACGAAAATCATTCTCTGTGCGGATGTTGAGGCTGGCGTCGACAGTGCTGCGGTCAGATTGCGCCCACGTGAGCTTTCCGAATCCGAGATGCTCCCGGAACTCGCTGGTCGCCGGACCCGTGAATTGCCGCAGATTGCTGAGTGACGCGGGGAGCGACGCAGAATCGCCGCCGAGTCGGATCGTCGCTGGCTCGTCGCGCGCATTGAGCTCATACGTGCCGAAGAAGAAGAGCTTGTCCCTCACGATGGGACCACCGAGACTCCCGCCGCCCTGCAGTCGCTTGAAGTTCGGTCGCGCCTCGCCGCGCTGCACCGCAATAGCGTCGCGCGCCACATAACTCTTGCCGATACCGTGAGCGAAGACGTCGCCTTGCCACTGGTTCGCCCCGCTGCGCGTCGTCGCGGTGATGATCGCGCTCGATGCCTTTTGATATTCGGCCTTGTAGTTCTGCGTCAGCACGCGGAACTCTTGCACAGCTGCTTGCGGGAACGGATTTCCTTTGCTCGCGTCCTGACCGGCGACACCGCCGCGCAGCACGTCGTTCTTATAGGTCGCGCCGTCGATGAAGACGTTCACTCTCTCCGGCGACTGGCCACCTGCGGCGAAGAACTTGTCTGTGTTGTTGACCGGTTGCGGCGTTATGCCGGGGACGAGTTTGGTCAAGTCGAGGAAGTTGCGATCAGCCGATGGCAAGTTTTGGATCTGCTCGCGACTGATGTTCGTTCCAACTTCCGACGTCTTCGATTGCGCCGCTGCTTCAGTCGTTATGACGACCGCGGAGAGTTGCGTTGCTGCCGCCGGCAGCTGGATGTCCACAGTGACTGATTGCCCAATCCCTACGTCAACCGTCCGCGATTGCGCTGTAAAGCCGAGGCGCCGCACGCTCACCTCGTATGTGGCGGGACGCAAGCCTGGGATGTTGTAGAAGCCGCTTGCGTTCGTCATGGCGCCGCGCGTTAGGCCCATCGCCTGATTCCGCACGGAGATCTGCGCATCGGCGATCGCCACGCCGCCTTCGCCTTTCACGTATCCGCGGATGCTGCCCGTCGTGGTTTGAGCGTCCGCGGTCCTTGCATTTCCTCCAAGCGCCAGCCACCCCATGCTGGCAAAAAGTAGATGTGATGTGAGTAATCGACGCACAACGCTGACTCGACTCATAAAAAGCAACCTCCATAACAGTGTCCAACGTGCCGCGAACGCAAGCCCGCTCGTTAGGCTCTCCCTCTGCGCTGCGATTGGGGGGGGGAATCGCGCCGCGATGTGAACGATGACCGTGCGGTTTTGGAAATGCCAATCCTCAAGTGCGCCAGCTGCCGACCTCAGGCTTACCCGCTCAGGCGGGCTCGAGCGTTACATCGTTAGGCAGAATCGGCGGCTTTGCGAGCTACAACTACAACCTCCGTCGCTGGCCCATCGCCCGGTCACTACACAGGCGACGGGCCAGAGGTACCGCGAGCTAGAGCTTATCGACGTGCATCTTCGCCATGAGCTTCAAGAAGTCCACAGGCGCATTGCCATCCAGTTTCATTGAACTGCTGCTGATCTCTTGCCGCAGCACCGCGCTTTCCGCCTTCTGTCCTTTGCGCTGCAACAGGTCCGCGCGAATAGCCTTCGTGAAAAGATCTGTCGTCGTGGATGCGGTGAGCTCGCTCTCCGCCGTCGCCAGATCCTTCGCCTGCATGGCGATGTAGGCGTTCAATACACGCGGGAAAGTGTTCGCTGGTGGCACCATCGACGTGAACTGTTTCGCCGCAGCACGCGCCTGCTCGAGATCGTTGATGCGAGCGAGCACGACTGCCTTGAGCGCGAAGTGCGCTGCTGGCGGCGTCCCCACGTCAGATGCCGTTAGGTGTCCGACGACTGCCTTACGATCACCGAGATAGGCCTCGATCGCCGCGAGTCGTTCGTGCACAACCGCTGTCTGCGGCGGCGTCAGATCAGTGGCCAGAATGGTCATGAGCGCGGTCCGAGCGTTCTTCACGTCGCCGGTATACGCGTACGACGCAACTGTCCAATAGGTGAAATCGCGTTTCACCGCCGGGTCCGTGAACTTCTCCTGCTCGCTAGCGAAGACAATTCGCGCCTTCGCCGCATCCCCCATCATGAGATGAATCGCACCGAGCTTCATCGGGCCCGCCGTGAACTGCGGATCCAGCTCCATCTCCCGCTGAACATGCGCTAACGCCTCCGCGGGCTTCCCCTGCAACAGCAGGAGGTCTGCGTACGAGTCGTGCGAATTGGGATGGTTCGGCGCGAGCCTAACGTATTCTCGGATTTCCTGAAGCGCTCCTTCGATATCTGTTGCCGCGAGCTGATACGCGACCGTGTTATGCGCAGCGGCGTACGTTGGGTACTTCTTTATGAACTCTCTGCGCATGCTGATCTGTTCCGCGACCGGCTTTCCTACGACTTGTGCGTTGACATACATCCAGGCGATGTCGACTTCACCAGGGACGAGCTCTGTGAGCGCTCGCAGAACTGGAACGGCTGCAGGCGCGCGCCCGGCCGCTGTCTCTCTCCAGTACAGCGCTAACAGCAACTCGGCCGGAGGAGCCGAGACCATTGTAGACATCAGGTCGCTGATTGCCTGCGCTCGCACTTCAGCGGTCCCCGGTCCAGTGAACGCCTGATACACGCGGGCGATTGTGAGTTGTGGGGCGAGCTTCACCGCACTGTCGATGGCACGACGAATCCGCGCTGCTCCGGCGACGTTTTGCGTTTCGAAAATCGCCTCACGAAACAACATCTTGGCTTGCTCTGACGAGCCTCGTAGCTCGAGGCGCGCGGGAGGAGATGCAGGAAGGGTAGTCGCGGCCGACTCGACCTGAGCTTGGACGCGGTTCGGCCACGGAAGCGCGGCCACGACGAGGAGAAATGCACCAACTGGTAGTGCGTGATGGTGCTTCAATAGGACCTCTGTAGGAGGGAGCCCGGGCATTGGGGGCTGGCTCAGTGAGCCGCAGGACGTGCTAATCCCCTGCCGGGTGCTGGTGGGTAGGCCAAGTATAGCCCCTTTGTTTACAGATGTGAGTGTTAGCGCAGCGAATCACGCGGTTTTCTATTTTCTTGACCTTTCGGTATTTCTTCGGTATATCGCTTGCTCTCTATTTCGGTGGATCTCGCAACCTTTATATGGCTGCCGCGACCGCTTTAGCTGACCTGCGCCAACGCCTTGCTGATAAGGCGGTTACGGTCCTGGCACCTGGCAAATCACTCCCGGAAGCGGGGGGAAGCGCCGAGCGGATCCCGACGGGCTCGAGAACGCTGGATCGGGCACTCGCGACAGGTGGGATTCCACGTGGCCGGCTCACCGAGCTGCACGGTCCGTTGGGCGGTGGGAGCACGACGCTCGTGCGGGCGATCGCGATCCAGGCCGTCAAAGCCAAGCGCTGGGTCGCGTACATCGACGCCGAGCGGACGCTGGCGCCGAGGGACTGGGCCGCGTTAGGCAAGAGCGGTCGTTTCTGGACGATTCGTCCGCCGAGTCCAGACAAGGCGGCGTGGTGTGCGGATGTGTTGTTGCGCAGCGGCGCCTTCGCGCTCGTCGTTCTCGACAGCGCGCCGCCACTAACGAGAGCGGTCGCAATCCGCCTCGAGCGTCTGGCCCGCGACCGCAATGCCGCGCTGCTGGTTTTGAGTGAAGGGGAAGCGGAGCGAAATGGTCGAGTGCTGGGCGCCACAGCCCGAATCCGCTGCGAACGGATCGCTCAGACCTCAGACCTCAGACCTCAGACCTACCGTTCAGACCTCAGACCTCAGATCTCAGACCTCTCTCTCGTTAGGTCATCTGCCTCAGCAAAATCAGCACTTCAGATCACAGTTGAAAAAGGGGGAGCGCACGGCCGCCCCCACGTTTTGGAGATCGCATATGCAACCCCGCTGGCGCGTCGCCTGTGTGCGCATCCCGAGGTTCCCGATCGGCGCGGTGTGGCGAAACGCAATCGACGCGGAGAAATCGTCGACCCAACTGTCGTTCGCACTGGAGCCCACGGCTCCTCCTCAGCCATCGCCGCGCATAACGCCACCCTCCCATACAAACGGCGTTGCGCCGAAACACCCAGAGGATGGCTCGAGCGATCAGCCGAAGAAGAAGCCGTTCTGGGACGAGGAGCCGATAGTGCTGGTCGAGGCGCAGCGCGTGCGCGCGGCAACGGCGGCGGCCGGACGCTCACGGATCCGCGTCGGCATGACCCTTACGGAGGCAAAAGCCCGCTGCGCCGCGTTGATCGCTCGTCCGTGGGATGAAACAGTGATCGCGCGCGAAATCACACGCGCCTCGGCGGCCTTCGTCGCGGCGAGCCCGCAGGTCACCCCGGTTTCCGGAGCTCCGGGGCTCTGGTGGATCGGAGTGAGCGGGCTCGACGCGTTAGGCGGGGAACAGGAGCTCGCGCGGACGCTCTGGCACATCGCTCGGCAATGGCACCCGCAGGCGCGCGTGGCGATCGCGGGATCCTGCGTCGCGGCGCGTGCTGCAACGTGGCAGGCGGGCGCTGCTCGCTGGATGATCACCCCGATCGATGATGAGTCCGAGTACCTCCGTCAGGTCCCACTCGGCCTGATCCCCATGGATAGCGACATGCGCGAGGCGCTCTACGCGTTAGGCCTGCGGACTGCCGGGACTTTGGCCGGCCTCGAAGCTGACGACATAGAGAGACGCTGGGGCGAGATCGGTCTTCAGGCTTGGCGCCTGGCGCACGGAGACGATCCGCGCCGACCTGTTCTCGCTCAGATGGAAGCGCCACGCTCGGTTGTCACCGAGCTCAATCCCAGCGTGACGAGCACGGAGCCGCTGCTCTTTCTCTTACGCTCGGCGCTCGAACGTCTCGTTCGCCAAGGCATCGCCGACGGACGTTCGGTGGCGACGATCGCGCTCACGCTCACGCTCGACGACGCTCAGGGAAAAAGCGCCATCAATCCGCGGCCGCATACGGTGACGCGCGAGGTACGCCTCCCCAAACCGCTGGCGCGCGTTGAGCCGTTGCTCGAGCGTTGCCGTCTGCTGCTGGAAAAGTGGGTTCTTACAGCGCCAGTGTGCGGCCTAACGGTTGCGATCGCGGCGACGGCGCCGCTATCGGGTGACCAAGGCGATTTGCTCGACACGTCCTGGCGTGATCCCGCGGCCGCCGAAGCTGCCTTTGCGCGGCTGCGCGCCGAGCTGGGGTTGGGCGCGATCGTGCAGCCCGCGTTAGGCGATTCCCATCGGCCGGAAGAGGAAGGGAAGTGGGACGAGACGAGTCTGGAAGTGGAAGTACCGATTGATGCCGTACAGGACACGGCGGTCGTGGGCCTAGCGCATCGTCAACTCGAATCCGCCGAACCGGCACAGGTGGAGTGCGATCAGGAGCGTCCCAAGTCGCTGCGCTGGAGGAGTCGTGTGTGGCGCATCCATCATGCTGTTGGGCCCGAGCGTCTCGCGGGGGATTGGTGGCGCGATCCCTACGCGCGCGACTACTGGCGCTGCGAGGAAGCCGGTGGCGCCACGCTCGTTGTGTATCGTCGCAGCGACGGGGAGTGGTTCGTGCAGGGTTGGGCAAACTGAAATCAGTTCGCTCTGACCTCAGACCTCTGACCTCAGACCCTAGAGTGTACGTCGAACTTCACTGCCACTCCGCCTTTTCTCTTCTCGATGGGGCATCGGATCCGGAAGCCATCGTTGCTCGCGCCCAACAGTTAGGCTATCCCGCGATCGCCCTTACTGATCGGCATGATCTGGGTGGAGCCGTTCGTTTTGCACATGCCGCACGGGAGTTAGGCATAGAAGGGATTATTGGTGCGGAGATCACGTTGGAGGTCAGAGGTCAGAGGTCAGAGGTCAGAGCAGGCAAGGGCGAACCCTCAGACCTCAGACCTCTGACCTCAGACCTCGTTCTTCTCGCACAAACTCGGGAAGGCTATGGCAACATTTCCTCGCTCATTACGCGCGGCCGCATGGACAACGATCGCGGCTCGCCGAGCGTTTCCCTCGATACTCTCGCTAGGCATTCCGCCGGCGTCTTCGCGCTCACAGGCTCACCTAACGGTTGGGTTCCACAGTTAATAGCCGCGGACAAAACCGATGCT
>DASYRX010000059.1:0-8147 GCA_036003845.1 Gemmatimonadaceae bacterium | reverse complement strand
ACCATTCGCTTTGGCCCGCGAGTGGTCGCGTGTGCAGTAGCGACGCGCTGATTCGGTGCGATGCGTGCCCCCCGGCGTGCTCCGAGTCGTTCCCTGCTGCGATGTAGGCCGCTGAGGCTGCGACGTTCCACGACCGCGATGGGTTAAGCGTTAGGCGACCCGCGTACGAGTCGAGCCGTGCCTGGCTGAGCTCGAGGTTGGTGTGGACGTCGTTCGGATGCTTTCCGTTGAAGATCGACCCTTCGAGCTTCGCCGCACGCGTATACACCCCGACCGTTACTATGCCGAACGTCGTGTGCGTCATGTCCTGCGCGTGGTAGCCGAGCGGTGCTGCCGGGTCGAGGGCCGCCGAGGGACGGTGTAGGTAGGTCACGGGCCCGATTGCCGGCTCTCCCGCTGCCCCTACGTAAACCTCCGCGGCGACGCTTCGTGTCAATTCTCGGCCGTACTGGACCGCAAGCTCGCCAATGAGCTCATGTGGGTGTTGCCGGTCTGGACGTGCATCGTTCACATCATGTTGGGCGGCTTGCAGGAGTTGCGGATAGTCGCGTGCAGTAATGGGTTCGGCGCTGAACATTCCGCGCAGCCGGAAGACGCCGCCGCCTAACGGGCGATTCGCTGCCGCCATCACCCAGTTCGTACTACCCACATATTCTTGCCCACGCGTGCCGAACTGTTTGACGTACTGAAGGAATGCGGTACCATGCAGCATGAGCCGCCATCCCCCCGCCGACAGATCATATGCACGCATCGGGGCGGCATCTGGGAGCCATGCAGTCCCTGAGCCCACGCGTGATGAGCCCATGCCTAACGGCTCATGCTCGCGATGTGCAGCGGCTGAATCCGCGCCCGCCCGGTGATGCTGTGCTTGCGCACGGAACGAGGCTGTCGGCACTGCGCACAGCGCGGCGAAGCAGACGACGCTCGTGCACAGCACGCTCAGTGAACGAGCACCTCGAAGGGCCCAAAGGTCCGGCTGGTCATCGTCTGCTCGTGCTCGGCGAGCACTGTCAGGGACCCGAGCAAGCCTGGGCTCGTGGAGGGCGTGATGTCTTTGAAGAGAGGCTTATCGGGTACCGCGGTGACCGTGCCGAGCGAAGTGGGTGTGAATGTAAAGGTGAGCCGGAACTGGTCGTCGAAGCCAGTTATGCGTGAACCGTTGGCCGCGTAGAGCCGTACCTCGAGGCGTTCCATCTGGCCGCGGTTGAGAGGTACGTGAATCGTCACCTCTTCGCCTTTAATGAAAAGCCTAACGGCGGCCACCTCGGGCGGCTCGCCCGTGGCGGCCGTCTGCTCGCCGCCGCAGCCGACAGCCAAAATCACACTCGAGGCTATCGCGATCGACAGCGTGACGCCGCGCACTGCTTGATCCATCGCCGGACTGAACTCGTTGATCTCGAGTACTTCACCTGCTCTGAGAAGATGTGGCGGTCGTCGCCTTGTCCCAGACGTGTTTGCGCAGGAACGCGGTGCTCCGATTCCACGTATCCATCCAATTGCGGTGGAACATCGACTCATGCAGATCGTCCGGAATCACCTGCAGCTCGTAGTACACATTTCGCGCACGCAGTAGCTGCACCAATCCAACTGTCTGCGCGAAGTCCACGTTGCGATCGTCGTCGCCGTGCACGAGGAAGACCGGCGACTTCCAGCCATCGATCGCCCCGATCGCCGATGAGCGGTACGAAACAGCTGCGCTGTCCAGGGAGCTCCCCCAGAGATGCACGCCGGCCATATCGACACCGGCAACGAAGAGATCCGAGTTGCGCGCGAGCGCCTGCGCGGTGAGCACGCCGCCATACGAGAGTCCCCAGATGCCGATTCGCGCAGGATCGACGTCATGACGCTGCTGCAACCACTTCCCGGCCGCGAGCACGTCTTGATACTCCGAGTTGCCGCGGCCGCCGGTGTTAGGCGCCGTGCGGAAAGCGCGACCGTAACCAACGCCGCTTCGATAGTTCACCGAAAGCACGACGTATCCCTGGCTCGCGAGATACTGATTGTAGCCGTAGGCCCAGGCATAGAACTGCATGTAGTGGTAGCCCGGCAGCATCTGACGCACCGGTCCACCGTGCACGAAGATGAGCGCAGGGCGTCGTTCACCCGGCTTGAGATCCTTCGGGAGGAAGAGCTGGTTGTGGATCTCCAGCCCGTCGGGCGATTTCACGATCACGACTTCCGGCGTCACGTGCGCGTCGGTGGGGAACTCCTTACCTAACGTGGGGAAGAACTTCTGCGCGGCGCCACCGCTCACCGGCGCCAAGGCCACCGACGCCGGCGTGCGCGCGTCGTAGTACAGCACTGCGATCTGTTTGCCCGATGCGAGCGGCTGCGGGTGCGTCTCGATGCCGCTCCCGGTTGTGACCTGTCGCGGCGTGCCGCCGCTCACCGGAACCGCCCAGATGTGCCGTCGCTCGATATCTCCCGCGTTCGTGCAGTAGAAAAGCGTGCTGCCATCTTTTGACAGCGCAGCGCTCGTCGCGTTCTCGATCATCCCGTTCGTAGTCGTGAGCATGACGGGAGTCGGATTCTCGGTCGTCACGCTGAGCGAGTAGTAGCGCTCCCACTCGTCGCTCGCGGGCGCCAGCGGGAAGATCACGCTGCCGTTGGCCCACACCAGAACATTGATGCCGTTGAAGACCGAATCGTTAGGTGTGTTGTGCCACAATTCGCGCGAGGCGCCGGTGCTCGCGGTCGCGATCATGATCGACAGCGTGTGACCGCCGGTGAAAGTCGCGCGGCATAATCCCGGCGGCTCCTTCGCGCGAGCCGAATCGTTCGCTGGTCGCTGCTGCTGCTGCTGGCCGAAGGAACCCTGGCCAGGCATCGGCGCATTTGCGCACGGACCGCGTGAGGCACCGGTGCCTGACGCGGGACCCGACGGATTCCCGATGCTGTTGCTGCTCACCTGACCTTGCTGGCCGAACGGCAAGCCTGGCCGGCGCGTGAAGACGATCTCTCTCCCATCCGGCGACCATGCCGGTGCGTCATCGAAGTCAACGCTCGGCGTGAGGTAACTCACTTCACGAGTGTTCACGTTATAGACAGCGATGAAGGAGTGATTACCGCGCATCGTGACAAATGCGAGACGCGATCCGTCTGGCGACCAGCGCGGATTGCGTTGCGTTCCCCACGCTTTGATGTACGGCTTGAGTCCGAGGTCGATGCTGTCGCGTGTCGCGGCGGGCCGAGTGTACGAGCGATAGATCTGGCCATCTTTCACGTAGGCGACCATGCGGCCGTCCGGCGAAAGCTCCGGCGCGCCCCCGTCGACGACCTTCCATGGCGCGCCGCCCGTCGAGCGCACAGCCCAAATCGCGCGCACACCACCTGCCGGATCGTGCGATGGATTCGCAATCCAGCCAGCTCTATTGGGGTCGTATCCCCTAACGAACGTGATGAGCGTGCCGTCGTCCGAGATCTGAACGTCGGTGACATCGATCCCATCGTCCTGGAGGTTTCGAGTCAGCCTAACGGGCGTGAAGCTCGGCGCTGCTGCCGTATACACGTTGCGCATCCCCTTCTCATAGGAGATCCACGCTACGCGATCCGCTTTGTGTGCGCTCACCAATTCGAGCGGCGAGGACGGACTCATGAACTGCTCGACCGTTGGCTTCGCTTGCGCGCCCGCTCGATTGACCTGGAGCAGCGCAAACGAACCGAGCACGATGAATGAAAACGAGCGGCGCATAGGATGGCTCCCATGAGGTGTCCCGGCCGCGCAGGGATGGTGGGGGCGGCGGGCGGCAGCGGTTGTGTTCCAACAAGATGACTTCGGAACGGCCGAACACAACTTGCTGGACGTTGAGTTTTAGGCGATGGGTGGTCGCTGGAACTCTCTGGTCACCTGCGAAAGTGCCCGCCCAATGGCCAAAAGGCGATCATCGCTCCAGCGCTTTGCCACCAGCTGTACGCCGACGGGGAGGCCTTCGCTGTCAACGTCGTACGGCAGCACAAGCGCCGGGTTGCCGGAGTAATTGAACAGCGCTGCGTGTGCGCTGATCGTCCAGTAGCTCACGCTTTTCCCATCGACGCGGAGCTGCGATCCCGGTTCGCAATGCGGAAAGGCCGTCGTCATCGCCGGTGGACATAGCAGTATGTCAAACTTGTCGAAGAACTGCTCCCATGCGACGATCGAGCGATCACGCATGTGCAGCGCCGCGAGGTACTGAGCAAGTATTGTCGGCGCCTGCTCCTTGTCCTGCTGGAATGCGCCAGTCGCCATACCGATAAGGGCGCCGAGATTCTCGAGGTCCCTCTCGAAATTGACCTGGGGCAGGACCGCCTCCTCGACAATAGCACCTAACGAGTCGAGTTGCTTGGCGAGGTTCTCGACCGCCTCGCGCACGTCGGCAGCGACAGGAAATCCCCCCAGGGTCGGAGCGACAGCGATCCGGAGCTGATTCAACTCCGGCAGCGGCAGACTTTCGACGGGGACTGGCGGCACGTCGGTGTCACGCCAGTCTGGTCCCGCGAGGATCTGATACAACAGGACAATGTCATCTACGCTCCGGGCGATCGGCCCGACACAGGACATGATTCGAACCGGGCGCGGAGAGCCGTGCGGGTCCGGGGCCACGCCGCCTAACGATACTCGATGCTCTGTCGGCTTGAGGCCGAACACGCCGCAGAAGTGCGCCGGGAGGCGAGTGGAGCCCGAGAGGTCCGTGCCAACGTCGAACGGAGTCATTCCCGCGGCAACAGCCGCGGCCGCGCCACCGCTCGAACCGCCAGGCGTGCGTTCGACATCCCACGGGTTGTTCGTTCGCCCGAAGATCGGATTGCTGGTTTGAAAATCGGCGAGAAGCGTCGCCACGTTGGATTTTCCCAGCAGAATCGCGCCGGCACTCTTGAGGCGAAACGCGACAGTGCTGTCTTCGTTAGGCACGTGGTCCAGCGGCGCGAAGCCCGTAGTCGTTCGCATCCCTGCCGTAGCGAACGCGTCCTTGAGGACGAAGGGAACGCCGTGCAGCGGGCCCAACACTTCACCCTTCGCCAGAGCCTTGTCCGCCTCGCTCGCGCGTCGTCGCGCTCCTTCCGCATCGAGAGTGACGACTGCGTTGAGCGATTTATTCAGCTTGTCGATCTGCGCGAGGTGCGCGTCCACAACGTCAACGGCCGAGAGCTCACGGGCACGAATTGCAGAGGCGAGCTGCTTCGCCGTAGAAAAACCGAGCTCCGCTGGAACAGCTTCAGGCCGTGTGCGCGTCGTCATATCACTCCTCCCTCTGGACGCATCGTCGCTGCAAGGTCCATGCGGCCGACCGGCGGTCTGTTGCGGACGCTAGTAGCGCATTGTCAGCGCCCGCTTGGATGCTGCGCGAGGTCGAAAACGCATGTGCGCGGCAGCAGCGGCGATGCTTCTGCAGTGCGGCTCGTTAGGACGCCTGCTGCGTCAGCGTGAGACGCAACACAGTGCGCCCCGGTCGCGATTCGGCGACCTCCAAGCGGCCGCCATGTAACTCCGCGATCTTGCGAGCGATGGCGAGGCCGAGTCCGGCCCCGCTTGTCGTTGAATTCTCGTCGGCCGCCCGCGCGACATCGGCACGGAAGAAGCGCTCGAAGATCTTATCCTGAATGGCCGGGGGAATACCCTCACCCGCATCGACCACAGAGATCTCATAGTGCTGATTGCGATTCGTCATGCCGATCTCGACAACGCCTCCAGGCCGCGAATGTTTGATCGCATTGTCCAGAAGGTTGAGCAGCACTCGGCCTAACAAGTCCGCGTCGCCGCTGAAAGGCGCTTCCACGACACTGCGTACCTCGACGCGCACAGATCGCTGCTCGGCGACGGGTCGCACGGCTTGCGCTGCGTCGGCAACAACCTCTTCGAGATAGACGTCTTCCATTTTCGGGACCAGGTGCCCCGAGTCCGCACGCGCCAGCAAAAAGAGATCGTCGACGATCCTCGTCAGGCGTCGTGAGGCGTCCTGGATAATCGCCGTCGACGCGCGATACTCCGCTTCATCGCGATGCTCACGCGAGAGCGTTACGTCGGATTCGGTGCGTACAATCGTGACCGGTGTTCGTAGCTCATGCGACGCATCCGCCATGAAGCGACGCTGTTGCTCGAAGGATCGCTCGAGTCGATCGAGGAGATCGTTGAAAACACGACCGAGCCGCACAAGCTCCGCTCCGCCACCGATGGGCAGCCGCGCCTGCAGATTCGTCTCGCTGATTTCCGCCGCTCGCGTCGCCATCGCCGACACCGGCAGCAGGCTCCGTTTCGCGAGCAAGTACCCACCCGTTGCCGCGGCTAGCACAAGCAACGGTATCGCTACGAAGAACAACCTGCGGATACGCGCGAGCATTTCGTCCGCGGTTTCCTGCGAATACATCCCCGCCATGCCGAACGGCTGCCCCTGACCGTCGTCGCGTCGCCAGATGAGCCGATACCTGCGCTCACCATCAGAGAACGTCACTGCCCACGGTATCGATTTGTCCTGCCTGGCGATTTCGGCGAGCGACCGCTCCCGCGCCGCGGCGGATGGCCAATGCGGTCCTGGTGTGTCGCCTGCCGGCCCCGTCGTCGCTGCGATTGGATGGCCAGCCGTGTCGGTGACGACGATATACAGATCTCGGAATCTCACTTCGTACGCCGTACGGCGTATCGCGTCTTCTTGCGACTTTGCCGCTCTCCGTTCAGCGGCAATTTCATTTGAGAACGCGACTAGGGCGTCCGCGATGAAACGATCCGTGCCTTGTTCGACAGCTCGCTCAAAGATGTAGTAGCTCGCGAAAGCGAAGGTGACGAGCGGAATGCCAAGAAACAGCGAATACCAGAGCGTGAGCCGAGCACGCAGCGACGACGGCCACCGAAGCACGCGTTACCCGGCTCGCTTGGTTGGCCGCCTCGTCTGGCGAGCAGCGCGGGCACGGTCCTCAGGCGCCTCGAGAAGAAAACCGGCCCCACGCAGAGTGGAAAAGAGCGCGACCCTCTCGCCTTCATCGATTTTGCGGCGCAGACGACTCGCGTACACGTCGATGATGTTGGAGTACGTGACCTTGGTGTCATCCCACACATGCGACATGAGTTCGGCGCGACTGACGACACGGCCTGCGTTGCGTGCGAGGTGCAGCAAGAAGGCGAACTCTTTCCCCGTCAGCGTTATCTCGCGCCGATTGCGGCGCACAGAGTGACGCGCCGTGTCAATGACAAGGTCGCCCACTGACAGCTGAGTATCGAGCACCTCGCCTTTCCGCCGCGTCAACGCTCGAACGCGCGCCAGAAGCTCTCCAAAATCGAACGGCTTCGTGAGGTAATCGTCCGCGCCAGCATCGAGGCCTTCGATACGCTGCTCCACGCTATCGAGCGCAGTGAGCATCAGGATCGGCACTTGGCCGCCCTTCTTTCGGATCGCGCGACAAACAGCGATGCCGTCTTTTCCGGGCAACAGGATGTCGAGAATGATCAGCTCGTACTCATTCTCGAGAGCCATCGCGAGCGCCTGCGTGCCTGTCGCCGCCTGGTCGACGGCGAATGCCGCCTCGCGCAGGCCGCGCCCTAGGGCCGTCCTGAGCTGACGGTCGTCTTCGGCGAGGAGGACGCGCATGACTCGAAAATATGGTCCGCGCGCCCGCCGTCGATGCCCTCCCCCGCGTGATTCTGGACTGGAACTACTTTGGCGGCAGCGATGCGGCGTACTCGGCCGCCGTGTTGACCCACTCGCCTAACGTTACTTCGGTCGCGAGGCCCTTCTGGCCGACCAGAATCCAACCCTGCATCGGGCGTCCCGTCAGATCGAACGGCCGAGTGTGCGGCTTTTTCAGTGCACTCGGCGTCTCTGCAGGGTCCAGCCGCACGATCAATTCGTCGCCGTGCACACCGCAGCACATGTTGCCGCGCAGGAGGAACGCGATTCCCCCGAACATCTGCTTTTCGGTCACGCCCTTGCGTTTGCCAAGGCGTTTGCGCAGCCTCTCGGCAAGTTCGGCATCGAACGGCATCGTTAGGCTCTCGCGGGAACGGTGTTAGGCGCCAGGCTGCGACGATGCAGCTGCCCGAGCAGCAAGCCGAAGAGCGTATACTGCACGGCGGCGACGCTCAGCTCCACGACGATCCAAGAACTAAGCGATGGAACGGCGTACTTCCCTGCCTCACCGAGGACGATGTACGAGGCGAGAAAGCCACCTAGCGCCCAGGA
>DASYRX010000058.1:0-7639 GCA_036003845.1 Gemmatimonadaceae bacterium | reverse complement strand
GCATTGGCACGTGGCGCACAGCGACAGGCCAGGAAATGTTGGCTGGACTCGCGATTGGATCCGCTGTCGATCCGCAGTTCACCGCTGCCGGCGGCGGCGGAACGATTGGCAACGCGGACCGGCTGGCGACCCTCGGCGCCTACAAGCTGAAAGCGACATCGCCGCTCATAAACAAGGGACTCAACCTGTTGCAGCAGTTTGGCGTGAACCCCGGCCCCATCGATTTCTATTCTGGTAGCACGCCCGTCGGATTAGGCTACGACGTCGGCGCGCACGAGTGGAGGTAGCTCGTTAGGCTCGCACCAGCTTCTTGTACTTGATTCTGTGCGGCTGATCGGCGTCGGGACCTTTGCGGCGCTTGAGATCCTCGATGTACGCGCCGTAGTTCCCCTCGTACCAAACGACCTCGGATTCGCCTTCGAACGCGAGGATGTGCGTCGCGATGCGATCGAGGAACCAACGGTCGTGCGTGATGATCACCGCGCAGCCGGCGAAGTCGAGCAAGGCCTCCTCGAGCGCGCGCAACGTATCCACGTCCAGGTCGTTGGTGGGCTCGTCCAGCATCAGCAGGTTGCCACCGGCCATCAGCGTCTTCGCCAGGTGCAGCCGATTGCGCTCGCCGCCTGACAAGTTCGCGACGAGCTTCTGCTGGTCCGCGCCCTTGAAGCCGAAGCTGGAGGCATATGCGCGCGAGTTGATTTCGCGTTTGCCCACGGCTATGGACTCGTTTCCGCCGGAGATCTCTTCCCAGACTGTGCGCTTACCGTCGAGCGTGCGCGACTGATCGGCGTACGCGATCTCGACGGTTTCGCCGAGTTTGAGTGTGCCGCCGTCGGGTTGCTCTGTGCCGTTGATGATGCGAAAGAGCGTCGTCTTCCCTGCTCCGTTAGGCCCGATGATGCCCACGAGCCCACCGCGCGGAAGCGAAAACGTCATGCCGTCGAAGAGCAACCGGTCGCCGTAGCCCTTCTTCAGCTTGTTGGCGATCACGACGTCGTTGCCTAACCGTGGCGCTGGAGGAATGATGATCTCGTTCTGCACGATTTTCTCGACTTGCCCTTCACTCGCCAACTCTTCGTACTTCTGGATGCGCGCCCGGCTCTTCGTTTGCCGCGCGCGTGGCGACATGCGCACCCAGTCGAGCTCACGCTCGAGTGTGCGTTGGCGCGCCGACGCCTGCTTCTCCTCGGTCTCGAGCCGTTTCTTCTTCTGTTCGAGCCAGCTGGTGTAGTTCCCTTCGTATGGGAAGCCTGAGCCGCGGTCCAGCTCCAGGATCCACTTGGCGACGTTGTCCAGGAAATAGCGATCGTGCGTGATCGCAACGACGGTCCCTGGATAATCGGCGAGATGGTGCTCGAGCCACGCCACGCTTTCGGCGTCCAAGTGGTTCGTTGGTTCGTCGAGGAGCAAGAGGTCGGGTTGCTCGAGCAGGATCCTGCATAACGCGACGCGGCGTTTCTCGCCGCCGGAGAGGCGGTCGACATCGGCGTCGCCTGGTGGAAGACGCAGCGCGTCCATCGCCACTTCGATCTTGTTGTCGAGATTCCAAAGATCCAGCGCGTCGATGCGCTCCTGAACGCGCGCTTGTTCATCAAGGAGCTTTTGCATCGCGGCGTCGTCCATCGGCTCGGCGAACGCGAGGTTGATCTCTTCGAAGCGCTTGAGCAGATCGCGTTGCGGTTTGACAGCCAGCTCCACATTGCCGCGCACGTCGAGCGACGCGTCGAGCTGCGGTTCTTGAGGGAGGAACCCGACTTTCGTTCCGTCGGCAGACCAGGCTTCGCCGTTGAAGTCTTTGTCGATGCCGGCCATGATGCGCAGCAGCGACGACTTTCCAGCCCCGTTAGGCCCGACGACGCCGATCTTCGCGCCGTGGTAGAACGAGAGCCAAATGTCGTTGAGGATGACGCGAGAAGGCGGGACGACCTTCGTCAGCGCCTTCATTACGTAAATGAAAGTGGGCACTACTTAGTAGGTCAGAGGTCAGAGGTCTGAGGTCAGAGACCTCGCTACTTCACTCGGCGTGTACTATCCACGCGCACGCGGCCGCGATCGTCGAGTTTGGCGAAGTTTTCCTCGATGCGCCGAACGTAATCGAGAGTCTCGCTGTGCCGCCACCGTCTGAGACGCGGGGCCACGGTTTCGATGCTCTTCCACGTGCGATGGTCCAGCGCGTGGGTGCGCGCGGTGTCCTGGGCGCGGAGGATCGTCAACCGGCCGGCGTTGTAGCTCGCGAACGTGAACGGAAGTCGATCGATGCTCACGGAATCGTTCTCCCACAGGCGCCACAGCTGGCGGTCATAATAGATGCCGGCGGCGATGTTCCACTCGGGGTCGTCGATCTGCTGCATCGTCGGGTTCTTGGTGCGCACTTCGTGGTAGGTGGAGGGCATCAGCTGCATGATGCCGCGCGCACCGACCCAGCTCTTGGCGTTGGGATCGAGGTTGCTCTCGGCGAGCCCCTGCGCCTTGAACTTTCGCCAATCGAACGTCGGCCCGAAGTAGCGTTTGCTGTATTTGCGGAAAGTATCGTCGTAGCGATCGACAGCCAGAGGCTTGCGCTGGGCCTGCAGGCTGCTCGTTAGGCACGCGCTTACAGCAATCGCTAGCATTAGGCTAACCCCTAACCCCCAACCCCTAAGACCTCCTTGCGTCAATTGAGCGCTCCCCCAATGACGATCGCGATCGCTATGAACAGCGCCGCGATGAATACGCCAACGGCGAGATTTCCTTTCCGCAACTCTTCGGCGAAGTCGATCTTCGGTGATAGCAAATCGATCACGCGATACGACACGAACATCAGGACCACACCGAGTACAGCGTACAGAAAGTTCATGCCGATGATGGACCATTCCATGGCTCTAGGGGATAGGGGTTAGGTACCGCCACTCCACCTCAGACCTCAATGTATCTCTTCCCGAGATCGCGAGCGGGCCACAACATTCCGTAATGCCTAGCGACTCTCCTCTCTCTCGGCGCGAGTTTTCCAAGCTCGTCGCGCTCGCCGGCGCTGGTTTGCCGCTTGGCGAAACAATACGCGCGGCGTCGTCTCCGGTGTCAGCGCCTGACGCGTGGCCAGGCTACGATGGCGCCATCGTCATCGACATGCTGGCAGCCGCCGGGCCGTTCAACGTACCCGGGACGTTCGACAATCCTCTCACGCCGGTGATGGTGGAAAACGCCGCGCGCTCCGGCATAACGGCCGTCAACTCCACTGTCAGTGAGATCACTACCGCTGACAAAGCCTTCGAGCTGACGATCAAGAACATCGCCGCGTGGGATCACGAATTCGAACAGCATCCGAACGTATTCCGGCAAGCTTGGCGCGTGGGCGATGTGCGAGCCGCCAAAAAGGAGCGCAAGGTCGGCGTCATTTTCGGCTTTCAGGATACGGTGCCTTACGCGGACAAGATCGAGCGTGTGGAGCTCTTTCACCGGTTAGGCGTGCGCATCGTTCAGCTCACATATAATAGTAGCAACCTCGTTGGCGATGGCTGTCTCGTACCTAACGATGCAGGACTCAGGCCGTACGGCCGAGAGGTGCTGGCCAAGCTGAATGATCTGGGAGCGCTGATCGACGTGAGCCACGTCGGCTGGGAGACGACGCGCCAGGCAATCGCGGCCTCGCGCGTCCCGATCGCCGCGACTCACACGGGTGCTACAGCCGTGAACAACGTGCCGCGGAACAAGCCTGACGACATTCTACGGTCGATCGCCCAACGCGGCGGTGTCGTCGGCATCTTCATGATGCCATTCCTGCGTGCGTCCGGCCAGCCTAACGCGGATGACTTCCTGCGACACCTCACCCACTGCATCAACGTGTGCGGTGAGGATCATGTGGGGATCGGCAGTGACCTCTCGATCACGCCGCTCGAACTGACCGCGGAGTATCGCCAACTCGTCGCAGAGACGATCAGGTCGCGGCGTGCGCGCGGCATTTCCGCGCCCGGCGAAGACGAAAACACATTCCCCTACGTGCCGGACTTCAACACGCCACGGCGCCTCGAGCAGGTGGCGGATCGCCTCGCCGCTGCCGGACATGGCGCCGCTCGTATCGAAAAGATCATCGGAGGCAACTGGGTCCGCTTGTTAGGCGAGGTGTGGAAATAACAGCGCCGGCTCGCCATGTGGGCGAGCCGGCGTCGCTGAGCGGCGTGCGAGACCAGCCTTAGTGCATCATCGTCAGGCCGGGCGTTGGAACCATGATGTGCGCGTAGGGTGTCCCTTTCCACATCTGATACGGCTCGCCCTTGCTATGATCTGTCGGGACATTCTTGATCCTGTTAGGATCGGCAGGGAATATCATGATGTGCGGACCTGAGACGACCCAGTCGTTGTCAGCCGTCTGTGTCATGCCATATGCATCGGTATTGCTCGAACCCATGTCGCCGTGGAGCATGTACGCGATGCCGATCATCGTGTTCTTGGGCTTGGTCTTTGTCATGTACCCCTGTGCCCACAGCACGACCTGTGCATCGGCGCACATCGCGGCCGTTTGCACCGGCGTGGTATAGCCTCCGGCGGGCGGCGGCATCAGTGGCATACACGTCCAGCCATTCGTGCCCTTCCGCAGCTCGGTGCCGGGGGCTTTGAGCGAGTCATTCCAATCGAGCACTGTCGCATTGGCGCTGATTGCCGGCGGTGCGGCGCTCGTATACGTCGCGATCTTCCACTCCGTCGAGCCGACGGCCGGTCCGGTGGCTGCCGGTGCGGCGGAATCGGCTTTCGAGACATCCGGAGTCTTTGGTTGGCAGGCCACGAACAACACGGCAGCTGTCGCAAGTGCGATTCGGTGCATAACGAGCCTCGTTAGGTGAAAGAGCCTTGTGGTAGCGAAAGGAGACGTCGTGGCGATAGACATCCATATTGTAGGGCGCGAAGCTTATTGCAAGGTTAATGGCGGCCTCGGCTATTACAGGCCGATCTACTCATGCTCATACAGAGGTCTCCGATGCTCCCAGGTTTGCTTCTCACAATCCAGGCCCTGACGATTGGTTCCCTCACTGCACGTGCGGGCGAGAAGGCCTCAGGGTACATCGACATTCCGGCCGGCGTCGATTCAGCGACGCGTGTGCCGATCTCGATTCTGCGCGGGCGGCAACCAGGACCGACTCTCGCTCTCGTTGCCGGAACGCACGGCTCGGAGGTGGCACCGATCATGGCGCTACAGCGCGTGCGGCAGACCATCGACGCGGCGAATGATCTCCGCGGGACGCTGATCCTCGTGCACGTCGCGAACATGCCCTCGTTCGTGCACCGCACCATCTATCGCAATCCGTGGGACCAGAAGAACCTCAATCGGGTGTATCCGGGAAAGCCTAACGGAACAGTGACCGAGCGCATTGCGTACGCGGTCACCTCGCAGATCATCGACAAGGCCGATTATCTCGTGGACATGCACGCGGGGGACGGCAATGAATCGCTGCGTCCATATACGTACTGGAGCGATCTGCGCGTCGACAAGCGTGTCGACTCACTCGCGAAGCTGATGGCGCTCGCGTGGGGCAACGACCACATCATCATCGACACGGGCCGGCCCAAAGACCCAGCGGCCTCCGTATACACGACGAACACGGCCAACCTTCGCGGCAAGCCAGCGATTACCACAGAGGTCGGCTATCTCGGCGTGCCTGACGAGGAGATGATCGCGCGCAACTACAGGAGCGTCATGCGACTCCTGCGACACCTCGACATGCTACCGGGGCCGAAGGAGTACGTGGAGCATCCGCTGTGGATCGACCGCAGCGAGGTCCTAACGAGTCCTGAGAGTGGCACCTGGCACGCGCTCGTGCAGCGAGGCGAGACGGTGCAGAAAGGGACGCCGCTCGGACGGCTGACTGACTATTTCGGCAACGAAATCGCCGTCGTGCGTTCGCCGATGACTGGAGTTGTGCTGTATATCGTCGGCACGCCGGCCATCACGAAGGGGGAACCTGTGGGAATGGTGGGGCACCTACTGGAGGAGCGTTAGGCTAGAAGCGGCAACTCCGCCCCACGCACTCTGCGATCTCTTTGAGGCGCCGAGAAAGCGCGGCCACGCCCGCGCTGTCGCCAGTGAAGAGATTGCGCAGCTGATACGGGTCGGCGCGCAGGTCATACAGCTCTCTCGGGCCGCGCGAGTGCTCGGCGTAGGTTTGCGTTCGCGTGCGCAGCGCGCGTTCGATGTCACCAGATGGGCGATAGATCTCGACGAGAAAGTCCTGCCGCCAATCCTTCACCGCGGCTCGGTTCAGCAGTGGCACCAGCGAGCGGCCGTCGACAGTCTCAGGCACGTTTGCGCCCGCGAGCTCCGCGAACGTGGGAGCCCAATCGATGTTGAGCGCGAAGTCGTCGCGACGCTCCTTCGTCGGCACGCCGGGCCCGCGCACGAAGGCCGGCACGCGAATGTCCTCTTCGTATATCGTGAACTTGCCGGACATGAATCGGTGCTGGCCCAGGTGATAGCCGTTGTCCGACGTGAAGATGATGTACGTGTTAGGCAGCTCGCCTAGGCGCGTGAGCGTGCGCACGAAGCGATCGATGGCTTCGTCGACGGCCAGCAGCGAACGTAGCCGTTCGCGATAGAGTTGATCTAACACGGCTGCCTGGCCGGGCGTGAGGCGCGCCCGCCTCATGTTAGGCGGCTTGTCGCTGACATCTTCTTCGTTGAAACCGGGCGTGCGCGGTGCGATTGCGTTCGGGAACGCGGCGCGGTGTCGTGGCGCTGGCAGCGCCGGCCCTTCCTGCCCGAGTCCGAGACGCGGGTCGCCGTGCGGAGCGTACGGCGCGAAGTAGATGAACCACGGTTCCGAGTCACGCGACTCCGCTTCTTCGAGAAAGCGGACGATCTTCGCCGCGTTCACATCGGTCTCGTAGTCTTCCGGCCGATCGCCGTATTGGCGAACGGTCCCGTCTTCATTCACGCGATAGTTGAAGTAATTCTCGTTGTCGAACGTGCCGTGCCAGGCAGCCCAGCCAGGCGGCACATGTTGCGGCGTATTCGCCGGATAGCCGTTCATGTACTTGCCAAAGAGAGCGGTACGATAGCCGGCCCCTTTGAGCCACGTCGCGATCGTCGACGTTTCGCCGCCGCGCTCACGGAACTTCACAAAACCGCCTAACGGGGGAACGTTGAACAGAATCTGATGGTTGTGCGGATACTGGCCAGTGAGAATCGACGCGCGCGACGGGCAGCAGATCGGTTCTGTGATGAAGAATGAAGTGAAGGTGATTCCCTGATCGGCGATGAGCGCCTTCAGCCGCGGCATGTGGTTCGCCGACTCCACGTCCAGGTCGTCGGTGAGAATGAACAGAATGTTCGGCCGAGTGCTCGCGGGCTGTGCGAAGCCCAGCGCAGATGAGGCGAGGAGGGGCGCGATGAGACTGACGAGCCGGCGGATGAGCATCCGGAGTGGACCAAGGGGAAAAAACATGGAGCTTTGGGTTGCGGGTTTCGAGCGCCGAGTGCTCAGGACGCGTGGGGTGCATCAGCAACGCTCTTCCCCGCACTCGTCCAAAAGAACTGGGTGAAGAGCTGGAAATTGGCACCCCGACCGTCCTCGAGACTCGGCACTCGACATTCGGGACCCAAGCTCCTTGTTTTTTCTTAGACTACTGCCGCGACATGCTCATCCGTCCTCTCATTCTCACCGCATTCATC
>DASYRX010000057.1:0-60864 GCA_036003845.1 Gemmatimonadaceae bacterium | reverse complement strand
CCGCCCGTCACGCCATGGAAGCCGGAGGGACCCGAAACCGGTGGGCCAACCGCAAGGGGGCAGCCGTCTAAGGTCAAGTCGGTGACTGGGGCGAAGTCGTAACAAGGTAGCCGTAGGGGACCCTGCGGCTGGATCACCTCCTTAACGGATCCGAGTAAGCCCTCCTCACCGAGGGCGGAAAGGCTCACGTAGTCGCTTCGTCTCGACACATTCTGTCCATCCACTCTCGATTGTTGACCCCTTGGCTCACGCCATGAGGGTCATTGCTGTTTGACAACGGATGAATGGTAGATCGTGGGATTGATGAATCCTTATTTGAGATGATCGTTTCGCAAGAAACATCACTCGTACGACAATGCGCGTAGTTCTGCTTGGCGACGTGACTTATGTAGTCAAGCGAGAGAAGGCATGTGGGGGATGCCTGGGCACACGGAGGCGAGGAAGGCCGTGGTAAGCTGCGAGAAGCTCGGGGGAGTGGCACACACGCGGTGATCCCGAGATGGCCGAATGGGGCAACCCGGCTGGGCGCGAGCCCAGTCATCACTGCTTTGGCAGTGAAGCGAACCCAGGGAACTGAAACATCTCAGTACCTGGAGGAAGAGAAATCAACCGAGATGTCCGGAGTAGCGGCGAGCGAAACGGATCCAGCCCAAACCGTGGTCCTTGTGACCGCGGGGTTGTAGGACCCACAGGAGCTGTGAGTGAAGTCAGGGGAAGTCGCCTGGAATGGCGCGCCAGAGACGGTGAAAGCCCGGTAGCCGACGACGATGCACTCATGGTGGTGGAGTTCCTGAGTACCGCCCGTTACGAGAAGTCGGGCGCGAAGCTGGGGGGACCACCCTCCAAGGCTAAAGACTCCCGTGTGACCGATAGTGGACGAGTACCGTGAGGGACAGGTGAAAAGCACCCCAGTGCGGGGAGTGAAAAAGATCCTGAAACGATTTGCCTACAAGCGGTAGGAGGCTGGCACGGGGGCAACCTCGTGTACGGCTGACTGCGTGCCTTTTGCATTATGATCCGGCGAGTTACTCCTCAGACGCGAGGCTAAGCTGGTTTCCAGCGGAGTCGCAGCGAAAGCGAGTCCTGTAACGAGGGCGACACAGTGTCTGGGGGTAGACCCGAAGCCAGGGCGATCTACCCATGAGCAGGGTGAAGCTGGGGTAACACTCAGTGGAGGCCCGGACCCGTACGGGTTGAAAACCGTTGGGATGACTTGTGGGTAGGGGTGAAAGACCAATCAAGCCTGGAGATAGCTGGTTCTCTCCGAAATCTATTGAGGTAGAGCCTCGAGGCTTTTTCGACGGGGGTAGAGCTACTGGATGGGCGCGGGCCGGCGAAGCTGGTACCAACCCCAACCAAACTCCGAATACCGCTCGAATGGACCTCGGGAGGCAGTCGCTGAGCGATAATGTCCAGCGGCGAGAGGGAAAGAACCCAGAGCCACAGCTAAGGCCCCAAAGTGCACACTGAGTATAGCGAAGGATGTGATCGTGCGTTGACAACTGGGAGGTTGGCTTAGAAGCAGCCATTCCTTGAAAGAGTGCGTAATAGCTCACCAGTCCAGCGTGATTGCGCCGAGAATGGTCGGGATTAAGTGTGCCGCCGAAGCTTGGCCTTGCTACGCAAGTAGCAGGGGTAGGAGAGCGTTCCGGACGCTGTGAAGGGAGGGTGGAAACCACTCCTGGAGCTACCGGAAGTGAGGATGCCGGACTGAGTACGCGCAAATGCGGGTGAAAACCCCGCACACCGAAAGCCCAAGGATTCCTGCGCCATGGCAATCAGCGCAGGGTGAGGCGGACCCTAAGGCGAGGCCCCAGAGGCGTAGCCGATGGACAGCAGGCCAAAATTCCTGCCCCGCCGAACTGTGATGAATCGTTAGGGGACCGTGGAACGAAGGGCGAGCGGCCACGTGGAGGGCCGTCCAACCGTGTAGGGGCAACCCGAGACGGGAGCGCGAGGGATGGTGGCAACACCTGAACGAGTCGCCTGGAGTCAACACGCGAGAAAAGCCTAACGAGGAGCAGTTCGACGTCCGTACCGTAAACCGACACAGGTGGGCGAGGCGAGGAGCCTTAGGTGCACGAGTGAAACGTGGTCAAGGAACTCGGCATAATGATCCCGTAACTTCGGAAGAAGGGATGCCGTGGGAGGTCAGGCATACCGCGCAGCTTCCCATGGTCGCAGAGAATCGACTCAAGCGACTGTTTAGCAAAAACACAGGTGCGTGCAAAGCCGCGTAAGGCGCCGTATACGCACTGACGCCTGCCCGGTGCCGGAAGGTTAAGGGGAGAGGTTAGCCGCAAGGCGAAGCTTTGAGCCGAAGCCCCGGTAAACGGCGGCCGTAACTATAACGGTCCTAAGGTAGCGAAATTCCTTGTCGGGTAAGTTCCGACCTGCACGAATGGCGTAACGACTTGAGTACTGTCTCGACCACGTGCTCGGCGAAATGGCAGTATCGGTGAGGATTCCGATTTCCCGCAGCAGGACAAAAAGACCCCATGCACCTTTACTGCAGTTTGTCATTGGACGTTGCCTTAGACTGTGTAGCATAGGTGGGAGCCGTTGATCCCTGGGCGCTAGCTCAGGGGGAGGCAACAGTGAAATACCACCCTGGCTGATGCGACGTCCTCACCAATCCAAGCAAACCTTGGATGGGACCGTGGCAGATGGGCAGTTTGACTGGGGCGGTCGCCTCCGAAAGAGTAACGGAGGCGCGCGAAGGTTCCCTCAGCGCGGTCGGTCATCGCGCTTATAGAGTGCAACGGCAGAAGGGAGCCTGACGGTGAGACTGACGAGTCGAACCGCCACGAAAGTGGGCCGTAGTGATCCGGTAGCCCGTAGTGGCTCGGCTATCGCTCAACGGATAAAAGGTACGCTGGGGATAACAGGCTTATCGCGCCCGAGCGTTCACAGCGACGGCGCGGTTTGGCACCTCGATGTCGGCTTATCACATCCTGGGGCTGGAGAAGGTCCCAAGGGTCCGGCTGTTCGCCGGTTAAAGTGGTACATGAGCTGGGTTCAGAACGTCGTGAGACAGTTCGGTCTGTATCCGCTGTGGGCGTTGGAGAGTTGAGGAGTGCGGACTCTAGTACGAGAGGACCGAGTCGGACGATCCGCTCGTGTCCCGGCTGTAGCGCCAGCTGCACCGCCGGGTAGCGATGATCGGTGGCGATAACCGCTGAAAGCATCTAAGTGGGAAGCGCCCTCCAAGATGAACTCTCCCGGGGAGTAATCCCCCTAAAGGGCCGGAGAAGACTACTCCGTCGATAGGCCGCCCGTGGAAGCGCTGTAAGGCGTTCCGAGCGTAGCGGTCCTAATCGCCCGTGAGGCTTGACTCTCCCTCATTATTTTCGCAAAGCACACGCGATTCATCACACCCATGTTTTTCACTTCCATCTGTTGTCGCACATTTTCGCTGGCGACCAGAGCGTAGGGGCCACACCCGTTCCCATTCCGAACACGGTCGTTAAGCCCTACAGCGCCGATGGTACTCCGCTCGAGAGGGCGCGGGAGAGTAGGCCGTCGCCGGCACCTCATTGAAACGCCGCCTAACGGGCGGCGTTTCCATTTCCACCCTGATTTATCGTTTGGGTGAGTCTCAAGAGCGTCGACAGCGGCACCAGTTAAGAAACAAAAGCGTCAAACAGTGCCTATGCCGCGGGCGTTAAGGTCGTCAACCGCGTTAAGCGGTTTGACCTCTCACGTGGTTGACGACCTTTACGCTCGCGCAATGGGCACCCTTTAACGAAGTTGCAGTTCTTAACCCATGCCGCAGTCGACGCTCTTAATGGACCCCGCCGAGCCAGCAACTGTGACATGACCCGTGCTGGCTTCGTGGCCGTCGTTGGCAAGCCTAACGTCGGCAAATCCACCCTCATGAATCGCCTCGTTGGCGAGCACGTCAGCGTCACGAGCCCGAAGGCCCAATCCACCCGCACGCGTGTTGTGGGCATTGTTACGCATCACGTAGTGCAGATGGTTCTACACGATACGCCCGGCCTCATGACCCCACACGACGTCCTGCACGAAAGCATGCGCGCCCACAGCCTCGCCGCGATCGCGGACGCCGATGTCGTTCTCCATCTCCTCGACAGCACGACGGCGCGCCACGGGTCACTGGTCGAAGAGGCCAACCTCCAAAAGGCTCCCAGCGCAGCCATTGTCACAGCCTTCACGAAGATCGACCTCGTCAACGAGCTTCGCGCGGCTGAATTGTTAGGCACGAGACCGGACGCGTTCGGCGTGAGTGCCCTCACCGGCGCTGGCCTCGAGGCGCTGGTCGAGAGGATCAATGGTCTCCTCCCCGAGAGCCCCTTTCTCTATCCGGAAGACGACGTCTCCACTCACTCGCTTCGCTACCTGGCCGCGGAGCACGTGCGCGAAGCCGCGCTGAACCAGCTCGAGGAAGAGGTTCCACACAGCGTCGCGTGCATCGTGGAAGAGTTCCGCGAGGGCGAGCAGCCGGTGTACATTCGGGCCGTCATCTACGTCGAACGCGAGAGCCAAAAGCGCATCGTCGTGGGGGCGCGCGGTTCGCGCATTCGCGAGATCGGCCGCACGGCGCGGGAACGCATCGAAGCGCTCCTCGGCGCCGCCGTTTATCTCGATCTTTGGGTGAAGGTATTGCCCAATTGGCGCCGCGACCGCGTCGCGCTCGAGCGCCTCGGACTCTTGCATCACGAGGATTAGCAGAGATGCCCTTATCACAGGACTTGCTCGCCGTGCTAGCGTGCCCTCGCTGCAAGGGAGAGCTGGAATACCGCGAAAACGAATCAGCGCTCATCTGCCATCGCTGCCGTCTGCGCTTCGAAATTCGCGACGGCATTCCGATTCTGTTGCTGGACGAGGCGGCGCAATTCTGACGCCCACGCGAGCATGCGCGGCCGCGGCCGCCTAACGCGCGAGCGATGTTGGTCGACTTTCCTGCTGGGGGTGGCAGTCCTCCTCAGTGGGGCCACGTCGTCGCCGGCTGAGGCGCAGCGCGGCACGGCGACCGAAGGCGCGCTCTTCCTCCTGTTGCCGACAGGCGCCCGCGCCGTTGGAATGGGGCTGGCGACGACGACGATCCGCGGATCGAGCGAGAGCGTCTGGTGGAATCCAGCCGGTCTCTCGGGTCGCCCGCAACGTGAAGCGGCGATTCACCACTCGCAGAGTCTCAACGGAACCGGCGACGCGCTCAATGTCGTGATTCCGTGGCGCGAGTTCGGCGTCGTCGGAATCGCGGCGAGCGTGCTGGATCTCGGCGAACAGGAGCCGCGCGTCGACTCGACTGGCGCGTTAGGCACCTTGCTGCCGAGGCAGGTTGTGTTCGCCGCTAGTTTCGCCACCCAGCTCGGACGCGGGACGGCCGGCGTCACCTACAAAGTCGTACAGTTCCGCGTCGACTGCACTGGAGCCTGTGTCTCCCTGCAAGCGTCGACAAGCGCGCTCGACGTCGGTGCGCAATACGAGCTTGGCCCCGCGCTGCCCATCACGCTGGGTGTGGTTGTGCGCAACCTCGGGATCCAGCTGCAAGTGAATGACGCGGAGCAGTCCGACGAGCTCCCGACGCGCGTCGAGGCGGGCGTGGAGTATCGCCCGCGGCTCCCCAAGCGATACAGCGACCAGATCGAGGTGCGCATCGCGCTGGACCTCAGTGATGACTTGACGCCCAGCCGTCCGCGCGCGCGCATCGGTTCCGAGGTCGGCATCCAGCGACGTGCATTCTTGCGTGCCGGGTACATTGCACGCAGCCAAGCGACTGAAGGCGGCGGACCTACAGTGGGACTCGGGTTCGCTCTGCGCCGATTCGTTGTGGACATCGGCCGCATCACCGCCGGGCTTTCGGCAGACGCCGGCCAGGCGCCCACGCACCTTTCCGTCCGCTTTCTGTTCTGATGCGCAGCGCCATAACCTTCTTTGCTTGCTGCCTAACGTGTAGCATTGTGGCGGAGGGGCAATCGGCACGCCGCGTTGGCGTCGGCCGCATCGAGCAAGCCGCTGACTCCGCGGCGGTGACCCTAACGTCTCGCGTTGCTCCCTCGGCGGCGATCAAACCTTCTGGTTGGGCTGTCGCCAGCTCGCTGATCGTCCCGGGTTTGGGACAGGCGATGCTGCGGCAACAACGCTTTGCGCCGTACGCGGCTGCCGAGGCGTTTTTCCTGACGCGTTACGTGCAGCACTCGCGTGAGGCACGACGCGAGCGCGACCGCTATCGCACACTCGCGGCCAACGTCGCGCGTGCACCGTTTGGCAGCGTAAGCGGACACGGTACCTTCGAGTACTACGAGTCGATGGAGCACTTCGTAGAGAGCGGCGCCTTCGACGCTGTGCTTGGCGGTGAGCTAGATCCCGAGCCCGATACAACGACATTCAACGGGCGCATGTGGCTGCTCGCGCGCAAAACGTTCTGGCGAGACGTTGGTGTCACACCGCCGCGCGACTCCCGCGAGTGGCGCCTTGCTGAAAACTTCTATATCAGTCGCGCCGTGAAGCCTGAGTTGCGCTGGTCTTGGCGAGATGCACAGCTGCAGTACGACGAGTTTCGCCGAACCATTCGTCGAAGCAACGAGGCCTATCGAGACGCTCTCGCGAACCTGAGTGTCATCATCGCGAATCACGCGCTCAGTGGAGTCGACGCGCTCGTGAGCGTGCGCCTGCGCGCGCGCACAGCAGGAGAGGGACGCGGGCTGCTCATTCGTGGCGAGATACCAATCAGATAGTTGTGGCTTTGGTCTCAGGACGGTGCGCTGTCACCGGAGCGAAAGCCAGTCGTCCTTAGCGTAAGCGGAGCACTTGCGGTCCTTCGCAAGCTTTGTCGTAAGAGGCAAAATAGCAATAGCTTACGACACAGACCTCGCGTAAAACTTCACTCCTAGTCGCCGAGCCGTTTCTGGATCTGCGAAAGCAGCCGTACGCTATCGTCTACGCGCATGACAGCGTCGCGCTGCCACGCGCCGTCGCGGCGTGGCTTGTAGAAGCCGGCTTGCGTGTCGAGCGAGCGAACGCCGCCGACAAGCTCATTGCGCTCGCCCTTCGCTCTCGGCCGCGAGTTGCGATCATCGACGCGTGCCTATACAGCGCGAACGCGCATGATTTGTGTCGCCGTCTCAAGCGCGATTCGTACACCTCGATCGTGCCGACCGTGATGCTATGCGTCGAGGGCGAAGAGGCCGTGGACGCCGCATTCGAGAGCGGTGCCGATGAAGTGTTGCACATCGACGCTCCGCAGCCTCAGGTCTGGCGCCGACTGGCCGTTATGCTGCGCCGTTCGGATCGCGACGTGAATGTGCATCCCTCCACGCGGCTACCGGGGACGATCGCGATCGATGACGAAGTGGCTCGGCGCATCGCGGAGAACGAGACGTTTGCCGTGTGCTACGCGGACCTGGATCACTTCAAGGAGTACAACGATCGCTACAGCTTTGGGGATGGCGATCGTGTGATCCGCCTCCTCGCCATGATGCTGCACGATGTTGTAAAAGGAATGCTCGGCGAACGCGGCTTTGTGGGACACATTGGCGGCGACGACTTCATTTTCGTTGTGTCGGCGCCTGACGTTCAGGGCACGTGCAGTACGGTCGTCGAGTTGTTCGACGAGTTGATCCCATACCAATATTCTGAGCAGGATCGTCGTGCGGGATACTTCTTTGGAAAGGACCGGCGAGGCCAATTGCACCGAGTGCCGCTCATGACGCTATCTATTGGCGTTGTGACGAATGAGCGACGCAAATTCATATCGCCCGCGCACGTGAGTCAGCTCGCAACCGAGATGAAGGGGTATGCGAAGACGCTCCCCGGCTCCGTTTTCACGATCGACAGACGGCAGGATCCGACGCCGCCGGAAGGGACCACCCCGGCGCGCGGTGCGCACCAGATCAGTATCGTTGACGAGTCATGAACGTCTCGTGTCCTGAGTGCCGCTCTGTTTTTCGCGTGGATCCCGCCAAAGTCGTTGGCGTGAATCTGCGCGCGCGCTGCGCCGTCTGCGGCGGGATCATCCCTGTTGGGGCGAGCGTTAGGTGGTCGGACGATTTCAGCTCCACGGTAGGCGGTGCGTTCGTTAGGCAGCCCGAGCCCGCGCGTGCGGCGGCGCCTGCCGCCGTGCCGGCGCCTGCCGCTGCGCCTGCGCCGATAGCGGCGCCACGGCCAGCCGTGCACGAGGCGTCACCGGCACCCGCGCCCGCGGTGATCGAACGACCGGCACCCGTCGCCGCGCCGGAACGCCCGAGGGTCGCCGCGCAGAGCGCTCCTGCTGCGGATCGAGTCGAGCTGCCAGCGCCGCCCAAGCCCGTAACGACCGCGCCGCCTCCGCGCGCCGCGACGCCAGCTGCGCCGGTCGCCCCGGTGACATATCCACGGCCGGCAGAAGCTCCACCGGCGCGGCGTCCGATCAATCCATTTCTGGCGAACGATCCGAATCAGAAGGCGCGACGTTTAGCGCGCGCGCTCGTGTCGGACATGATCGCGTATCATCCGCGCAAGCGAGACGAGGGATTGCGCGATGGAACGTTGAAGCAGCTATTCCGCGAAGAGATCAAGAAGAGCTACGAGGAATACAGCGAGCAGGTCGGTCGTGAGTTCGCGGAGTCGACGTCGCATTTTCAAGATGCGCTCAACGAGGTGCTCGCCGGCGGCAAGAAGCTCTTCTAGGGCGGCCGTAGTCGTAAGTCGCTCGCGCGACTAGCTTTCTCTCCATCAATCGCTAGGCCCAATCGATGGGGTCAGACTCCATTTGATTGCAGATGCCTAGTTAAGGGCCGAACATCAGTGGAGTCTGACCCCATTGATTCGGCTCGCTTCGTATTCTGGAGACTGCGCGCATGGCCGACTTCGACCGATCTCGCGCCCTGACGGCGTTCGATGAACGCCTAACGGAGCTGCGGAGGTACCTTTGACATCGATCGCAAGCGCGAGTCGCTCGCGAGCTTGGAGTTGCGCATGGCCGACGGCGCATTCTGGTCGGATCAGGAAGCAGCGCGCGACGTCGTGCAACAGGTCAAGGTGCTCAAAACATGGGTCGAGCCGTACGACCAACTCGTCGCGCGGGCCGCGAGCGCGCGAGAGCTCGACGAGCTATTGAAGGCCGACCCTGACGAGCCACTGATCGCCGAGCTGGTCGCAGAGATTCAAGCGACCGAAGAGAGTCTTCAATCATTCGAGTTACGCGCGCTCATGCGCGGTCGTGACGATTTTCGCGACGCGCAAGTGGAAATCGCGGCCGGAGCGGGCGGCACCGAAGCGATGGACTGGGCCGAGATGCTAATGCGCATGTACACGCGCTGGGCCGAGCGTCGTGGCTATCAGGTCGAGACGCTGGACCTGAGCGAAGGCGAAGAAGCAGGGATCAAGGGCGCTGTGCTGGAAATAAAGGGCCTATACGCTTTCGGCTTTTTGCGCCCGGAGACCGGTGTCCACCGGCTTGTTAGGATCTCGCCGTTCGACGCGAACGCTCGGCGCCATACGAGCTTCGCATCGGTGTTCGTGTATCCCGTCGTGAACGAGGAGATCAACATCGATCTGCGCGAAGAAGACATCCGCATGGACGTCTTTCGCGCGAGCGGCGCCGGCGGACAGCACGTGAACAAGACCAGCTCGGCGGTGCGCCTAACGCACATTCCAAGCGGGATCGTCGTTGCTTCGCAGCAGGAGCGCTCGCAATTCAAGAACAAGGCTGTCGCGATGAAGATGTTGAAGAACCGCCTGTATCAACTCGAGAGCGATAAGCGCGCCGCGCAGAAAGCGGCGTTGGACGCCACCAAGGCCGACAACACGTTCGGCAGCCAGATCCGCAGCTACGTGTTTCAGCCGTACACGATGGTCAACGACCACCGCACGGAGCTCAAGATCCCGGATGTGCAGAAGGTCATGGATGGCGGCATCGACCCGTTCATCGAGGCGTATCTCAAGCGATTCGGGGCCGCGGAGGTCGCGGCGTGAGCGACGAGCTGAATTTCGTCTTGCGCGCTCGGCGAGAGAAGCTCGCCGCGCTGGAAGCGTTAGGTGTCGCGCCGTTCGCGTATCGCTTCGAACGGACGCATACGACCAAACAGGCGCTCGAGCGGTTGCCGGAAGGCGTGGAGCAGGGCCCGGTCGTTCAGCTGGCTGGACGCATCGTGGCGTGGCGCCCGCACGGCAAGACGGTCTTCGCGCATCTCGCCGATTCCGACGGTCGTATTCAACTGTATTTCCGGCGCGACGAGCTGGGCGACGATGTGTTCGCGCAGCTCGATCTCTATGACATCGGCGATGTGATTGGAGTGAGCGGTCCGTTGTTCCGCACGCGGACGGGCGAGATCACGGTGCGCGTGCAGCGTGTGGAGCTGCTCGCAAAATCTCTGCGACCGCTTCCGTTCGGCAAGGAAGAGGTCGTTGACGGGGAAGTGGTTAGGCACTCGGCGTTTTCGGATGGGGAGCTGCGTTCGCGACAACGTTATGCAGATCTGGCTGTGCATCCGGACGTGCGGGCGCTCTTCATCGCACGGACGCGAATGGTCACGGCGATGCGAGCGAACCTCGATGCGTTAGGCTACCTCGAAGTAGAGACGCCGGTGCTGCAGCCGCTGTACGGCGGCGCGAGCGCCAAGCCTTTCGTCACGCACCACGCGACGCTGGACATGCCGCTCTTTCTGAGAATCGCGGACGAGCTGTATCTCAAGCGGCTCATCGTCGGCGGCCTGGAAAAGGTCTATGAGTTCGGGCACGACTTCCGCAACGAAGGCATCGACCGGACCCATAATCCGGAATTCACGATGCTGGAGTTCTATCAGGCGTACGCCGACTACAGCGACATCATGCGCATAGTCGAGTCGCTGCTCGTGAGCGCGGCCAGCGCGGTGCGCGGCGTCGAGCAGCTTCAGCCGCGCGTGCCCGAGATCACGCCTCCGTTCCCGGTGATCGAGTGGCTACCCTCGCTGGAGCGTGCGATCGGGAAGGATCCGTTGATTTTGGATGATGCGGAACTCAGGAACTTGGCTGCGCGCGTGGGGGTTCACGACGTAGCGAAGCTTAGCCGCCCCAAGCTGTTGGATGAGATGTTTCAAGCCCTCGTGGAATCGGAGCTCTCGTCGCCCACTTTCGTGGTCGATTACCCCGTGGAATTGTCGCCGCTGGCGAAGACAAAGCGCGGCAATCCGCGGCTGACGGAGCGGTTCGAGCTGTTTTCGCGCGGGACCGAGCTCGCCAACGCGTTTAGCGAACTGAACGATCCGATCGATCAGCGTTCGCGCTTTGAAGCACAGGCGGCGTTGCGCGCGTCAGGAGATGAAGAAGCTCCCGGCGTGGACGACGACTATCTGCGAGCGATGGAGTACGGTCTGCCGCCGACCGGGGGTTGTGGTATAGGGATTGATCGCCTGTTCATGTACTTGACCGGCACGGCGCACATTCGCGACGTAATACTCTTTCCGACAATGAGGCCAGAGTCATGAAGGGTCTCGAACTAGCGATCGCATGGCGCTACCTGCGGAGTCGACGCGGGTCGCGCTTGTTGTCGTTCATTTCGCTCATCGCGATCGGCGGCGTCATCGTCGGCGTGAGCGCGCTCGTTCTCGTTATGGGCGTGATCACGGGACTACAGCGTGATCTGCGCGAGAAGATTCTCGTCGGCAGTCCAGACATTCGCGTGCTGCCTTACGGCGAGGGTCTGCGGATGACGGACTGGCGCACGATTCTCAAGCGCGTACAGGACGTGGACGGAGTGGTTGCCGCGGCGCCCTTCGTTCTCACGCAAGGTGTGATAACGGCGGGTCGCGAGTACACGTCAGGCACGTACATCGCGGGCATCGAGCCCGGTGTGCGCGGCGACGATGATGTCACGACTATCCGTCAGCACGCAACGAGCGGCGACTTTCGTTTTGCGAGCAGCGACGGGCAAACACGCGGGGTGGTGTTAGGCAGATTGCTCGCCGATCGCCTGCAGGCCTACGTCAATGACTCGGTGTACATCTACACCCTGGGCTCGTCGCGAAGCAATGTCAACGCAGCGACGGGTATGCCGATTCCGAAGGCTGTACGGCTCGAAGTCACTGGCATCTTCGATTCCGGTCTGTACGAGTATGACAACGCCTATGTGTATGTCGCGCTCCCCGTCGCGCAGGAGTTGGCCGGGCTTGGCGCTGACGTGACCGGCATCGAGGTGAAGACTCGCGACCGCTGGGACGCGTCGCGCGTGGCGAGCCGACTGGACGAGACGTTCGGCTTTCAGTACCGCAGCGTCGACTGGCAGGAGCAGAATTCCACGCTCTTCCAGGCGCTCAAGCTCGAGAAGTTAGGCATGGCGGTCATCCTGCTTCTCATTATCATCGTGGCGGCGTTCAACATCGTGAGCAACCTAACGATGCTTGTCGCGGACAAGACCAAGGAGATTGGAATTCTCAAAGCTATGGGGATGACCGCGCGCTCCATTCGCAGGGTCTTTCTCACGCAGGGGCTGGTGATCGGGACCGTGGGAACCGTCGCCGGCCTTGTGCTCGGCATCGCAGTGTCGCTCGCGCTAGGCAAGTACAAGTTCATCCGCTTGAATCCGGAAATCTATTTCATCGATCATCTTCCGGTGCAGACAGAAATCTCTGACGTTATGCTGACCGTACTCCTGAGTATCGCGATCGCTGCGGTGGCCACTTTATATCCGGCGCAGCAGGCCGCGAAATTGTATCCTATCGAGGCGATTCGGCATGAATAGGGCGATCGTTCTGGTTAGGCAGCGGAGCCTACGATGTCTGTCGTAGAAGCACGCGACGTCTTCAAGACGTTTCGCGGTGGCGACGGCGGCATCATCCCCGTGCTGAGCGGCGTGAACTTGCAGGTCTCTCGCGCGAGCATGACGGCGATCGTCGGTGCCAGCGGTTCGGGAAAGAGCACGCTGTTACATGTGCTCGGCGCGCTTGACCGTCCGACAAAAGGGATCGTCCTGATCGACAGCGAGTCGCTCCAGGACCGGAGCGACGAAGAGCTGGCAGTGATCCGCAATCGGAAGGTGGGCTTTGTGTTCCAGTTCCATCACTTGTTGCGCGAGTTCTCGGCGCTCGAAAACGTGATGATGCCGCTCAGAATCGGTGGTCTGCCGGAGCCAGATGCCCGTGGCAGAGCGGCGGAACTCCTTGCGCGCGTTGGACTAAGCGCGCGGATGCACAATCGCCCGTCGCAGCTTTCCGGCGGCGAGCAGCAGCGGACAGCGGTCGCCCGGGCCCTCGTCACTGACCCAACTGTCTTGCTGGCCGATGAGCCTTCGGGCAATCTGGACCATGCCAACGCGGAAAGGCTGCACGACCTGCTGGCCGAACTTGTGCGTGATCTGGAAGTAGGGATGGTAGTCGTAACTCATAGTCGGTCGCTCGCATCCCGAGCGAATCGAGTCTTGCTGTTAGAGGATGGGCGGCTCACGGAAACAGAGCTGCAAGGCGCGGTGATCTGATGCTTTGCGACGTTTGCAAGGAACGCGATGCTGTGGTCAACGTGACGCACATGGAGAAGAGCGAAATGACGCTGCTTCGCCTGTGCGAGAAGTGCGCGTCTGAACGCGGCATCGAGACGACTGTGACGCCGTCGACGAGCAAGCATCTCGTCGGCGAAGTGCTGCAATCCGTGCACATGCAAGTAAGCGTCGCTCAAGGCGAATCGCTGCGCTGTCCCTTCTGCTCGATGACTCTGCGCGATTTCCGCAGCACGGGACGACTCGGCTGCGCGCGCTGTTATGACACCTTCGAGACGAGCCTGCGCGAGCTGCTGCGGCGTGTGCACGGCAATGGCCGTCACGTTGGGCGCACCTATGTCGCGCCAGCGCCGGTCGCGGGACGCGAGGCAACGCTGAACGAGCTGCGTGATCGGCTGCGCCGAGCGATCGACAACGAAGAATTCGAGAGCGCGGCAACGCTGCGCGATCAGATCAAAGGGATGGATGAGTGATGCTGGACATCGCCCTCATCCCAGACGGTGGTTTGGCCTGGCTCGACGCGTCAGGCGAGCATGCGGATCTCGTTTTATCGACGCGGATCCGCCTAGCGAGAAACATCGAGGGGTATGCGTTCGCCGGCCGGTCGCGCGAAGGTGAGCGGCTCCGCGTACTTGCGCAGGTCCGCGACGCGGCTCAGCGCGTGCCTTCGTTACAACGCGGCGTGCTGCTGCGCGTGGATGACATGCCGGTCCAGGATCGGCAGGTGTTGCACGAACGGCACCTTGTGAGTCGTGAACTTGCAGGGCTGGACCCGCGTCATGCAGTTCGCGGTGGTGCGGCGCTGTTCGTGGCGGAGCGCGTCGGGATGATGGTGAACGAAGAGGATCATCTGCGATTGCAAGCGGTGCGATCGGGTTTGGCGATTCAGTCGGCGCTCGATGCCGTTATGCGCTTCGACGCCGAGTTAGGCGCCAAGGTGCCTTACGCGTACTCGTCGGAGTTCGGTTTTCTCACTGCGTGTCCGACGAATACCGGGACGGGAATGCGCGCTTCGGTGCTCATTCATCTTCCGGGGCTGGTGCTGACGAAGGAGATCGGGAAGGTGCTGACGGGACTGCAGTCGATGGGTCTTACGTATCGCGGCCTGTATGGCGAAGGGAGCGAGGTGGTCGGCAATTATTTTCAGATCTCGAATCAGACGACGCTCGGTCAGTCGGAAGAAGAACTGGCGGATCATCTGAACAAGGTGGTGCGCACGGTGATTCATAGCGAGCACGAAGCGCGGCGTGTGCTCGTTCGCGACGCGGGATATATTATTGAAGACAAGTTGTGGCGTGCGTACGGTACATTGCGATTTGCGCGTAGTCTGACGTTCGACGAAGCAATGAACTATTTGAGCGGCGTCAGGCTCGCGGTCGGACTGAAACTGATCAGTGGACTCAGTGTATATACCCTCAACAAGCTCCTGATTTTTTGTCAGTCAGCGCACCTCGCGTATGTCGAGGGACGCGCACTGACTGAAAGCGAGGCGGGCGTCGCGCGAGCGCGCTACGTGCGAGAAGTTCTGGCAAGTGAAGCGAGCACGTAGGCCTAACGAGACAACCGGAATCGAGCTGAGGGACGCATGAACGGCTACAACTTCACCGAGCGAGTTCGCAAAGTTCTCCAGATGGCCCGTGAGGAGGCGCAGCGCCTTCATCACGAGTACGTCGGCACGGAGCACATCCTGCTCGGCCTCATCCGAGAGGGAGAAGGTGTGGCTGCCGCCGTGTTGCAAAACCTCAACGTCGACCTCGAGGATGTGCAGCAGAAGATCGAGGAGACTGTCAAGAAAGGAAAAGCGGCTCCCGCATCGGGCAACGATCTGCCGTATACGTCGCGCGCCAAGAAGGTCCTGGAGCTCGCGATGGCCGAAGCGCGCGAATTGAGCCACAGCTACGTCGGGACCGAACATCTCCTGTTAGGCTTGTTGCGCGAGGAAAAGGGAATCGCGGCGCAGGTGCTCACCGAAGTCGGGGTGGCGCTGGATGCCGCGCGCGCCGAGACGCTGCGCTTGTTAGGCACCGAGATGCCGCAAGGGCAGGCTGGCAACGCTCCCACCGCACAGCAGGGGACAGGCGCGGCGCAGCCGGCGCCGACAAAGGGCGAAAAGAAATCCAAGACGCCGGCGCTCGATCACTTCTGCCGCGATCTCACGCAGCTCGCGGGGGACGGCCAGCTCGATCCAACGATCGGACGCGCCAAGGAAATCGAGCGCGTCATGGAAGTCCTAACGCGGCGCAAGAAGAACAATCCGGTGCTCATCGGCGAACCGGGCGTCGGTAAAACGGCGATCGTCGAAGGCCTGGCACAGCTCATTGCCAACGGCGAGTGCCCCGACTCCCTGCGCGATCATCGCGTGCTGGCGCTCGATATGGCCGCCGTGATCGCGGGAACCAAATATCGCGGTCAGTTCGAAGAGCGGCTCAAGGCCGTCATGAACGAGATCGCGCAGAACAAGAACATCATCCTGTTCATTGACGAGCTGCACACGCTCGTGGGAGCAGGCGCTGCTGAAGGCGCCATCGACGCGAGTAACATGCTCAAGCCGGCGCTTGCACGTGGCGAGTTGCAGTGCGTCGGTGCGTCGACGCTTAACGAGTATCGCAAGTACATCGAGAAAGACGGCGCGTTGGAGCGTCGGTTCCAGACTGTCATCGTCGATCCGCCCACGGTTGATGAAACGTTCGAGATTCTCAAAGGCCTGCGGCCCAAGTACGAAGAGCATCACCGCGTCACGATTCCGGATGACGCGCTGACTGCCGCTGCCAAACTCTCCGAGCGCTACATCACCGATCGTTTCCTACCTGACAAGGCGATCGACGTGATCGACGAAGCTGGTGCGCGCGCACGACTCGCGGCTCAAGTTCCGCCGCCGGAAGTCGCGCAGCTCAAGGATTCGCTCGAGAAAATCAACGGCGACAAAGAGTCCGCGGTACGCGACCAAAACTTCGAGCGCGCGGCCGCCTTACGAGATAAAGAACGCGAGCTGCAAGGAGAGATTCGCAAGAAGCAGGACGAGTGGGAGAAGCATCGTCAGTCTTACCGGCCAGTGCTCGATGAGGACGACATCTCCTTCATCGTCAGCCGCTGGACCGGCATTCCTGTGACGCGCTTGCAGGAAGCCGAGAGCTCGCGCTTGCTCAGAATGGAAGAAGAGATCCATCAGTCGGTGGTTGCACAGGAAGAAGCGATTCGCGCGCTGTCGCGCTCGATCCGCCGCAGTCGCGCTGGGCTCAAGGATCCCAAGCGCCCGATCGGTTCGTTCGTCTTCTGCGGCCCAACGGGCGTCGGAAAGACCGAGCTGGCGCGCGCACTCGCGAAATTCCTGTTCGCCGATCCGTCCGCGCTCATTCGCGTAGACATGAGCGAGTACATGGAGAAGTTCTCCGTGTCGCGACTCATTGGCGCACCGCCGGGCTACGTCGGCTACGAAGACTCCGGCACGCTGACGAAAGCCGTTAGGCGCAAACCGTATAGCGTCGTGCTGCTCGACGAAATCGAGAAGGCGCACCCGGATGTGTTCAACATCCTGCTGCAGGTGCTGGACGAAGGACACCTCACGGACAACTACGGCCGCGAAATCGACTTCAAGAACACCGTCGTCATCATGACGTCGAATGTCGGCGCGCGGGACATCTCCAAGAACAAGGCGCTCGGCTTCTCATCGCCAGACGCGAAGACTTCGTTCGAGCGCATGGCGGAAAAGGTGAAGGAGGAGCTGAACCACGTCTTTAATCCGGAGTTCCTGAACCGGCTCGATGACGTGATTGTGTTCCACCCGCTCGACCGCGAGCACATCGCGCAGATCGTCTCGATCCTGCTCAAAGACGTGCAGAAGCGGCTGACCGACGAGGAGCTGACGCTGAAGTTGAGCGACAACGCGACCGACTTCCTCACGAGGCACGGATTCGATGAGCAGTACGGAGCGCGACCGCTCAAGCGGGCGATCCAGCGCTACATCGAAGATCCGTTGTCAGAAAAGATCCTCGTTGGCGATTTCTCGAAGGGTGACGAAATCGACGTCGAGGTGGCGCCGGACGGGTTGAAGCTCGAGTTCCGGGTCCCGGCGAGCGCGCCAAAGGCCTAGAACGGCGGTTGTAGGCGCGTAACCGTAGGTAAGTATGTGACTTGCGGCCGGGTTCCCGTGAACCCGGCCGCTCTGTTTGTGTATATTTGCGGCGATGTTTCGCCGAATTTCTCTCGCGCTCTCGCTGAGCGCAGTCTCGACTGTCGCCATGGCCCAAGAGCCTGGCGGCCAATCCTCCTGCGCGGTCGCTGACACTGTCGTTGTGCGCGGCAACACGCGCGTCGACGAACCGACGATCCGAGCTGAAGCCGGGCTGATTGCTGGGACTCAGATCAACGCCAAGATCGTCGGCCGAGCTATCAAAGCGCTGTACGCGACGGGGCAATTCAATCAAGTCACCATTGGATGCGAGATCGGCACGAACAACAAGGTCGCGCTGGTTGTCGATGTGGCCGAGCGACCGCTTCTGACAGACGCCACCATCGTCGGCGCGAAGAAGATCTCGGAGCGCTCGGTCCGCGATCATCTGGGACTCGAATTCGCTAAGCCGCTCGATCCCGCCGCTGTTACGCGCGGCATTCAGCGCGTCGATTCGCTTTACGAAAAGAACGGCTTCTACCTGGCGCGCGTGCAGGCAGAGACGACGCTGGTGGACCACACGGCACGCCTAACGTTCAAGATCGACGAAGGGAATCGACTCGCCGTTTCGGGCATTCAAGTCGAAGGAAATCGCGCGGTCAAAGACGCCGAAGTCGCGCGCTCGATGCAGATCAAGCCTGAGGGCTTCTGGTGGTGGCGCAAGGGCGAATTCGACGACGAGAAGTACGCCGCGGACTTGGCCGAGCGCATCCCGGCACTGTATGCGCGTCGCGGGTTCATCGACTTCCGTATAACGAAAGACACGCTGCTCATCGACCGCGATCGTGGAAAGGCGCTGGTCGATCTCAACGTCGAAGAAGGTCCGCGCTACAAGATCGGCTCGTTTGAAGTGAACGGAAATCGCCGCTTCTCATCCGAGGAGATCACGCAGTTCTATCCCTTCGACAAGGAGACGCGGACCCTAACGAGTCGCGTGACCGACTTCCTGCGCCGGCGCTCGCGCACGCCCGAGGGGATCTTCGATCAGAGCGAGTGGCAGTCGGCGACCGATCGGCTGCGCACGGCGTACAGCAATGAAGGGTACATCTACGCAACCGTGCGGCCCGTCGTCGAACGACGCAAGACGGTTGACTCGGTTCCGGTTGTGGACTTGCGCTGGGACATCGACGAAAAGTCGCCGGCGATCATCAACCGCATCGAGATCCTCGGCAACGACTACACGACGGAAAGCTGCATTCGCGATGCGATGACTCTCATCCCGGGTCAAGTGTTCAATCAGGAAGCGATGATCCGGAGCTATCAGTCGATTTCCAACCTTGGCTTCTTCGAAGCGCCGCTGCCGTTCCCCGACACGCGCGCCGCGAACGAGCAGGGGGACATCGATATCGTTTTTCGCGTCAAGGAAAAGCGAACCGGCAACGTGAACTTCGGCGCTTCGATGGGCCAAGGATACGGCGTCGGCGGATTCATCGGCTTCGATCAGCCGAACTTGTTCGGCCGATGCAAGCGCGGCTCACTGCAATGGCAGTTCGGCCGCTACATCAACAACTTCAACCTGCAGTACTTCGATCCTCGCGTGCGTGAGTCGCTCATCTCTGGAAGCATCAGTGCGTACCACCAGCTGACGCGCTTCATCATCGGAGATCTCGGGCGCTTTCAGCAGACCGGAGCGACGATTGGCGTTGGATTTCCGGTGGCCGGCTCGAATTACACACGCATCCAACTCACGTACGGCGCCGAAGGAGTGCGACTGGGGCGCGGCGGCCTAACGGGCGAGGAGCGCAGCGAATTCGGCAGCGGCTTCTCGTTCCGTTCCAACGTCGGGGCGTCAGTAACGCACGATACGCGCATCGGCCTGCCATTCGCAGTGGGTGGCGGCATTCAGTCGTTCACGGCACAGTTCAATGGCGGCCCGTTAGGCGGCGCGTACTCCTTCCAGCGCTACACGACGGAGTCTCGCGCATACGCCCCATTGGCTTCTTTCGGCGGCGGGCGGCCTGGTCAACAACCCATGACGCTGACAGTAGGCCTCACGGCGAGGGCGGGAGCCGTCGCTGGAAATACAGGTCCGTTTTTCGCATTCCAGGAGTTCGCTGTCGGTGGGGTGCAGTACACCGAAATGCTGCGCGGTTACGATGAGTTCTCCATCACGCCGCGTGGCTATCTTGCAGGTACAAGTACCTTTAGTGCGCGGCGTGAATCGTTCGGCAAGGCGTTCCTGGTGACGACGGCAGAGATCGGGTTCCGCGTCAATCAGTCGCTCTACGCCAACGCGTTTTACGACGCCGGCAACGTTTATCGCCGAGCACGAGAGTTCGACCCGACACGGCTATTCCGGGGAGCGGGTTTTGGGGTATCAACGGTGACGCCGCTGGGCCCGTTAGGAATCGACATCGCGTACGGGTTTGATCGAGTAGATGCGCTGGGTCGGCCGAATCCTGGCTGGAAGACCCACTTTAGACTTGGACAGCTCTTCTAGGAGCCCTCATGAAAGTGCACGTAATGCGTAGCGTCGCTGTGGCCGGCGCCACTCTTGTCGCCGTCGCGCTTGTCGCGGCCGCGCAGGCGGGCGCCCCGGCGGCGACCGCAAAAGTTGCCTTTGTCGACTCGCGCGTCATCATGGACCGCGCGCCGAGTCGTCGCGAGGCCGAAGCCCTATTCCAGCGGGAGACCGCGCCCTTCGAAGCGCAGGTCAAGTCGATGAGCGACTCGCTGAATGCGATGATTGCCGCGTATCAAAAAGCGGAACCGTCGCTCGCTCAGGCTGACAAGGACAAGCGCCAGAAGGAAATCCGAGACAAACAGGCCGAGTATCAGGAACGCACGCAGAAGCTGCAGCAGCAGGCGCAGGCGCGTGAAGCTGAGCTCGTCCAGCCGATCCTCGATCAGGTGCGCAAGGTGCTTGACGAGATCAGAGCCGAAGACGGATACGCCGTCATCTTCGACCTGTCCGCCGGCGCGGGTACCGTCGTCGCGTACGACAAGAACCTGGACATCACCGAACGCGTCATTGGCCGGCTCAAGCCCGTCGCGGTAGGTGGGCCGACGAAACTAGACAGCTCGAAAGCTGGAGCAGCAGGTCGGCCGGCTCCCGCAGGTGTGCGGAAGCCGCCCGCGCAATGATCTTGGGCGAGCCTAACGGCACGACGAGCAGCGGTGAGGGTGCCAGCACTCTCACCGCTGCCGACGTTGCGGCCCTGGTTGGCGGCGAATTGCGTGGAGACGGCAGCGCCGAAGTTCGCAGCGTCGCGCCGATCGATCGTGCCGCGGCCGGCGACGTAACGTTCCTGGCGAATGCTCGTTATGCGCGCTTCCTCACGGAACCGCGCGATGGCGGGCCCGTTCTGCTAGTGTCTCCCGAGCTCGCGGAAACGCCGGGTGCGACGGCGGCGCGTATCGTCGTGGGGAAGCCGCAGGAAGCCATGCTCGCGGTTCTGCCGCGGCTGTACAGGCCCGCGTCGCTGGCAAGCGGGATCGATCCAACAGTTCGCATCGGACACGGCGCCCGTATCGGCAGAGCTGTATACCTCGGACCGTTCGTGGTGATCGGTGAAGGGGCGGTGATTGGCGATGAGGCACAAGTCGAGGCGCACAGCGTCGTCGGCGCGGGCGCGCAAATCGGCGCGCGCTCGCACCTCTATCCGCACGTGACGATCTATAGCGGTTCCACGTTAGGCGAGCGCGTCATCGTCCACAGCGGCTCGCGCATCGGCAGCGACGGATTCGGCTATGTCTTCCGAGAGGGAGTTCACGAGAAGATTCCGCACGTCGGACGCTGCATCATCTCGAACGACGTCGAGATCGGTGCGAATACGACAATCGATCGCGGCAGCATCGACGACACGGTCGTCGGGGCTGGAACGAAGATCGATAACCTGGTCCAGATCGGGCACAACTGCCGTATCGGGAAACTCTCGCTCATCATGGCGCAGGTGGGCCTCGCAGGGTCCACCTGGGTTGGCGACGGCTGCATCATCGCTGGTCAGGCAGGCCTGAGCGGGCACCTCGCAGTCGGCGACGGCGCGCGTCTCGGCGCGCAGGCTGGAGTCTTCGGCGATGTACCGGCCGGCGAAACATGGTCAGGATACCCGGCGCGGAAGCACTCGGAGTCATTGCGCGCGAGCGCCGCGTTGTTCAAGCTGTCCACGCTCATGAAGCGCATCGAGAAGCTGCTCAAGGACCACGGTTTGTGAACAGCGGCAGCAGCGCGCCGCCGCCCTGCGAGGGAGCGAGCGGCCGCCTGACGATCGGCGGTGCGGTCTCACTCGAGGGGGTCGGGTTGCACCTCGGGCGGGCGTGTCGCCTAACGTTTCATCCGGCGCGGGCTGGCGACGGCGTCGTATTCGTGCGCGCCGACCGGCCGAGTCAACGACCGATGCGCGCGACGATCGAGAACGCGCGTGAGGTGGAGCGTCGCACGCAGCTTGGCGACGGCGACGATGCCGTGCACACCGTCGAGCACGTCCTCGCGGCGGTTTCTGCCGCTGAAATCGACGACATCCGCATCGAGATGGACGGCCCGGAGCCGCCGGCGCTGGATGGCAGTGCGGGCCCATTCTTTCGCGCCCTGCGCAGTGCTGGCGTCGTCGCGGCAAACGGTCCGCGCGCGTCGACTACAGCGCTGCTGCGTCCCACTGTGCTGTCTTTGAGCAGGCCGCTGCGGATTGACGACGGTGACTCCTGGTATGAGGCGCATCCGGCGCGCTCGTTGGCGCTCGATGTCACAATCGATTTTCCGCATCCACTCATCGGCAGACAGCGATGCACTGTCGACGTCGGTCCCGATACGTTCGCGCGCGACCTCGCCGACGCACGCACGTTCGGCTTTACCGACGAACTGGATCAGCTGCGCGCTGCTGGACTGATCCGCGGTGGCTCAGTCGAAAACGCGATCGTGCTGGACTCGAACGGCGACGGTGTGGCCGAAGGCGTTGGTGCGCTGCGCTGGCCGGATGAATTCGTTAGGCACAAGACGCTGGACTGTGTTGGGGACCTTGCGCTCGCCGGCGGCCGCATCCGGGCCCGCATCGTCGCGCATCGTCCGAGTCATCGCGGGACAATCAAACTGGTGCGTGCGCTGCTACGTCAGGCGACCAAGGAGACGTGTGTGCTCGGCATCGAAGAAATCATGAAGGTCATCCCACACCGCTATCCGTTCCTGCTTGTCGATCGAATCGTCGAGCTCGAGCCTGGGCAGCGCGTGGTGGGGCTCAAGAACGTTACGATCAACGAGCCGTTCTTCGACGGACATTTCCCTGGGCATCCGATCATGCCGGGAGTGCTCATCATCGAAGCGATGGCGCAAGTTGGCGGCATGCTGTTAATGGGATCGATCGAAGTTCCCGAGAATAAGGTTGTCTATTTCGTGTCGCTCGACGGTGTGAAGTGGCGCAAGCCTGTAAAACCCGGCGATCAATTGCGATTCGAGCTCGAGGTCGTGCAGGTGCGCGGCATCGTGTGCAAGATGCGCGGCATCGCCAAAGTCGATGGTGAAGTGGTCGCGGAGGCCGGGGAAATGGTGGCTATGCTGCGCGACAAATGACCGCGACGACGATCATTCATCCGACGGCGCTCATCGACTCCTCGGCGGAGTTAGGCGCGAACGTGCAGGTCGGGCCGTACGCGATCGTCGGTGAACACTGCGTCGTGGGCGACGGCTGCATTCTGGAGCCGCGCTCTATCCTCGAGCGTAACGTGCGGCTCGCGCCTAACGTGAGCATCGGGGTCGGCTCGGTCATCGGCGGCGATCCGCAGGATCTCAAGTTCCAGGGTGAGGAGACTTGGGTGGAGATCGGGGAAGGGACACGAATACGAGAGTACAGCACGATCAACCGCGGCACCGCCGAGTCAGGCAAGACGAGCGTGGGAAGTCACTGCTTCCTGATGACGTATGTGCATCTCGCTCACGACTGCCACGTGGGCGACGGCGTGATCATCTCCAACGGCACGCAGGTCGCCGGCCACGTGACGATCGAGGATCGTGCGATACTGTCTGGGCTTGTTGCGGTGCACCAGTTCGTGAAGATCGGCCGCTTTGCGTTTGTGGGCGGCTGCTCACGCGTGCAGAAGGATGTTCCACCTTTCCTGAAGGCCGTCGGCAATCCGATCAAACTCTACGGCCTCAACTCGATCGGGCTACAGCGCGCCGGTTTCCCTGAAGAAGTGGTACGCGAGCTGAAGCGGGCGTACCGCCTCTTCTTTCGATCCGAGCTCAATGTCTCGCAGGCGCTGGAGCGCGCTCACGCGGAGCTCAAGCAGTTCCCGGAAGTGGACCACTTCGTTCGCTTTTTGGGTGAGAGCGGGCGCGGCGTGGTGATGTGAGATCGGCAGCAGCCGAGCCTCGCATCGGCGTCATTGGCGCCGGCGCGTTAGGCTACCATCACGTGCGACTGCTGAGCGCGCTCGAGGGCGTGCGCTTCGTGGGATTCCATGACATGAGTCCTGAACGCGCGGCGCAGGTGAGCAACGAGCTCAAAGTGCGGCACCACGCAGACATGGACGCGCTGCTTCGCGAATGCGATGCTGTGACGATCGTCGTGCCGACGCCGGCGCATCACGCCGTCGCGAAGAATGCACTGGAACAGGGGAAGCACGTCCTGATCGAGAAGCCGTTCACGGCGACGTTGGATGAAGCGGACGACCTGCTGGCAACGGCTGCGGTATCCGGCGCTCTCATTCAAACTGGACACGTCGAGCGCTTCAATCGCGCGATCCGCGCGGCCGTGCCGTACATCGAGGCGCCGCGCTTCGTCGTGTGCGATCGTCTGGCGCCGTTCAGTCCGCGCGGCGCTGATGTCGCGGTCGTGCTCGATCTCATGATTCATGACATCGACCTGATCCTGACGCTGGTCGGAGGACATGTCGCCGATTTGGCGGCGGTCGGCGTGCCCGTCCTGAGTCCTTTCGTCGACATCGCCAACGCGCGCCTAACGTTTGCGTCGGGTGCGGTCGCGAATATCACGGCAAGCCGCGTGTCTGTGGAGCGCACTCGCAAGCTGCGGATCTTTCAAGCGAGCGGGTACATGTCACTCGATCTGGCCACTGGCCAGGGCGTGTATTACCGCCTTCGCAAGGGCGTCGATCTCGCTGAACTGGCGCGCGGTCCACTCGCTGTCGATGCCTTTGTCGAGCGCATCGCGCTCAGCGCGCCTGAAGCCGAGCCGCTCCGGCTGGAGTTCGAGAGCTTTGCTGCCGCTGTTCGAGGCGAGGCGCCAGTCGTCGTGAGCGGTGAAGATGGAAGAGAAGCGCTGGACGTTGCGCTTCGCATCGTGCGCGAGATCGAGCGCTCGCTGCCGGCCCTGGCCGGTGGGGCGTTGGCGACGGACTCGCGCGTGACCTAACGCCTGAGCGCAACGCCGTGCGCGAAGTGCTCATCGTCGCCGGGGAAGCGTCGGGCGACCTGCACGCAGCGGGATTTGCCGGCGCACTTCGGACGTTGCGTTCAGATCTCGCTCTCGTCGGCGTCGGTGGGGCCGCGATGGAACGGGCCGGTGTAAAGCTGCTCGAGCGGACGGATACGCTGGCCGTGATGGGCTTCGTCGAAGTGCTGCGGCAGATTCCGCATCACTACCGCCTCCTCAAGTCGTTAGGCGATCGTCTGCGGAGCGGATCGGTCGCGCTCGTCGTGCTGATCGACTATCCGGGCTTCAACATGCGCCTGGCGCGCGTCGCACGCGCCGCGGGCGTACCGGTGCTGTACTACATCACGCCGCAAGTGTGGGCGTGGGGTGCCGATCGTCTGCCGCGTCTCGCGCAATTGATTACGAAGGCCGCCGTCATCCTTCCGTTCGAAGGGCCGCTGCTGCGCGGTGCCGGCGTCGACGCCACGTTCGTCGGCCACCCGCTGCTCGATCACGCCGCGGAATCGCCTGGACGCGATGCGGCGCGTGAAGCGTTGGGTTTCAAGCCAGAGGATCAGGTGCTCGCGATGTTCCCGGGCTCCCGCAGGCAAGAGATCGAGCGCCATTTGAGCGCGTTCGTTGAGACGGCGCGACGCCTGCAGCAATCGGTACCCGGTTTGCGCGTGGTTGTCAGCGTGGCGCCAGGCATGACAATCGACAGGTCGCGCTGCCCATATCCGCAGGTGCCGAACCAGTCGCAGACCGTGCTGCGCGCCGCGGACGCGGCCCTGTGCAAGAGCGGCACGGTAACGCTCGAGGCGGCTGTCGCGGGCTGCCCGCTGATCATCGCGTATCGCACGTCGCGCCTAACGTACGCGCTGGCTCGCCGCGTGGTACGCATTCCGCACATCGGCCTCGTAAATGTCGTAGCGGGGAAGGAAATCGCGCCGGAGTTCGTGCAGGGAGAGATGCGCGCCGATACGATGGCGGCAGCGCTGCAGCCATTGCTGGAGCGAGAATCTCCCGCGCGGTCGGCGATGCTCGACTCGCTGCGTGCTGTGCGCGCGCAGTTAGGCAGCCCAGGCGCGGCAACGCGCGTCGCCGAGCTCGCGAACGAACTGGTGCCCGCGTGAGCGACGAGCGCGAGCAGAAGAAGCAGCGTCGCATCCGTTGGGCGGCTCGGCTCGGTCCCGTTCTGGTCCGCACGCTCGCGAGAACCTGGCGAGTTTCCGCGATCAATCAGCGGGGGTTCCGCGAGCGTCGCCGAGCGCGGCAGCCCGTGATATTCGCGTTCTGGCACGCGCAGATGCTTCCGCTGCTCTGGCAGCACCGCGATGAAGGCGTCGCTGTGCTCGTCAGCCAGCACGCCGACGGTGAGATCATCGCACGAATATGTGAAGCGTTAGGCTACCGCACCGTGCGCGGATCGACGTCGCGCGGCGGGGCGCGGGCGCTTGTCGAAATCGATCGCCAGCTGGAGCAGGGGATCGACGTTGCCATTACGCCCGACGGCCCGCGCGGTCCTGCGCGCTCGATCGCTCCTGGCGTCGTTTACGCGGCGCAACGCGCCAACGCGCCGATCATTCCAATCGACGTACGAGCCTCGCGCGCATGGCGGCTCAGGACGTGGGACCGCTTCATGATTCCAAAGCCGTTCGCGCACGTCACGATTCGCTACGGCGATCCGCACGAAGTGCCAAGCAAAGAAAAAGGGGGAAACGTCGACGCTGAAACGGAGCGGCTCGCGTCAACATTCGAGGCGCTGGCATCGGTCGATGGCTGATTCGTCGCTGGCGGATCGCATTTGGTACGGCGCAGGTGCCGGTGCGGCGTTAGGCCGGGCAGCTCTTACGCCGTTGAGCCTGGCGTTTGGTACCGTCGTGCGAGCGCGCAATGCGCTGTACGACGCCGGAGTGTTTCACAGTACGGCGTCGACGATCCCAGTGCTGAGCGTCGGCAACCTGAGCGTCGGGGGAACAGGAAAAACGCCACTCGCGGCGTACCTGGCGCTGCGCCTCAAAACCGCAGGGGCCAAGCCGGCGCTCGTTATGCGCGGTGTGGGCGATGACGAGTCGCGTGCGCACGCGGTCCTCGCGCCTAACGTTCCCGTCATCGCCGATGCTGACCGAGTACGCGGCGTCCAGTCGGCCGCGGGCCGCGGGTGTGACGTGGCCGTTCTGGATGACGCCTTTCAGCATCGCCGCGTCCGGCGCGACCTGGACATGGTTGTCCTCAGCGCGGACAGAAACGCCGAGCGTCTCTTGCCGGCCGGTCCACTGCGCGAGCCGGTAGCGAGTCTTGCCCGAGCGCACTGCGCGGTGATCACGCGAAAGGCCGTGTCGCTCGATATCGCGCAGCGCGTAAGAGAGCGCGTGCAGCGTACGTTCCCAAAGCTCGCGTTGCTCCAGATTGCGCTGAAGCCACTCGCGCTCGTTGCCTGGGAGTCCGGCGACGAGCGGTCCATCGAGAGCCTGCGTGGGCAGCGCCTTCTCGCCATTGCAGGTATCGGCGATCCGGACGCGTTCTTCGAGCAGCTTGCCGCGTACGGCGGCGCTGTCGAACGACGTGCCTATGGGGATCATCACGCCTATACGGTCGGCGACGCAGCCTCCCTGGCCGCCAGTGCCGCCGGCTTCGACGTAGTCGTCTGTACGTTGAAAGACGCCGTAAAGCTTGGCCCGCGTTGGCCTCGCCAAGCCCCCAGCCTGTGGTATGTTTCTCAGCGCCTAGACGTCGAAGAGGGGGAGTCTGAACTAGAGCGTATGCTCGCCCGCCTGTTAGACTTGCGTCACTCCTACCGCCCATAAAGCCGACGTTGTTCGGCTGCACTTCCTCTCATGGCCACCGACCTCAGACTTCCTACTCACAGCATCGTTCAGCCGGACAAAGACCGGTTCCTCACAACTCCTGAAGAGAACCCGTTCGAGGCGATGATGTCGCGCTTCGACCGCGCGGCGGAGCTGCTGGACCTGGAGCCTGGCTTGTACAAGGTCCTGAGAAAACCCGAGAAGCAGATCATCGTCGCGTGCCCGATCATGATGGACAGCGGCGAGATCGAGGTCTTCACCGGCATCCGCGTGTTGTACAACACGTCGCGAGGCCCAGCGAAGGGCGGCATCCGCTTCGACATGCAGGTTTCCTTGGACGAAGTCACGGCGCTGGCCGCGTGGATGACGTGGAAGTGCGCGGTCGTGAACGTGCCCTTCGGCGGCGCCAAAGGTGGCGTGATCTGCGATCCGCTGCGCATGAGCGTGGGCGAGCTGGAGCGTCTCACGCGACGCTACACGTCAGGCATCATTTCCACGTTAGGCCCCGACAGCGATGTGCCGGCGCCGGACGTGAACACGAACGAACGCGTCATGGCGTGGATCATGGACACGTACTCCATGCACGTGCGTCATACGGTGACCGCGGTGGTGACGGGCAAACCCGTCGAGATGGGTGGCTCGTTAGGGAGACGCGAAGCAACGGGCCGCGGCTGCATGTTTGTCACCAAGGAAGCGCTCACGCACCTCGGAATGAGCGTACGCGGGACGACTATCGCTGTGCAGGGCTTCGGCAATGTTGGCTCGGTCACCGCGCAATTGCTCGCGCGCGAGGGTTGCAAGATCGTCGCGATCAGTGATCGCACAGGGGGCATTTACAATCCAGCTGGCATCGACGTCGACGATGCCTCCGCGTGGGTGAAGCAGCACCGCACCCTCGAAGCGTACCCCAAGGGAGACCACATCACCAACGACGAATTGCTGCTGCTCGATGTCGACGTACTCGTCCCCGCCGCGCTTGAAAACGTCATCACTACACGCAACGCGCCAAAGATTCGCGCCAAGATCATCTGCGAGGGCGCTAACGGACCAACAACGGCTGCGGCGGACGCGATCCTCGACGAGAAAGGCATCTTCGTCATCCCAGACATTCTGGCGAACGCGGGTGGCGTAACCGTGTCGTACTTCGAATGGGTGCAGGACCGGGGCGGCTACTTCTGGAGCGAAGACACGGTGAACGAACGGCTGCGCGACATCATGGTGCGCGGCTTCAAGGATTGCCTGGAGCTGTCGCGACAGCACAAGGTGAACATGAGGACGGCGGCCTACATGCTGTCGATAAGTCGTGTAGCGACTGTCCACCGACTCCGTGGCATCTACGCCTAACGAATAGGCCCAAAGGTCAAAGGCCAAGGGTCAGAGCGTGCGGTTCTGCCTGTCTTGCGTGGGGCGACCGCGGGATGCAGCGATCGCAACCGCCATCGCAGAGTATGAAACGCGCGCCGCGCGCTATTGGCCCCTGGATATTCGCGAAGTGAAGTCCGCCACCAGTGCAAAGGACGCCGACTCGGCGCGCGACACTGAAAGCGAGCGGCTGCTCGCGGCGGCCGGCGAAGCAGTGCTGATTGTGTGCGATGAGCGCGGCAAGAGCTTCACGTCTCGTGAATTCGCGGACTGGATGCAGAAGCAGCGTGAAGCGGCGCGCGACGTCGCGTTCGTTATTGGCGGCGCGTTCGGAGTGAACGACGACTTGCGCCAGCGCGCAAAGCAGCTGCTCGCCCTCGCGCCCTGGACGTTGCCGCACGAACTGTCGCGCCTTGTGCTGGCGGAGCAATTGTATCGCGCCGGGACGATTCTCAAAGGCGAGCCGTACCACAAGTAATGGCCACGGGTGAGATTACACGCCGCGCGGCCCATCGCGACCGCGCCGATCAAGCCCGTGGAGAGCTATTGGACGAACCGCGCGTGATCACCGAGTCGCTCGGAGGAAGCCCGCTCGCACGGCTGGCCGTGGAAGAGCGCGCGCCAGACGACTGGTTCCCGCGTCGACCGCACAGCCCTAACGAGTGGCGTGACCGAGCGCTGCAGGTGCGCTCCGAATGCGACGCGAAGTGGGCCAAGCGAATTGCGCCCGCTCTCGTTCATCGCGCGGAATCGCAGCAGCGACTGGCGCGGGTGATAGCGGAGAAGGGGATCGTCGTGACGACGGGCCAACAGCCGGGACTCTTCGGTGGGCCCATTTACACGACGGCGAAAGCCTTGTCAGCGCTCGCTCTGGCCGACGCGATCCAGGAAGCGATAGGGATTCCCACGGCGCCGATCTTCTGGGCCGCGACCGACGATGCGGATTTCGCCGAGGCGGCGTCGACCGTCGTTGTTGTCGATGGCACCGCGCAAGAGCTGCGCATCGCGCGCGATCCGAGCACCGACGGCAACCCGCTCTATGCTGTGCCGCTGCCGCGCGTCGACGCGCTGATCGCGAGGCTCGAGGAAGCGAGCGGCAGCAGTCCAGATGCGCGGCCTATCTCGCTTGTTAGGCATTCCTATAGCGTCGGTCACACGATCGGATCCGCGTACGTCGAGCTGCTGGCGGACTTGCTCGGACCTCTCGGGATCGCGATTCTCGACGCGGGCCACGCCGCCGTGCGAGCTGCCGGCCACGACGTTCTGCGCAGAGCGCTGGAAAACGCAGCGCTCGTCGAACGGGCGGTCAGCGCTCGCGAGGGCGCGATCCGCAGCGCGGGCTTCGAGCCGCAAGTAGAAAGTCTCGTGGGTCGCAGTCTTGTGTTCGACGTCGGCAACAGCAAGGTGCGTGTGCCGATCGACAAGGCCATGGAAGTGGCGGGCCGAGCGAACCCTGGAGATCTGTCGCCTAACGTATTGCTGCGACCGGTCGTCGAGCGAGCAATCCTGCCAACGGTCGCCTATGTCGCCGGGCCGGGCGAGTTGGCGTACTTCGCGCAGACGAGCGCAGTCGCCGACGCGTTGGGCGTGCCGGTTCCGCTCGGCGTTCCGCGCTGGTCAGTCACGATCATCGAACCGCACGTCGAGAAGATCGCTGTGGAGTTCGGACTCAAGATCACGGATCTGGCGGCGCTCCACACCGTGGAGGCAGCGTTCGCGCGACAAGTCGTCCCGCGATCCGTGGCTGAAGAGGTGCGCGCCTTACGCGGCGCGATCGACGAACGGTTGTACGACCTGCAGGAAGAAGTTGGCGCGGATTCGAGCGTGCCGCTCAGCCCCGAGGCGATCGAGGGCGCACGGCGCGCGCTGCAACTGCGCGTCGACCGTCTCGAGCGCCGCGTGCTGGCTGCAGCGAAGCACGTGGATCGCGCGCGCCTGAGGCGCGTCGCGGCTGCGGCGGCGTCGGTCTATCCATTGAGCAAACGCCAGGAGCGCACGGCGAACCTCATCCCGTTCCTTGCTCGTTATGGCATGAAGCTGGTGGACGCCATGCGTCGTGAGGCTGCGTCGCACGCGCAGCGCTTGCTGACCGGGCAGCCGACGCCGTGACGGATCCGACGCCGGCTGGAGACCAACCGCTTCCGGTAGTCGAGGATACAGCAACCAAGGCATCGGCCGCGCCGGCCCTTTTCGTCGCGGCGGGCATACTCGCCAGCCGGCTCGCTGGTTTCGTTAGGCAGCGCGTTTTCGCGCATTACTTCGGCGCAACGGACGCGGCGGACGCGTTTTCGGTGGCGTTTCGCATCCCGAACCTGCTGCAGAATCTCCTGGGCGAAGGAGTCCTATCAGGGTCGTTCATTCCGGTATATGCGTCTCTTCGGGCCAGAGGAGATGACCGGGAGCGGCGCGCCGTCGCCTCAGCAGTCTTGTGGCTGCTGATACTCGGCTCGGCCGTCGTCGTGCTCGCGGGCGTCTTGATGGCGCCCTGGCTCGTCGATCTCATCAGCCCCGGTTTCGAGGGAGCAAAGCGCGACCTAACGATCACGCTGGTGCGCATCCTCTATCCCGGCGCGGGCCTGCTCGTCTGGTCGGCGTGGTGCCTCGGCGTTCTCAATAGCCACGGGCGCTTCTTCCTCTCCTACGCGGCGCCGGTCGTGTGGAACGCGGCGATGATCGTCGCGCTCATCGTGCGCGGCCCTGGGCAGGACGTCAGCTCGCTCGCCGTCGAGCTGGCCTGGGCGAGCGTCATGGGAAGCGCGCTCGTGCTGGCGCTGCAGCTGCCGTCCGTGCTGCGGCTGCTGGGCGGCTTGCACGCCACGTTAGGCAGATCCTCTGAGCACGTGCGCACCGTCGTCCGCAACTTCGCTCCTGCGATCCTCGGCCGCGGCGTCGTGCAGGTCAGTGCGTACGTGGACATCGCGATTGCGTCGCTGATCGCGTCTGGCGCCGCCGCAATCCTGAGCTACGCGCAGATGCTCTACCTCCTGCCGGTGAGCCTGTTCGGTATGTCTGTCACGGCCGCCGAGCTTCCTGCCATGTCGAGCGGGCGGGGGAGTGAAGAGGAGGTCGCGCGACACGTTCGCACACGGCTCGTCGGCGGGCTCGAGCGCATCGCGTTCTTCGTCGTGCCATCGGCTGTAGCATTCCTGGCGCTCGGCGATCAGCTGGCTGCCATTCTCTATCGCGGCGGGAGATTCGGCGCGGCGGAGAGCGCGTGGGTCTGGCGCGCGTTAGGCGGCGCCGCCCTTGGTCTCACAGCCGCGACGAGCGGACGCCTGTATGCATCGGCATTCTACGCCCTGCGCGACACGCGCACGCCGGTGCGCTTTGCGCTCGCGCGTGTCGCGCTGAGCCTCACGCTCGGGCTGGTGCTCGCGCTCGTGCTGCCGCGCACCTTCGACCTCAATCCTCTCTGGGGAGTTGCGGGCCTCACCGTCGCGTCGAGCGCGGGGGCGTGGATCGAGTTCGCGCTTTTGCGTCGCGCGCTGTCACGTCGCGTGGGCGCCACCGAGCCGGGCGCGGGTCGCTTCGGAAAGCTTTGGCTTGCTGCCATACTCGCCGCGGCGGCAGCCTGGCTCGTCCGGATACCGCTTAAGAACCGCGGAGGTTTGGCTGCCGCGGCGCTGATAGTCCTGCTGTACGGCGCGGTGTACCTATTGATCACGTGGAGCTTTGGCTTCAGGCAAATCGCCTGGGCTGCATCGCGCATGGCGCGCCTGCGCCGGGGTCGCGCGACCTGATTAGGATAGGGGTCAGGTCTTGCGCTGCAACATCTAAACAATGCGGCGCCGAATTGGTGAAGCCGCAACGATTAGATGTTGCAGCGCAAGACCTGACCCCAGGTGGTAGGTGAAGCTTCGTGCAGGTTTCTTCCAAGATCGCAGACAAAATCCCGCACCTTCCCGAGTCGCCGGGCGTGTACCTGATGAAGGACCGCTCAGGCGAGGTGATTTACGTCGGGAAGGCGAAGCGTTTGCGTTCGCGCGTCCGGAGCTATTTCGGCATCGATCACGGCGAGAACCCGAAGACGTCCCGGCTGGTTCGACTGGCCGAGGACTTCGAGACGATCGTCCTGCCCGACGAAGCGCACGCGCTGATTCTCGAAGCCAATCTCATCAAGGAGTACCGCCCGCGCTTCAACATTCAGCTGCGCGATGACAAGTCGTATCCGCACATCAAGGTCACGCTGCAGGAGCCGTTTCCGCGAGTGATCGTCACGCGGCGATTACTGAACGACGGCGCGAGATACTTCGGACCTTACACGGATGTGGGAGCGATGCGGCGCGCGCTGCAGGTCGTGCGACGCATCTTCACAGTGCGCTCCTGCAACTACGACCTGCCTAACGATGCTCCGGAGCGGCCCTGCTTGGACTACCACATCGGCAAGTGCAAGGCGCCGTGCGTAGGTTGGCAGAGCGTCGCGGACTATCGCGTCATGATCGACGAGGTCGTGCTCTTCCTCGAAGGGAAGACATCGGAAGTCATCCAACGTGTGCGCGATCGCATGAATGCCGCCGCGGACGCGACCGATTTCGAGCGCGCCGCCGAGCTGCGCGATGCGCTGTTCCGTCTGGAGCGGCTCGAGGAACCGAAGGTCGTCGTCCAGGTCGATGGCGGAGATCGCGACGTGGTCGGCTACGCGCGCGACGGTGACGACGCATGCGTGACGATCATGCGATTCCGCGGTGGGCGGCTCCTCGCGCGTGACCATCGCATGCTCGACAACATCGAAGGGGAAGACGATTCGTCCGTGCTGTCCGCGTATCTCGCGCGGGGATACGTGCAGGAGCAGGAACGTGCTCCGGAGTTGCTTGTGCCTTTCGATTTCGAAGATCGTGAGGCGTTGGAAGCGTCGCTCAAAACGACGCGCGTTGCGGTGCCGCAGCGGGGCCCGAAGCGTGAATTAGTCTCACTTGCTGACGAAAACGCACGACATCTGCTCGAGGAGCTCAAGATCGCCGCAGACGAAGCCGGCGAACGAGCGATCAGCCCCATCTACGATTTGCAGCGCGAGCTGGGGTTGCTCGTCGTGCCGCGTCGCCTCGTCTGCTTCGACATCTCGACGGCTCAAGGGCGAGATACAGTAGGGTCCTGCGTGTGGTTCGAGAATGGACGCGCGAAGCGCGCGGAGTATCGCAAGTTCCGAATCAAGACAGTCGAAGGAACCGATGACTTCGCGGCAATGGCCGAAGTCGTCGGCCGATACTTTCGACGTCGTATCGAGGAGCAGGAGGCGCTCCCAGACCTCGTCGTCGTCGACGGCGGCAAGGGGCAGCTCAACGCGGCGCACGGCGCACTCGCAGCGTTAGGCCAGGGCGATTTGCCGATTGTGAGTCTCGCCAAACGCGAGGAAGAGGTGTACATCCTCGGCCGCATGGATCCGCTCGGGATTTCACGGCGTTCGAGCGCGCTGCGTCTGCTGCAGCAAGCGCGCGACGAGGCGCATCGCTTTGCGGTGACGTACAACCGACAGCGTCGCGCGATGCGCACCGTGACCTCGGAGCTGCTCAAGGTCCCAGGCGTGGGGCCGGCGAAGCGTCGCGCGTTGCTCAGCGCGTTCGGGAGTTTGCAAAGTGTGCGGGAGGCGACTGTTCAAGACATCGCTGCTCTACCTGGCTTTTCAGAGGCCTCCGCGAAACGCTTACTCGATGCCTTACGCGATCCAACCGACTCGAACGTGACTGTCGAGGCTCCGCACCCGACCGAAGAAGTACCCGTCGCGAATTCAGTTGAGTCGGCGACGCCTGGTGAACAACCACTAATTGATCGCTCTGACCTCTGACCTCAGACCTGTGCAAAGCTGGACTCTCGTCTGTTCCAACTGCGGTAACACCGAATCACAGTCTGCTCGCGTCGGGCTTTGCCCCGTCTGCTCGCAGCCCTATCTCGCGCGTTTCGGAAACGAGCGTCCGGCGCGACCGACTGGTGGTCGCTGGGACATGTGGCGCTACTCGGCGGCGCTCCCGATGTCCGATGGCGAGGCGCCCATTTCGTTAGGCGAAGGCTGCACGCCGCTCATCGAGCTCCCGGCTCTCGCCAAGGAAATCGGAGTGCGACGCGTGTGGATCAAAGACGAAGGCGTCAATCCCACGGCGTCTTTCAAAGCACGCGGATTGAGCGCGGCTGTGACTCGCGCACGAGCGAACGGCGTAAAAGGGCTCGTTGTGCCGACGGCAGGCAACGCCGGCGCTGCGCTCGCAGCGTACGGCGCTGCGGCTGGACTGCCAGTGCGCGTGTTCGCTCCAGAGACGACTCCGCGCCCTATTCTCGATATCGTGCGCGCCATGGGAAACGCCGTCGAGTTGGAGCTCGTCCCGGGGCACATCGGGGATGCCGGCAAGCGTTCGCTCGCCTTTGCGAACGAAAGCGGCTTCTTCAACGTCGCCACGTTGCGCGAGCCATATCGCGTGGAAGGGAACAAGACGTTAGGCATCGAGCTCGCCGAGCAGTTGCAGTGGCGTTTGCCGGACGTTGTCGTGTATCCCACTGGGGGTGGCGAAGGCGTCATCGGCATCTGGAAGGCGATGCTGGAGATGCGCGAGTGGGGATGGCTACCGGCCGATACGAAACTCTCGCGCATCATCGTCGCTCAGAGCGCCGGCTGCGCGCCGATTGTGCGCGCGTGGGAGTCCGGCGCCGATCGCGCAACGCCGTGGGAGAATCCAGTCACCTACGCTGCGGGGCTACGCGTTCCAGGACCGTTGGGAGACCGACTCGTCCTGCGAGCTATTGCCGATACCAGCGGATCAGCGGCATCGGCGACTGAAGACGAAATCCGCGCCGCGACGAGGAGGCTCTCGGAACTGAGCGGGATCGACGCGGCCCCGGAAGGCGGCTGTGCCGTCGCGGTCACGAGCAAGCTCGTCCGCGAAGGGTCGATCGCCAATACGGACGAGGTCGTCATCTACAATACTGGCTCGGGGGCCTCCTACCGTGCTTAGCCGCTGAATCCGTTATGCTCGCGATCCTAGATCCATTCAGCGGGATATCCGGCGATATGACGCTGGGCGCGCTGATTGAGGTCGGCCTCGAGCCAGAGTGGCTGCGGGTGCTTCCACAGCGACTTGGCCTCCCTGAGGTCCACGTGCACATCAACAAGACCGAACGCGGCCACATCGCGTGCACGAAAGTCGATTTCGAAATCCCGCCGCAGCCACACGGACGTCACCTGGCGGAAATCACTGAGATCGTCAACAACAGCGAAGCGCCGGACGGTGTAAAAGCGCGCGCAGCTCAAGCCTTCCACTCGCTCGCTACAGTTGAAGGTGCGATGCACGGAGTCGATCCGGAGCACGTGCATCTTCACGAGGTCGGCGCTGTCGACGCGATTCTCGACATCGTAGGCGCGATATGGGGCTTCGAGGTCCTCGGCGTCACCCGAGTGCACTGCGGCACGATCTCGTTAGGCGACGGCTTCGTACGCGCTGCGCATGGAACTCTCCCGGTCCCGGCCCCGGCCACGCTCCGCCTGCTAGAGGGCTACGCTGTGCGGATGGGGCCGCCCGGATCCGGTGAGCTTGTCACCCCAACGGGGGCCGCCCTCATCCGCGTGTTGAGCGAAGGTCCGCCACCGCAGACGGTCATACCGCGACGAGACGGCTATGGCGCTGGAACAAAGGAGCTACAGGGGCGGCCTAACGTTTTGCGCCTCATCCTGGCGGACCCAGTGCCCGCGCACGGTACCGGCCTCGAATATGTCGTGCAACTCGCGACCGACATCGACGACATGACCGCTGAGCATATCGCCGTCGCGGCTGACGCATTGCGTGCCGAGGGAGCGCTCGACGTTATTGTGTCGCCTGTCCATATGAAAAAGGGCCGGCTCGGATCGCGAATCGAGATCCTGGCTCAGCCACAAGACGCCGCTCGGCTGGAGCAAGCGCTCTTTGCGCATACGACGACGCTAGGCGTCCGCCGAGTTCCCATCGAGCGTTCCGTGCTCGTGCGCGAGGAGCGCAAAGTCAGAGTGCTGGATCATGATGTTCGGCTCAAAGTCGCCACGCTTCCCAGCGGGGAACGGCGGGTGAAGCCGGAGCTGGAAGACCTGAAAAAGCTTGCACTTGAAAGCGGTCGCCCTGTAGCAGAGTTGGCCGCGTTGGCGCTAACGTTATCGGAACGCGAGTAAGCACAACCGTGTACCAATTTCACTGCGTGCCGGAAAGCACGCCGCACAACACCTCTAGGAGAATTCGAAATGCCACACGCCCGAAACTTCGCTCTCGGGGCGGTGTTTGCTGTGCTCTTCACCGGCACGGCCGCTGCGCAAGCTGGTGCCAAGTGTGAGATCGATGAAAGCAAGCCGCGACCCGTCAAAGACGCGGCCAATGCGGTCGTCAAAGCTGAGTTAATCGGCAAGCCCGAAGACAAAGTGAAGAACCTGCAGAGCGCCGTGAAAACGCTCTCGCAAAACTGGGACAAGATCGACAACTCGGTCGGCCGCAGCTTCGTCTACGGCAAGGCATTAGTGAACTTCGCCATCGTGCCTAACGGGGGCGAGGTGATCTCTCGTCAGGCCGCCGGCTTTGCCACGAGTCCTGAGGGGCAGATCGATCTGCTCGCTGCCGCAGACACCGCGTTCGACGTCGTCGAAGCCGCGATGCCGCAGTGCAAAGACGAGACTGAAGCGTATCGCCGCCGCGCGGCTGCGCCGCTGCTCGACAAGGCGGTGAATGCCTACAACGCTCGCTCGCTCGACTCGGCTGTGATGCTCGCCGAGCGTGCCCTCGTCGTGTACGACAATTACAAGTACTCGCACATTGCGTACAACGTGCTGGGCAACGTTAAACAGACCAATAACGACATGCCCGGCGCGATCGACGCGTTCCACAAGATGGTCGTGCTCATGGCGCAGGACACGTCTCAGATCGATGAGCGCAAGGCCGTCACGATGAGCCTTGTGCAGATGATGGCTTCTCACGCTGAAACGCTCGAAGGCGCCGAGAAGACCAAGATGCTGAACAGCGCGGCGTCGCTTCTCGAAGCAACGATCAAGGAATTCCCGAGCGAGGCTCGCGCAGAAGCGGAGCTCGCGCGCATCAAGATGATGGCCGGTGATAGCACGCTTGCCAATGCGCTGTTTGCGAGAATGGCCGCGGACCCTGAGAAGTATTCCTACTCCGACCTCTTTGAAGGTGGTGTCGCCGCCTTCCGCAGCGGCAAGAAAGCGGAAGCGATCAAGCTGTTCGAAGTCGGCTTGAAGAAGAATCCGTACTACCGCGACGGTCTGTTCAACCTGGCGACCATTCTGGATCAGGCGCAGGAGCATGACCGCATGCCGCCCGTCCTAGTGACGCTGCAGACTGTCGACCCCGAGAACCCTGAGGTCTATCAGCTCTGGGCGCTGTATTACAGAAAGAAGGCCGAGCAGGCTCGCGATGCAGCGAAGGGGAAGCCGCAGACGGCACCTGAAGTGAAGACGTTCCAGATGGTGAACGACTCGCTCCTCAAGTACTTCAACCGCTACAACGAAGCCACGGTTCGCGTGTCATTCACGCTGTTCGCTCACGACGGCAACAAGCACACGCTCGGTGGCATGATCGAGAACAAAGGGAAGGAGCCAAAGAGCTTCACGCTCAAGTTCGACTTCCTGAACGAGAAGGGTGAGACCGTCGTCAGCAAAGAGGCGACAGTGGAAGGTGTGGAGGCCAGCCGCAGCAAGTCGTTCCGGCTCGAGGTCGAGGGGCCGGGGATCATCGCCTTCAAGTACGCACCGTTGAATCCGCAATGACCGTCGCCTAACGCGGCGATGGGAAACGGCGCGGGCCTACGAGCTCGCGCCGTTTGACTTTCAGACCCTTGATCATGCGCTCGATGTCACGCGTGACAACTTGTTGTGCTGCATTGCTTTCGGGACTCTGAGGTGCTACGTTGCTTGAAGCTCGGCAGCGCCTTTTGAGGCGACGAGCTGCCGCTCCCACTTCGCCTCAATATGGTCCGCGTCGCACGTGTTGCCTCACCAAGCATCGCAGAAGAACTGGGCATCGTGCCTGGCACCGAATTCCTCACGATCGGTGGTCGTGCGCTCGATGATTTCCTCGACTGGGAGTTCCTGAGCGCAGACGAGAGCATCGAGCTCGAGGCGCGGTATCCGTCAGGCGAAACTGTCGTCTACGAAATCGAGCGCGACCTGAGCGAGCCGATCGGAGTTGAGCTGGAGCCGCCCACAGTTAGGCGCTGCGCCAATCGCTGCGAGTTCTGTTTCATCGAAGGACTTCCAAAGGGACTGCGCAAGCCGCTCTACATCCGTGACGACGACTACCGGCTTTCGTTCGCGTATGGAAACTTCGCGACCCTCTCGAACCTCAAGGAGCGCGACTACCAGCGCATCCTCGACTATCGGCTTTCGCCGCTCTACGTGTCGGTTCACGCGACGCCGTGGGAGGCGCGCAAGAAGCTGCTGAACAACCCGCGCGTACCTAACGTGGTCGAGCAGCTGACGCGGCTCGCGGACGGCGGCATTCGGTTTCACTGCCAGATGGTCATCGTGCCAGGCTTGAACGACGGCGAGGTGCTCGAGCAATCGCTCGCGGATCTCTGGACCTTCGGAGATTCAGTGCTATCGGTCGCGATCGTACCTGTCGGGCTGACTCAGTTCTCGCATCTGTACACCGGCCAGTCGATGTCGCCTGACGCCGCAGAACGACTCGTCAGGACGGCGGAACGATGGGGCCAGCGTGCACGAGCTGAACGCGGCGAGACCTGGGTCTTCGGCTCCGACGAGCTGTATCTCCTCGCCGGACGCTCGCTGCCGGGCCGCGAGTTCTACGGGGAATTCGCGCAAATCGAAAATGGCGTCGGCGCTGTGGCGCATCTACGCGTTCGAATCGCCGATCATCTTGATGAGCTGCCGCGCCTCGATGGCTGCCGCATCGCGGTCGTCACCGGAACGGCGATGGCGCCGATGATGCCAGAGCTGCTGGATAGCATCGCGCAGCGCACCGGCGCACGCTTCGAGCTAGTTCCGATTGTGAATTCGCTCTTCGGCCCGACAACGACGACGGCGGGCTTGCTCGTTGGCGCTGATATTCGCTCGGCGCTCGTTGGACGCTTCGACGTGGATTTTGCGCTGATCCCTGCGGAATCGATCAATGAGAATGGCGTCTTTCTCGACGACGACACGCTGAGCGCTGTACGTGAGGCGAGCTCGGTTCCGGTTTTTCCGTCGTACGATTTCATCGACGCGCTGTCCGGCGAAGCGCTGCACGCGCGGCCCGTCGGCGCTGACGCGGCCTAACGGGCTACGGAAGGGGCGATGCGCATACCCGTCGTCGCAATCGTCGGCCGGCCGAACGTAGGCAAGTCCGCGCTCTTCAACCGCATTGTGGGAGCGCAGGCTGCAATCGTCGCGGAAGAAGCAGGGACAACTCGCGATCGGCATTTCGCGCGCGCTGAGTGGAACGGCTCGACGTTCTGGCTTGTCGATACCGGCGGCCTAACGGACGATCCGCGCGCGCCACTGGACGCCGAAATCCGGCGTCAGGTACAGCTGGCGATCGCGGAAGCGGATCTGCTCTTGCTCGTGGTCGATGCACAAACAGGACTGCATCCCGTCGATGCGAGACTCGCGGCAATGCTGCGCGAATCTCAAAAGCCCTTTGTCGTCGTCGCCAACAAGGTCGACGATCCGTCACGCTCCGACTGGTTCGAGTTCTATTCGTTAGGGGCCGGCGATCTGTTTCCAGTTTCGGCGGCAAACGGCAAGCAGTCGGGCGACCTGCTGGACGCTATCGTAGCGCGCATCCCGGCGATGGAATCCGAGGAAGCGAGCGCGTTGCGCATTGCCGTCGTGGGTCGGCCTAACGTCGGCAAGTCATCCTTCGTGAACCGCCTCCTCGGCGAGGAGCGGCTGGTCGTTTCACAGGAAGCGGGGACGACGCGAGACGCGATCGACTCGCACATGCGCTACCACAACCGCGATCTGATCTTCGTCGACACAGCGGGGCTCAGGCGGCAATCGAAGGTGAGCGACGGCGTCGAGTTCTACTCCACGCTGCGGACGCGACGCACGATCGAGCGCGCCGACATCTGCTGCTTGATGATCGATGGTGTCGAGGGGCTGCAGAACCAGGACCTCAAGATTGCGACACTCGCGTGGGAAGCTGGACGCGGCCTTATCATCGTCGTGAACAAGTGGGATCTCGTCGAGAAGGGCGACAAGACAGCGGCGCACTTCGAACGCGACGCGCGCGAGAAGGTCCCGTACCTCTCGTTCGTCCCGTTTCTGTTCACGTCGGCCCTCACGGGACAGCGCGTCTCGCGTGTGCTCGACGTGATCCTTGAGGTCGAAGCCGAGCGGCTCAAGCGCATAACGACTTCGCAGGTGAACGACGTGCTCGGGCAGCTCGTGTCGCGACGGCAGCCGCCGCAGGCCGCTGGCCGTGAAGTGAAGCTGCTGTACGCGACGCAGGTCGAAACGGCGCCGCCGACGATCGCGGTGTTCGGCAATCATCCCGAGCTGTTGCAGGAGCACTACGTGCGCTATTTGCACAACGGCTTCCGCGAAGCGTGGGGCTTCAAGGGCTCGCCCCTGCGCATCGTGCTGCGCAAGCGCGCCGCCTAACGCATGCTTTTCGCTGTCGCGCTCGTCGTCGCTTATCTTGTCGGGTCGATCCCGACGGCGTATCTCGTCGGGCGCTTCAAAGGGATCGACGTTCGCAAAGTCGGGTCGGGCAACATGGGCGCCACCAACGTGTACCGCACGTTAGGTGCGTGGCCCGCGGCGATCGTGCTCGCCATCGATGCGGCGAAGGGCGTCGCGGCGGCGTTGCTGCCGCGCTGGCTCGGCTTCACGAACGCGGACACTTGGGGACTGCTGCTCGGTGTCATCGCGATGTTAGGACACGCGCGACCCATCTTCCTCGGTTTTAGAAGCGGCGGCAAAGGTGTGGCGACAGCCGGCGGCATCTTCGGCGCGCTGGTGCCGGCCGCGTGTGCCGTAGGAGTCGCCGCATTCCTGATCGTGCTCGTCATCACGCGCTACGTCTCGTTAGGCTCGCTCGTGGCGGCCGTCACGCTCGCTGTCGCCGTCGCCGTCACGCGAGGCGTGCAGTCCGCGCCGTTCCTGGCGGCGCTCGCGGTAGCCACGTTCGTCATCTGGAGCCATCGCTCGAACATCGCGCGGCTGCGCCGTGGCGAGGAGCGACGGCTGGGTCGCCCGGGCGCGCAGGGACAAAGCGCACCTGGTCCAAAAGGGGCCCGACCATGACGCGGCTCGCAGTTGTTGGTGCGGGCGCGTGGGGGACAACACTGGCGCACATCGCGGCGCGCCGCCTGAAAGACGTCGCGTTGTGGGCGCGCGAGGACGATGTGGTCGAGCGCGTCAATTCCCGACACGAGAACACTCGCTTTCTCCCCGGCGTACGCCTCGATCAGGGCGTGCGCGCGACGCACGATGTGCTCGACGCCGTTCGCGATCGAGACGCGATCGTGTACGCAGCGCCGTCGCACGTATTGCGCGAGGTCGTGCGGACAAGCGCGACGTGTGTCTCGCCAAGTGCAATCATCGTCGTCGCCACAAAGGGAATTGAGCGCGGCTCGCTTGCGCTCATGACACACGTTGCGGAATCTGAGCTACCGGGTCGAACCGTCGTCGCCATATCGGGACCGAGCTTTGCGTCGGAAGTCGCGCGGGACCAACCGACGGCCCTCGTGGCCGCCTCGCGCGCGAACGCTGCGGCCGAAGCGATCCAGCACGTATTCAGCACGACGACACTGCGCGTCTACACGAACGACGACGTCGCCGGCGTGGAGCTGGGTGGGGCGCTCAAGAATATCATGGCGATCGCCACGGGCATCGCTGATGGACTCGAGCTGGGCTTGAACTCGCGCGCCGCGCTCATCACGCGCGGTCTTGCCGAGATGACGCGCCTTGGCGTGGCGTTGGGTGCGCGCGCTACCACATTTGCCGGCCTTGCCGGACTGGGCGATCTCGTGCTCACGTGCACCGGTGCGCTCTCGCGCAACCGCTCGTTAGGTATCGAGATCGGCCGTGGCGGCAAGCTGCGCGACATCCTGGCGCAGCGTGAAACAGTCGCCGAAGGCGTCGTCACGACTGAAAGCGCATGCGGCCTCGCCGCTCGAGAAAGAATCGAAATGCCGATCGTTCATGCTGTGGCGCGGGTCCTCTTCGAAGGTCTCGATCCACGCGCCGCCATCACCGCCCTCATGTCACGCGATCTTCGCTCGGAGCGAGACGAATGACTGCCGAACCTGTTCAAGAATTCTTTTCCATTGGCGAGGTCTGTCAGCTGACGGATCTCAAGCCGCACGTGCTGCGCTACTGGGAAAGTCAATTCCGTTTCCTGCATCCGGCGAAAAACCGATCCGGGAATCGCGTCTATCAGCGCCGCGAGATCGAGCTGATCCTTCTCGTTAAGCATCTGCTCTACACCGAGAAGTACACGATCGACGGAGCGCGCAAGAAAATCGACGAGCACCGCCGCAACGGTGAGCTGCGCGGCGAAGCGCGCGCCGCCCTCGAGTTGGAGACGTTGCGCGGTCTGGAAGACGAATTGTCGCAAGTGCTCAAGTTGCTGGAGGAGGGGGGACCACCTCCCGCCCGCAAGAACGCTGACGAGGACGCCGCCACCTAATGCGCTTTCTCTGCACGAACGACGATGGCATTCTCGCCTATGGGCTGGAATGTCTTGTCCGCGGTGCCAAACAGATCGGTGAGGTCACTGTCGTCGCGCCGGACCGCGAGCAAAGCGCGACGAGCCATTCGCTCACGTTGCATCACCCGTTGCGCGCGATCCAGCGCGGAGAGAACCGCTATCAGGTCGACGGCACGCCCACAGATTGCGTGATGCTCGCCCTCGAGATGTTGATGCCGGAAAAGCCGGACTTCGTGCTGAGCGGCATCAACCACGGTCAGAACATGGGCGAAGACGTGCTGTACTCGGGGACCGTCGCCGCCGCCATGGAGGGTCTCGCGTTAGGCATCCGCTCCATCGCGCTCTCCTACGCGGGGCGCGACTTTTTCGCGGACACCTCGCGTCTCGAAGAGCTGGTGCAGATCCTCGTTCCGCTGCTCAAGCACATCACGGGTTTGGCGCTTCCCGCCGACACGCTGCTCAACGTCAACATCCCGCCGGTCCCTGCGGCCCAGATCAAGGGCGTCAAGCTCACGCGCCTCGGCCGCCGCGTGTATTCCAACTCGATCAGACCGATGCAGGATCCGTGGGGACGGCCGATTTACTGGATCGGAGGTGGCGACGTCACCTGGGCCGGCGACGACAGATCCGACTTCCAGGCGATCCGCGACGGTTACGTATCAGTGACACCGCTGCACTTGGATCTCACGCATCACGCGCGCTTCGACGAAGCGGAGGTGTGGTGGCGAACACCCTAGATCCGGCGTACCGCGGCAAGCGCCGCCGGTTGCTCGAAGTCCTGCAGGCAAACGGGATCAAAGACCTCGCTGTGTTGCGCGCTTTTGACGCAACGCCGAGGCACCTCTTCGTGCCGACAGGCGTTAGGCACAACGCCTACGAGGATACCGCGCTCCCGATCGGTAACGGGCAAACGATATCGCAGCCATCGGTGCACGCGCGGTCGCTCGAGCTGCTGCGGCTCACGGGCCACGAGCGCGTGCTGGAAATCGGAACGGGCTCCGGCTATCAAACGGTGCTGCTTGCACACCTCGCCGCGCAGGTCTTTTCTGTCGAGCGAGTACCGAACTTGCTCGAGCGCGCACGCGAGATAATCCGCGAGTGCGGCGTGAACAACGTCTCGCTCTTGTTAGGCGACGGCACACTCGGCTGGCGTGAGTATGCGCCGTATGACGCGATCGTCGTCGGCGCCGCGGCGCCGGACATTCCCAAACCGTTACTCGAGCAGCTGGCTGATGGTGGTCGTCTCCTCCTACCATTGGGCGGACGTGACGAACAGATGCTCGTTCTTGTGACCCGGCACGGAGAGAGCTACGAGCAGCGTGACATCACGCCCGTTCGATTCGTCCCGCTCTTGGGCACGCATGGCTGGAGCGATTCTTCCTAACCCCCGTTCCAACTCGGCGGGGTTGCGGAGGAGCCAGACTCGATCCACCGAAGTTGGAACGGCCAATGGCCGTTTGCGTCATGCCCCGGGCGAGAATAAGACCGGAGTTTTGCGATGTCGCATCCTTCAGAAACACCGCCGGGCAACCGGCCTCCAAATGCACGCGTCTTCCGTCCCTTCACGGGCGGCGCAGGATCAGCGGGGCAGGGTAGACACCCCAGCCCAGCGCCGAGCGGTACGCAAAGGCGTCGACCGTTCATAGGAGCGCAGGTCCAGACCGCGTCGGTCGCACCACTCGAGGCGCCACCGTCCGCGCCCGCAATCGTCGTCGCGGCGACAGCGGTCGAGCCCGTGGTAGAATCAGTCCCGTTCCCCACGCCGACCTATCACGAGCCCGAGCCCGCGCCGATCGCGCACGAGGCCTGGGACCGCTACGTCGCTCCTGAGCCGGAGCCTCAACACGAGCCTGAGCCGGCAGCCGCCGAGCCGATATCGGCCGAGCCGCCGCGCGTGTTGCACCATCCAGAGATCACGGTCGAAGTCCCTCAGATCGAGGACGCTGAGTTCAAAATAGAAGTGGAGCCGTCCAGCGAGCCCGAGCCAACGCTTGCCAAGTCGATGCCTCCGATCACCGTTGAAGTGCCGGCGATTCCCAGTGAAGAAGCGATGGCTGCGATTCGCGACGTCGCGCACGAAAGGGATCTGTGGGAGACAGCGTATTCGTCAGTGCCAGCCGACGAATCGTCGAGCGATGTCGTGATCGATGAGGTCGAAGCGGCGTTCAGCGAATCGGCGCTGTCATCGAACGACAGCGGCAGGATGGAAGAAGCGCTGGCCGCTGCCTCGACGCTGGAGGCGATCGCGCGCCGTCTGCGCAACGGGGAAATCGACATTCTACCTGCGCCCGGCGCGAACATGGCGAAGGAAGAATCCGCGCTCGTGACGGTGCTTGCGGCGTTGCTCGCGAATCAGTAACGAAAAGATGTGCCAACTGAACGATTCGAAGTCCAAGGTCGAGTTCAAGGCGTTGGATTCCGCTGGTTCGTGCGCGAACAGGCTCGCGCGCTCGGCCTCGCCGGCTGGGTGCGCAACCTTCCATCAGGGAGCGTCGAGCTCGTAGCCTCCGGAGCCTCGGACGCGCTGCAGCGGCTCGATGCCGCGCTGCGCGCTGGGCCTCCAGGGGCGCAAGTCGAGCAGGTCGAACGTCGCGCTGTCGAAGGCGAGGCTGAGCTGGCGAGGCCATTTGCCATTGCTCGTTAGGCTCCGGCCGTGACGGATCTCGCGCGCTACATCCGCGACGTTCCGGATTATCCGAAACCAGGCATCATCTTCAAGGACATCACGCCGCTCCTCGGCGATCCAACTGCATTCGCGGCGGCGTGCGAGCGCATGGCAGCCCCATACATGGATCGTGGCGTCACGCACATCGTCGCGATCGAGAGCCGCGGGTTTCTTTTCGGTGCGCCGATCGCACTGGCGTTAGGCGCCGGCCTCGTGCCGATGCGCAAGGCAGGGAAGCTTCCGCACACGACGACCGGCATTTCCTACGACCTCGAATACGGGACCGATCGGCTGGAAGTGCATACAGACGCGCTCAGTGAGCGTAGTCGCGTCGTGCTGGTGGATGACGTTCTGGCGACCGGCGGGACGGCGGCTGCGGCATGTGAGCTGATCGAGTCGCTGGGCGCCCGAGTTGTCGGCTGCTCGTTCCTCATGCGACTCGGTTTCTTGAATGGGCTCGAGCGGCTGGGCGGTCGCGACGTTGCGAGTGTGCTCGTGTGCGATTAGTCCGTTCCGGCGGCCTCGTTCGCGAGCGGTACCAAGTTGTCGCCCGAGTGCTGGAACGGATCAGCCATCCGCTTTACCCACAAGAAGTTGGCGGCTACATTCCGCGCTCTGCGCTGTTTCGCCCCTGTCGCCCGTCGCCCCTGTAGCTCAGGTGGATAGAGCAGCGGTTTCCTAAACCGTTGGCCGGGTGTTCGAGTCACCCCAGGGGCATATTGCGAACCTCGATCGGTGCCCGGCGCCGCAGCGCCGTCTCATCGCATCAACGCCTTGGGATCATAGCAAAGCCGGATGACTGACACCGCCTCCGTACAACCCGCTGCGAGTCGCGCCGATGACGACGCGTCTCCGTTTCTCGATTGGATCCGCACGCACACGCGCCTGGCGACGTATGCGGGCGTGACGATGCTCGCTCTCGCCGCTGCCGTGTACATGTGGCGGCGCTCCGACGCGATCAAACAGGAACGGGCAGAGCAGGCGCTACTCGCTGCCTCCAGAACCTTCAGCTCGGGCAACCTGCCGCTCGCGCAGTCGGACCTAGGGAGGCTCATCGCGCGGTATGGGTCGACAAACGCTGGGAGTCAGGCTCGGATGCTCCTTGCGCAGCTCCTCTTCGACCAGAACAAAGTCGACTCGGGGCTCAAGGTGCTGGAGGCTGTCGGCGCGGGCCCTGGCGGGGCCTTTACGGCCTCCGCGCACGCCCTGAGAGCCGCGGGCCATGAGCAAGCCGGCAAGGCCGCCCAGGCGGCGGCTGAGTACGAGCGGGCTGCCGACGCGTCCCGTGGGGCCGTCGAGCGCGACGCATACCGCGCTGACGCAGCCCGGGCCTATGCGACGGCTGGAGACACGGCCAAGGCGATAGCGATCTGGCAAGCCCTGGCAGCCGATGAGCAATCGGCGCTGTCATCCGAGGCGAAGCTTCGCCTCGGCGAGCTGACCGCTAAGCCAGCAGCCAAAGGCTAAACTCTATTCAACCAAAGCCGTCAGACGCCAGTTAACGGTTTGAAGCTATCAGTTGGCCACTGACAGCTTTTGACTTGTTAACTGGTACCTAACGGTTGTCGCGAGTCTGCCGTTCTTCTGTCGTCTGCCTCAATTCTGACAATGACGACGTATAATATGTGTTATGTAAAGCTATATGGCGAAGAATGTGTGGATAACGCCCCGGGTGTCGTGCAAATCTCTGTCGCCTGACGGCGCGTAAGCTATTCAGGGCACTTCGTTTGGCGGGCATCGGCAACAAAGGCGGCCACGCGCCACACGACATGTTGCGGTGCAGCGACGTGACGGTCGGGTTCGTTAGTGCTCCAGACGGACCCTCCTCGTTGGGTTTTGGCCGCTGAGCAGCCCGCGACAGTGCTTGGAGGCAACTTCAAGCGTTAGGCCCCGTTCCAACTTGGCAGCAGAATTCACGATGGTGTTGGTGCCCAACTGGTTGGAACGGGGCTAGGCCGACGTCGATTCTGAGGGCGAATGGAGTGGCTGGGCGAGCGTTCCTGAGTAAACCAGCCGCCCTTCTCCGCTGAGCCATGGATGCAAGACAGCGCCGGTTCGCGTCCAGGAGACAGCGAGCTCGCGGCCTCCGCGCGCGAGAATAGTCACGGGCTCGGCCACTGGCTCGAGGCCCCACTCGCCAAGCAGCGTGGCTACCGCGACGCTTCCAGATCCACACGCGAGCGTCTCAGCTTCTACGCCGCGCTCGTACGTGCGCATAGCCCAGCGCCTGGGAGCCTGTTTCTGGATGAAATTGACGTTCGCGCCGCTTCGAAGAGAGCTGTGCATGCGCAGTTCGCGGCCGCGTGTGGTCAGCGGCACGGCCTCGAGATCGTCCACGACGACAACGAGATGTGGCACTCCAACTCGTGTAAACCCAATGCGTTCCTCCCATCGAGCTAAGGCAATGTCGCAAGTCGCCTGGGTTTCGACCGGCTGAGGCATCGAGACCGTCGGATCATCTGAGGAGGCACCGACCCAGTGAATGCCTCCGCTGATCATTCCCGACGACGAGTGGAAGTTGAAGCGCTCGCCGTTGCTGGGAATGACGCCGAGGATGTCCGCAAGCCGCACGCTGCATAACGCCGCGTTGCCGCAAAACTCGGCAAGTGTTCCATCGCGGTTGAAGTAGCGGATGCTATAGAGCTCTTTCGCGTCAGGTTCGACTGGCTCTTCGAAAAGCACGATTCCGTCGGCGCCGACGCCGGTGCGGCGATCGCAAATGCCGTCGATGACCGCCGCGTCGAGAAGTGCTGGATCGTAGCCGCGCCGGGCGTCGAAGAAGACGAAGTCATTCCCCGAGCCGGTGAGCTTCCAAAACGCGAGACCTTCGAGCAATTGGCCCCTGCCCTCTAAAGTCGCCGGGTAATCGCCCACCAACGCAGCCGCCAGACAACCAAGATCCCTTCGCGCACGATGCCCTTGGACATTTTACTTACGCCTTCGGTCCTGTCGACGAACACGATTGGAATCTCAACGATGCGGAAGCCACGCCGCCAGGCTCGGAAGTTCATTTCTATCTGGAATGCGTAGCCATTTGACCGGATGTCGTCGAGGTTGATTGCCTCGAGCACAGACCGGCGAAAGCACTTGAAGCCGGCCGTTCCATCGTAGAGGTGCAAGCCGGTTATCGTGCGAGCGTACACGTTGGCAAAGTAGCTGAGGAGCAAACGCCCGATTGGCCAGTTCACGACGGTGACTCGACCCTCGCGATAGCGCGAACCAATCACCAGATCGGCATCCTGGATACTGGTGAGGAACTGCGGCAGGTGCGCTGGGTCGTGCGAGAAATCGGCGTCCATCTCGAAGATGTAGGCATACGTGTGCTGCAGCGCCCACTTGAAGCCAGCGACATAGGCTGTGCCTAGTCCCATCTTGCCGGCGCGATGGATCACGTTCACTCGCGGATTCATCGCCGCGATCTCGTCGACGAGTTGCCCCGTTCCATCTGGTGATCCGTCGTCGATCACCAGGACATCGATGATCGGATCCTGATACAGGACGGCATCGATGATTCTGGCGATATTCTCCCGCTCGTTGTACGTCGGGACTATGACGAGGGCGCGATCAGCCGCCACTAGTGGCGCCTCCGCGCTTGCGGGACATAGCCGCTCCTGCGACCCACGCTCCGACTGAGAGGAGCAGCGCGATGAGCGTGATCAGCTTCCCTGTCTCGTACGGCTTGCTCGTGAAACTGAACTCGAGACGCCGGGCACCTGTTGGGAGCTCGACACCCATGAGGGACATGTCGGCGCGCCAGACTGGTATGTCTTTGCTGTCGACTGTGGCCGACCAACCTGGATAGTAGTTCTCGGAAACGATGAGGGCTGATCCCGCCGGAGCCGGAGCGCTCAACTCAATGATGAAGTGCCCCGGTTTGTAACCAGACGTCGAAGTTTCGATTGTTAACGGATCCGGCAATGCGGTGACCTGCTGCGCTTTTACATCGGCATCATTGGCGAAAATGGCGACCTGCCTAACGTTAAAGCGCGGGTCCAGCAGTGTGTTCGTCGTGGCCTCATCATCCGCTTTCACAATTGCCGGTGCGACCCAGGCGAATGGATTGGATCCCGACAGTTTGTAGAGATAGAGGGACGTACCAACCGGCGATTGCACTGGCCCCATGATTGGCGTGGTTCCGGGAAGCAGGCGCGGGAGCGAATCGATGTTGGTCAAGAAGAACTGAGAGTTGCTGAGCGCCCAGAAATTCGGATTGGCGATCTGTTGGTATCCCGACTCGCGTCCAGCTAGGATATCGTAACGATCGAGTTGATTACCGTGGTAGCCTAACGTCGCTCGGACTCCATGCGCCATGAGCCCGTCACCGCCCAGGATGTTCGTGCCGACATACGGGTCGCGCGGGCTGTGCGGAGTACCGAGCGCTCCAGTGAGGACGCGAACGGGCTGCGGCTGCTGGTTCAGATACCGCGTTATGTCGTTCGCCGCGTACGATTGCTTCGCGGGTGGCATGAACATCCAGTATTTGCGCTCGATGCTCCATAAGTCGACCAGAACGACCGCTGCCAAGGCGATTGCGGCGTGCAATGGAGCGATTCGCTGGCGTTGAGCGAGATACAGCGCAGCGAGCGCCAAGAACACACATATCGCGCTGCGCCATGCGCCCGCGACCACGGCACCATTATTCGACGCAACATAGTCCGCCATTTGCGCTGGCGCGATGGACTGTGCCACGCTCGTTAGGCCGCCGGCACTCGCAAGTACCGCTATGGCGATCGCCGCGACGGCCCAGCCGATCAGGTAGCGGCGCGACACGTCGCTGCGCAGAACGCGCTCTGTGCCGAGTGCTGCGAGCACCGCTGTCGCGAACTGAACGACATAAAGCATGATGCTCGGGGCGCGAAAGAACTTTGTGCCTGGGACGATGGCGTACACCAAGCGATAGAACGGCGTGTTGCCACCGAGCGCCCAGAGTACGGCAACGACGAGCATCCCTGTCGCCCACCACATGGTGCGGCGCATCGCGGCGTCATGCCTGCGAGTCCATGCGAGGCCGGCAAGTACCATTACCGCGGCGCCGATGTACTCACTATGGAGGTGGATGTTATTAACTCCCCAATAGTGGTCGAGCATTCCGGTGAACTGCGGGAGATACGTGTTGAACAACTCTGATGGTGGCATCGAATATGAGATCGCATGCTCCCATCCCTTCTTTCCGCCGGCGCGCGGCGACCAATCGACGTATTCCGCCACTGGCAAATACTGAATGGCTGCAATCATAGACCCGAGAACAATCGCGCCTAACGCAAACGCCAAGCGACGAAGAACGAGTTTGCGTTCGAGCTTGCGCGCGTTGGGATCTGCGAAGGCGATGAACAGCGCGAATGCGCCACCGACGAGCAGCATGTACTGAAAGAGCTGCGGATGCGGCGAGAGCGCCGCCAACCCCACCACCAGCGCAAGAAGACCCCACGCCCAGAGACGCCCGTCGCGCACGAACCGCGTCACCATGTAGAGAGTGAGTGGCGTGAGCGCGGCGACGAACAACTTTCCGTCGTGACCAGGCGACACGAGCCCGGCGACGTTGCCGCCTAACATGTAGGCCAGCCCACCTATCACACACGCCCAGTACGAAAGCCCGAGCGCACGCAGCAGCAGGAAGCAGAAGTATCCAGCCAGCACGACGTGTATGATGAAGCCCCACGTCATCGCCACGTCCGTCGGCAAGAACATGCGCAGCAGGAACGTGGGATAGAAAATGTCGCCGTGCATCGCGGCAACGTAGGGCATGCCGCCGTACAAATACGGATTCCACAGGGGGAACCCTTCACCGCTCCGCAGCGACTGCGCCGCGAAGTCGCGAAATGCGTATCCGGCGATGTACTGATCGCTATTCGGATTGATCAGAAACATGCCGCCGAGCGCGGGATACGCGAGCGTGAGCGTAGACAGCACGTAGATGAGCGCGGCCGTCGCACGCGCATAACGCGGCTGCGGCAGGCGCGCGTGCGAGTCGCGCGCTGATGTCGTCTCAGTCGTCATTCCGAGCTTTGATTCGGACTGCGGGGACTTCGGGGACTTTGTCGTGCGGCACCCAAGGTGAGCAGTAATACTCCCGGAACTACTTCGAGTGCTGTCAGCCAGAGACGAGACGTCACCGCGACAAGTGTCGCCTCACCACTCGATGCGAGACCGAGCTGCGTCATGGAAGCGACGAGGGCGCCTTCGCGCACCCCGATGCCACCAGGCGCAAACAGCACAAGGTAGCCCAGAAGGTACGAGAACGTGTAGGCGGCTGTGTAAGACGCAAGACCCGCCGTTGACGATGTTCCGACGCCGAGCGCGAACCACCGAAATGCGACGCCGTAGAGCAGCCACGCCACGCTCGTGCCGACGAGTGCGACGACGAGTGCGCGAGGCGGCAACGTGCCGATATTCAATTCACGTCCCGTGAGCCTTCGGTACAGACGCAACATGAGCGTGGCAGCGATCGGGAGTATCAGCAGCGCGATGATGAGTACGGCCGCGAGCGCGGCCGTCTCGCCTGCATAACGAGCGAGGACGCGTCCGCCGGTTGCCACCACGACGCCAACGCCGGCGATCACGCTCACGATGTTGACGACGACGGCGGATCCAGCCGCCGTCACGGGTGAGACGCCGCGCTCCTGCGCCATCATGCCCATCGCTCCGATCTGCCAGACTTTTCCTGGCACGTAGCGGCCGAGGTTCGAGATGAACCAGATGCGGGCAGCATCGACCCAGCCGAGCCGCTCGTTTCCTCCCCAAGACGCGACCGTGCGTCGCCAGGTCTCGATCAGGAGTGCGTACGCGACGAGAACGGTGGCTGTCGCGGCTGCGATCAGCGACCATGTGACGTGCGACGTGGCCGCCGCCTGCCTCGCCTCTTCCCACTGACTGGCGACGACAGCAATGGCGAAGCCGACGAACAGCAGGGCGGCGACAGGGCGCAGCCAGCGCCAGCGGTTAGGCAGCTGCATCATTTGAGTACGCTGCGGTACAGAGCGGCGTAGCGTCCGGCCGCTGATTCCGGCGAGAAGTTCGTGAGCGCCTGTACGCGTCCTGTGGCGCCTAACGCGTCTTGAAGATGCCGGTCGCCGATGACGCGGTCGAGCGCGACTGCCAGAGCCGCAACGTCCTTTGGCGGAACGAGCAGCCCGGACTTTCCATCTGTGATCACGTCAGGCGCACCGCCTGACGCGAAGGCAACGACGGGCGTCCCGCATAACTGGGCCTCGACGGCTACGAGGCCGAGGCCCTCGTTGATCGATGGCATCGCAAGGACCGTCGCGCGTTGGTACAGGTGCGCGAGCGCGTCACGCGAGACATTGCCATTCCAAGTTACGCGATCGGCGATCCCTAACGCCGTTGCTCGCTGCCGCAGCTCGGCGGCGCTGGGCCCTTCGCCAATGACGGTCAGTCGTGCGGACTGACGCATGGCAGCGAGCGCGTTGAGCAGGAAATGGAGGCCCTTCTGCTCGTTGAGGCGCCCGACGAAGAGGATCTCGTCGCTGCTGCGAGCGTTCGGCACCGGCGCAAAGAGAGCCGTATTCACAGGCATCGGCGCGACGATCGGCTGCGCGACGGGCATGATCTCTTGCGCTTGGCTGGCCAGCCAGCGCGAAACCGTGGTTACGGCGCTCGCTCGACGCAGCACGCCACGAAACAGGGGATGCGCCCAGGTTTTCTGTGCGGCGAGCCTAACGTCGCTCCCGTGCATCGTCACAACAAACGGACGACTCGGCGCCAGTCCGGCCGGAAACCACCAGTGCGCGTGCACCAGTCGTGCGCCGACCTGCTGCATGACGCGGCGGACCGCCGTCCCCTGCCCTCTCAGATAGCCCAGCATCGCCAGCTTGCCGCGAAAAGAGCCGGCAACTGTCTCTGCCATCGTTCCGGTGTACGCGAGCGTTTCCCAGGAGCGCGGACCATAGCGAAAGCGATGAACGGGGATTCCGTCCAAAATCTCGTGAGGCGCCAGGCCGGCGGCGCCGGGTGCTACAACGTCTACCTGAACGTTGTGCGCCGCGAGCGCCTGGGCGAGTGTGAGGAGAAACGAACCCGCCGCATCGCCCGAAAAGCGCGGGTACGAATGCGTGAGAAAGACGACGCGGAGCGGCGTGGACGTCGCGTGCGCGGCTATGACTCCGATGGAGGAGTTGTCGAGTTGCGCAGCGTATCCAGCTGCCGCTGCATCTCGCGGATCTGGGCGCGCTGCCCGGCGATCTGTTCACCCAGGAGGCCGGTCGCAACGAAAACGGAGCCTAACACGAGGCACGTTTCAACCAGCGTGAGCAGCGGACGGTAGCCGACGCCGCCGAAGAGGCGCACAGCCACGGCTGCGAGCCCGATGAGCACACCAAGCGCGAAGAGACCGGCACCTAACGAGCCGAAGAGCAATAGCGGCTTGCGTCCAAAGCGTAGCTCAAACCAAACCGACAGCATGTCGAGCACACCGACGGGGATCCGCGAGATACCGAACTTGGATTTCCCTGCATGGCGCGGATACAGCTGCACTGGGATTTCCCGTACGGAGTACCCCTCGGCCGCAGCGATCGCGATCATGTATCGGTGCCAGTCGGGACGGATGGGAATGACGTCCATGATCTCGCGGCGATATGCTTTCACGGAGTTGAGATCGCGGACCGGCAGGCTAAAGAGTGCCCGACTCAGTTGGTTGTACACGCGCGATACGAACGCCTTCTCGTAGACGCCTTGCTTCCGGCCGGTGACCATATCGGCCTCGCCGGACAGGATAGGTGCTACGAGACGCGGGATATCGAGAGGCTGGTACTGCAGATCGGCTGGATAGAAAACGAGCACCTCGCCGTGCGCGTGCAACGCTCCGGAGCGCAGGGCATCGGCGATGCCCCGCTGCCGACGATGCCTAACGAGCTGCAGGAATTCGTACCGCTTCGATAGCGATTTGAGGACGTTCCACGTCTCGTCAGTGGAGCCGTCGTCAATGACGATGACCTCGTAGCGCGTGCGCGGGTCCAGGGTCTCGAACGCCGTCGCTGCCTGCTCCAGGAAGAGAGGCAGATTCTCAGCTTCGTCTTTTGCCGGAACCAGGACAGAAACGTCAACAGCTCCGCGACTCGAGGAGCCAACCACAGCAGCCACCTCCGCCGGCGTGACGACGCCGAAGGAAGTTCGCGTCGGCGGCGGATGCGTGGCCATCGTCTAGACGCGCTTGCGCATCCGCGCCGAGAGCACGCCTAACTGGTCGCGGTACTTGGCGACGGTGCGACGCGCGATATTCACGCCGCTCTCGCGCAGCACGTTGACGATCGCCTGATCTGTCAGTGGATTCTTGGGGTCTTCGTTCTCGACCAGCTTCTGGATCTGGTCTTTAATTCCCCTGGCCGACACATCTTCGCCACCCGTGGTAGACAAGCCTGACGAGAAGAAGAACTTGAGCGGAAGGACGCCGCGCGGGGTCTGCACGAATTTCTCATTCGTCACGCGACTCACTGTCGACTCGTGCATGCTCACGACTTCGGCGACTTCTCGCAGCGTCAGGGGCTTGAGGTGTTGAACGCCCTTCTCGAAGAAGTCCTTTTGCCGCTCGACGATGTAATTCATGACCTTGAGCATCGTCTGGCGACGCTGCTCGATCGCCTGAATCATCCAGTTCGCTGAATTGAGCTTGGAGGCGATGAACTCCTTGTTGTCGCCTTCGAACTTCTTCTTGTCGCGCGCGATTTCTTGATAGGCGCGACTCAGCCGCAAGCGTGGCAGGTTCGTGTCGTTCAAGAAGACGTGATACTCACCGTCGATCTTTTCGACGACGAGGTCTGGCGTGATGTAGTTGTCCTTCTCGGCGCTGAAGCGGAGCCCAGGCTTTGGATCGAGCTTCGCGATTTCATCTGCGGCGCTCTGCACTTCCTGCGGAGAGATCCCAAAACGCTTGGAGATTTCGCTCCAGCGATGGTTTATCAGCTCGTCGAACGCTTCGAACACCAAGCGAAATTGTAGCGTCTCTTCGGAATGGTCTTCGCGCAGTTGCAGCAGCAGACATTCGCGCAGATCGCGCGCGCCGACACCGGCGGGATCGAGCCCCTGCACGATGCGAAGCATGTCTTCCGCTTCCGCCATCGTGTAGAGCGGAAGCTCGCGATCGAAGTTCTCCTGAGCATCGGCAGCGCGACCAACTTCGTCGTTGATGCCGTTCAGGATTTCTTCGAGCGTGCAACAGAGATATCCGTCTTCGTTGATGTTGCCGATGAACTCATCGGCTAACAGCACTTGGCGCGGCGTGAGCTCGAGCAGCTGAACCTGATCGAGTAAGTGATCCGAAAGATCGCGCGTTTCGACGCTGACGGGCTCGAAGTACTCGCGCTCTTCGTATTCCTCGCGACGTACACCCGTATCGAAACCTTCGAGCAGAATCTCTTCCCAGTCGATCTCGCCCGCGGATTCCGACTCCGTTTTTTCCGGCGTCGGCTCCGTCTGTTCGCCTAACGTCTCAGCGGTCTCCTCGGCCTCCTCCGCTTCTTCTTCTTCGGGCTCCAGCAGCTCGAGGAACGGATTCGTTAGGAGCTCTTGCTTCAGGTGCTGTTGCAGGTCGAGCAGTGGCATGTAGAGCAAGTCCATCGCCTGGTACAGGCGTGGATTGATCTTCATCTCCTGCCGGAGCGAAGTGCTCTGGTGCAGCCCCTGCCTCATGCGATGTTGCCCTCTTCTGCGAAGCGAGTTCGCAAGCGTGCTGTGAGGGTTGGCCCGAGGTAGATCTCGGCGACCGTATCGTCGTAGACCAGCTGGCGAACGGTGCCCGACACCTTGACCTGCCCATCGAACATGATGTAGGCGCGGTCTACGATGTCGAGTGTTTGCTCGACGTTATGGTCACTTATCAGGACGCCAATCCCGCGGTGCCGCAACCCCGCCACGATCGTCTGAATATCGTTAACGGCGATCGGATCGATACCGGCGAACGGCTCGTCCAGCATCATGAATTTCGGTTGTGTCACGAGGGCACGGGTGATCTCTACTCTCCTTCGTTCGCCACCCGAGAGGCTATACGCCTTGTGACGTCGAAGGTGTTTGATGCTCAGTTCATCGAGCAGTTGCTCGAGCCGCGCCTCACGCTCACTCGACGATAGCCCAAGCGTTTCGAGGATCGCCAGGATGTTGTCCTCGACGGAGAGTTTGCGAAAGACAGACGGCTCTTGGGAAAGATACCCGATGCCACGCCTCGCGCGGCGGTACATCGGCATCTTCGTAATGTCTTCCCCATCGAGCTTAATCCGTCCTTCCAGGGGCTCGATGAGACCAACGATCATATAAAAAGTCGTCGTCTTCCCAGCACCGTTAGGGCCGAGCAGTCCGACGATTTCGCCTTGCTGCAGCCGCACGTGAACGTCATTCACGACCTTTCGCCGGCGATAGACTTTCGTCAGGTGCTCGCCTTCGAGGGTGCTCCCTTGGGGCACCACGGGCGTCTCCCCGCTCGTTCGCGGGATGCGCACCACGACGTGCTCCCCGGTTTCCCGAAGGACATCGGCGACCTGCCCTCGGCGAGGCGCTATTTCAGTCCAGAGGCCCGGTGAGACGCTGATGCGGGAGACGTTCTGTGTGACGGGCTCCTTGCCCAGCCTTACCAGTCCTTCGGCTGCGAGTCGCGGGAGGACCGAGAGCGACAGGTGTGAACGTACCTCATCAAGGCTGAGCCGCCCGGCCTCGTGATCCGCGTCACGCCCTTCGACGCGGAGAGCGTGCAGGTAGTCGTCTCGGTAGCGCTTCACGACACCATCGAGGGAGGCGACGCCGGCGTCATCGGCCTCGCGGATGACGGCCTGCAGCGCCAGGACGAAGGACCTGTCGCCGACTGCTTTCTGTTCGAGGAGCTCGCGAACGCGTGGCGGGAGCAGCGGAGTGGGGTCGCTCACTACTCTGGAGGACGGGGGGGACGAGTTGGCGGTCGCGTCCCTGGTCGTGGCCGCGTGTTGTTGGAATTCGCGCGCGCGCTGTCGGCTGGGTTTGCGGGCTCGAGATACACGCCGCTCGCTTGGTCGATGACTTTCACCAGTCGAGCCTCATCCTTGGCGAATTCGACTTCGATGATGCGGCCGCGGACATAATTGATCGCCGGCTTCCCGTGCAGTGTCGAATCGTTCGGCGGGACTTGATAGTACGAAGCGGCATTACTCGTAGCCACGAGAAGTTTGATCGGCGGGCGCGACGTCGTGTCGCCGGCAGCCAGTGAATCGAAGAGCGCGTGAATGGTATCTCCACGCAACCAATCGCGCTCATCGGACTTGATCTTTGTCGAATCGGGATCCGATTCCGCGTACCCCTGACCTACCGCCCAGAATTCACGGATGCGCTGGTTAGGCATGACGACGTGCAGCGAATCGGCGAAGATGTCGCGCTCGGGTGTTGTCGCGTGTGCTCTGCGTCCGAAGGCAAAGGCGCGCTGGAGCTTCTGTTGATTGACGCGCATGTCGATCGTGTCGGCGGTAAGCGTGAGCTGCTTGCTCACCGCGATGCCGCTGTCCTGCGAGACGACGCGCTCAGCCTGGCGATTGCGCGCGTAGATGTCGATCGCTCTGCCCTTGAGCGTATATGGCTCCGAACCTTTGCTCTCGATGATCGGCTTGAGCATAAGGCGAGCGTACTGACGTCCGTTGTCGACGAACGCTGAATCTCCCTTCGCCACGAGGTCTGTACGCGTCAGTACGACATTTTTCGAGGCGTAGAAGAGCGAGTCTCCCTCGGCAATAATGAGATCGGCGACGAGGTTGACCGGCGCGCCTTCCTTACCTAACGAGTCCTTCTCGATCATGTCGATCGTTGGACGTCCGCGACCGATGAGGCGCGGGGTCGGACGCATGCCGCGAATGGCGCGGAAGTACTCGCTCGTCGTCGCCTTCATCGTTGTGCCGCTGGGGAGCGTCGCTCTGACGTTGTTTTCCAGCAGCAGCCTTTCGTCAGCGCCGAAGTAGCTGAGACGGTCGGCGTCCAGGTTGATGCGTTTTTCCCGATACTTCACATTGCCGACGAGATAGTAGACGCGGTTGTCTTCGTATGTCTCGGCGCTGTCTGCGGTGATGACGATGTCCTGACGACGACAGCGACCTGTGATGCCGCCACCTACGTATGTGACGTACTTGCCTGTCGTCGGATTCTTCACGAGCTGCGCGCGCGACTCGTCGGGGCCGACGACGTCGAGGATGCACCGCTGGCCGGGCGCTGTTTCACCAGCAGGGCGCGGCGGCGCACCCTTAACCGCGCTGTCGACAACAGGAATTATCTCCGGCGGCTTTGGCCGCGAGGTGTCAACGGCAGGACGTTTCCCTGTGTCGATCGGGATAACGGTTGGTGGGAGTTGTGCAGGCTGCGGCGGACGCCCGCGCCCTATGCATGCCGTTGCGACGGCAAGAGTGGCAAAGACGATCAGCCTAACGCGAGGTCTCATTGCTTCGGAATCGTCACGCGCTGTCCTGACGCCTGCACTCGCTTGAGGATGCGAATGGAATTGAGGTCAGGGTCGGAAATGAAGCCGATGCCTTGGACCGTCCGGCCGTCGGGCATCGTCAGGCGGAATGTGCTGTCGCTCGATATTTCGTTGCGGCCGGGATCGTAGCGCAGCTGCGGCGTCGTCAGTTTGCGCCCTTCTGTTGAATTCACGAACACGTTGCCGCGCGCCTCCATCGTCCCAAGCCGCATGTTGTACGTGCCTTCCTTCGATGTGAGCGTCGCGTTCTGCGTGCCGGTGATCGTATAGAAGATGGTGTTCACCTTGCGCAGCTCTGTACGCGTGTTGTCCTCGTACATGAGCGCGGTATCGCTCTTGAGCTCAGCACGGCGCACACCGGCGTCAGTCAGATAGGTAGTGACGCCGATGAGCATCTGATCTGCCGAGTCAGGGAGCGTTGCTGAACGCACCGTGGGCGGCTCTTTCATCCCCTGACAACCAATCACAATGCTGACGCTCGCTGCCATAACGAGAAAGCGAACAATCGCGCGACGCCGCATCAAGCGACCCCCGCGCGCATGAGATCATGCAAGTGAACAACTCCGACTATGCGATTCGACTCGTCCAGGACGGGCATGGCCATGATGCCAAATTGCTCCATGCGGTACACCACGGCGCTCGCGAGTTCCTCAGCCCGGGCAAGCTTGGGCGCAGGCGTCATCACCCGTTCCAAGGCTATCGGGAGGAAGTTGTCTTCCCTCTCGAGGAGGCGCGTGAGATCGCCCGCCGTGAAGACACCAGCGACCGTGCCGTCGCCATTGGCGACGATGACGATCCCGCGGCGTTCTGCCAGCGGTACCATGGCTTCGCGCAGCGTCGCCGTGGGCGGAAGGATCGGAAGCCGCTGACTCTCCATCAGTTCACGAACGCGCGTGAGCAGTTTGCGGCCGAGCGCCCCACCGGGGTGCAGCCGCGCGAAATCTTCGCGCTTGAATCCTTTGCGTTCCAGAATGACAACTGCGAGGGCGTCGCCTAACGCGATTTGTGCCGTGGTACTCGTGGTCGGCGCGAGGTCGTGCGGACAGGCTTCCTCGCGCACCCAGGCATCCAGCACGGCGTCGCTCTCGCGCGCGAGCGTGGAGTCC
>DASYRX010000056.1:0-2415 GCA_036003845.1 Gemmatimonadaceae bacterium | reverse complement strand
ACGCTGACTGAGCTTCGTACCTCGCTTTTCTGCATGTATCGGGCGATCAACCACGATGATGGGCATCTGACAGCCGAGGACCTTCCACGCGCGCAAGCGATCATCACGGAGATTCGTGACCGAGTGAGACGGCGAGCGCTTGATTAGAGAGCGACGCAATCGACCTCCTGTACTACCCTTCGCCCATGCGATGGGCAAGCGCAAACGCGATCGACAACCGACGATGTGGGTCACGACGACGGCCTTGCCGACGGCCGCATTCTGCATTTGGCTTTGGCATTACCTCCCGTCGTCCCCGGCGCGTATTGTACACTTCGCTTTCCGATGGGGTCGTTTTCTACCTTGTGCCGCTCCACTCGACTGATCGTGACGGTGTGCCTTTGCTTCGTCTGCACGACGGCGCCGGCCGCGCGGCAGCGCACGCAAACCGGCGATCCGTCACTCATAGACTTTGCGCACGCAGTGGTCGTGACACCGGCCACCTCGAGCCTGCAGGAGCGCACAGCGATCCGAGTCCTCGTCGAGGAGATCGCGAAGCGTACCAACGTGCGCCTGGCGGTCTCCTCTCAGTGGCCGGCCGACACGGTCCCGGCGATTGCCGTTGGGCCGCTCGCCAACTCTTCGACCTGGGCCGGCCCGGGTTTGCGCGGCGCGCGGACCGCTGACGGAATCCCCGGTCGAGAAGGATATCGAGTCGCCGTCAACGCTGGCGGACGCGGCGCTCCCACGGTGCTCGTGCTGGGCGCTGATGCGCGAGGCACGCTCTTCGGCGTTGGACGGCTGCTGCGCGAATTGCGCATGACACGTGGCTCGTTGCAGGTTCCCGCGACACTCTCAGTCGTTTCGACGCCGCAGGTCGCCCTTCGCGGTCATCAGCTCGGGTACCGGCCGAAGACCAACGCGTACGACGCGTGGGACGTGCCGATGTGGGAACAATACATCCGCGATCTGGCGATCTTTGGCACCAACGCGATCGAGCTGATCCCACCGCGCTCCGACGATGCACCGGACAGTCCACATTTCCCGCTGCCCCCAATCGACATGATGGTCGAGATGTCCCGTCTCGCCGACGAGTACGGGCAGGACGTCTGGATTTGGTACCCCGCGCTCGACAAGGACTACGGGGATCCGCAGCAAGTGGAATTCGCGCTCAAGGAGTGGGCCGAGGTGTTCGCGAAGCTGCCGCGCATCAACGCCATCTTCGTCCCCGGCGGCGATCCCGGCCACACGCAGCCGAAGCACTTGATGGCGATGCTCGAGCGGCAGACGGCGAGCCTGCACAAGTACCATCCGAACGCGCAGATGTGGCTCTCGCCGCAGGGGTTCACTAAAGAATGGATGGACGAGTTCTACGCAATCCTCAAAACCGAACCCGCGTGGCTTACTGGCGTCGTGTTCGGACCACAAGTGCGCGACAGCCTGCCGGTCTTGCGCGCGAACGTGCCGAAGCGGTACCGCATCCGTCACTACCCTGACATCACGCACAGTCTGAGGAGCCAGTACCCGGTGCAGGACTGGGACATCGCGCACGCGCTGACGTCGCAGCGCGAGCAGATCAACCCGCGCCCGCTGGATCAAGCGGTCATCTTTCGCGCGCTGATGCCGTCCGTGACGGACTTCATCACCTATTCCGAAGGACCCAACGACGATGTGAACAAGTTCGTGTGGAGCGGACTGGGCTGGGACCCGAAGACGGACGTCGTGCAGATCCTGAGGGAGTACAGCCGCTACTTCCTCGGCGATCGCTACACCGATTCGTTCGCGCAGGGGTTGCTGGCGCTGGAGCGCAACTGGCGGGGGCCGCTCGCCTCGAACACCTCGGTCTATACGACTCTGGATCAGTTCCAGGCGATGGAACGCGCGGCTGCGCCGCACGACCTGCGCAACTGGCGCTTCCAGCAGGCGCTCTACCGCGCGTACTACGACGCGTATGTGCGCAGCCGGTTGCTGCATGAGACAGCGATTGAAGAGCGCGCGCTCGAGCGGCTGCGCGGCGCCAGGCTCGGCGAGTCGCGCCAGGCGCTTGCCGACGCGCAACGCATTCTCGATCAAGCGCAGGAAAAATCTGCTGCCGAGTGGCGTCTCCGCGTCTACATGCTCGCCGAGGCGCTCTTCCAAAGCATCCGGCAGCAGCTCAGCGTCGAACGCTACCGCGCGATCGCGGTCGGACGCGGCGCCACGCTCGACAGCCTCGAGACGCCGTTGAACGACAGCGGCTGGCTCCTGGCGCGCTTTGCCGAAGCGGCGGCGCTCGACACGGAAGAAGCGCGTCTGGCTGCCATCGATCGCATCGTCCGCTGGACGGATCCGGGCCCCGGCGGCTACTACGACGACCTGGGCAACCCGTCACGACAGCCGCACCTGGTGCGCGGCCTTTCGTATGAAGAAGATCCGCAGCGCTTCAAATCGACGATG
>DASYRX010000055.1:0-21276 GCA_036003845.1 Gemmatimonadaceae bacterium | reverse complement strand
GAGCTTTCGCGCATCGATCAGCGACGGGTGACGAAGCGGACGCGCCTGGCCTGGTGGAACGATCTGCGCCAGGACACCCGCGTCGCCCTGCGGTCGCTGCGCTCGCAGCCCGGCTTTGCCGCGGTCGTGCTCGTCACGATGGCGTTAGGCATCGGCGCCAACGGAGCGATCTATACGGTTGTGGACGCGGCTCTGCTTCGACCACTCCCGTACCGGAGCCCCGAGCAGCTCGTGCATCTCTGGGAGACGAAGATTGGGATGGACGATCGGTCGGAGGCGTCATTCCCGGACTTCGTCGACTGGCGCGCGTATAACGCCTCGTTTGCTGCGCTGGAGGGCTACGACGGCACAAACGTCACCATAACGGGCGGCGTTACCCCATTTCGTGCGCAAGGCGCACGCACAACGTCGGGCTTTCTCGCCATGCTCGGCGCGCCGATGCTGCTGGGGCGCAGCTTCGCGCCAGGCGAGGACGGACCGGGCGGGAGTCCACTCGTCGTCATCAGCTACGGCTTCTGGCAGCGTTGGTACGGCGGCGATCCGCAGGTAGTGGGTCGCACGCTCACGGTCGACGGCGCGAATCGCACAGTCATCGGCGTGCTGCCGCGCAATTTTCTCTTCGCCCCGTTGGGCGAGTGTGATCTCTGGTTCACCACCGATCGAACAGCCGAGACGCGCGCGCAGCGATTCAATCACTGGTTGCGCGTGGTGGGACGCGTTAGGCAGGGGACGACGATCGAGCAGGCGCGCAGCGACATCGCGGCGCTCATGAAGCGGCTGGCGTCGCAGTATCCTGAATCCAACGCAGGCCGCGGCATCGCGGTCGTACCGCTACGCGAGGAGATCGTGGGTGAGGTGCGACCGACGTTGCTCATGCTCTTCGGCGCGGTGGCACTGGTGCTGCTGATTGCGTGTGCCAACGTGGCGAGCCTCTTGCTCGCTCGTGCCATGACACGCGGGCGCGAAATGGCGCTGCGCGTGGCACTTGGAGCGCGCCGTGGACGGCTCGTCCGCCAGCTGCTGACCGAGAGCCTGCTTCTCTCGTTAGGTGGCGGCCTGCTCGGCATTTGGGTCGCGCAGAATGCGACCCGCGCGCTGGTCGGCGCGATACCCGAGAACGTGCGCGCTTCGATGCCGTACCTGGCAAACCTGACCACGGACGCGAGAGCCCTGGGCTACCTCGCGTTCGTCACGATCGCGACGGGGATTGTTTTCGGTCTCATCCCAGCGCTGTACGCATCGCGGCCCAGGTTTGCGGCGCTTGTGAGCGGCGATACGCGGACGACGGCAGGGACTGGGCGCGCGCGTTTGCGCGCCGCGCTCGTCACGCTCGAGATCGCACTGACTGTCGTACTTTTGGTGGGCGCCGGGCTGCTGACGCGGAGCCTAACGCGGTTGCTGCACATCGACACAGGCTTCGACGCATCGCGCACTCTCGTAATGCGCGTCGCCCTTCCTGGCGAACAGTACAGTCCTCTCGCGCAGCAGCAGTTTTTCGAAACCGTGCTACAACACGTGCGCGAAATGCCCGGCGTGCAAAGCGTCGGCGCGATCGACAACCTGCCGCTCAACGGCGGTGGAACGAACACGTTCCACGTCGACGGCCAGCCGGAGCCTGATCCGGCGCGACGTCCGGAGGCCGTGATGCGCGCGGTCGCGGGGGATTACTTCCGCGCGTTAGGTATCAAGCTCGTCGACGGGCGCGTCTTCGATTCGCGAGACGATTCGACGGCGATGCAGGCGATCGTGATCAGTGAGGCCGTGGCCCGGCGTTTCATCACGAACAAGCGCGCTGTCGGCGCTCAGGTGCGCTTTTATGCCTGGGCAAACCAGCCGTGGACCGTCGTGGGCGTGGTGGGCGACGTCAAGACTGTACGACTCGACGAAGAGGCCCCACCGACGATTTACTATTCGCACCTCCAAGGCCCGGCGAATCGCATGTCGCTGGCGATCCGTTCGTCGATCGAGCCGTCGGCGCTGATCGGCAGTGTGCGGCGCGTCGTCAACTCCTTGGATCCTACGCTACCTGTCTACGCGATCCGCACGATGGAAGAGCAGATCAGCGCGTCGCCCGCTGTGTACGCGCGGCGTTATCCGCTGGTGCTGCTCGGCGCTTTCGCCGCTGCGTCGCTGATCCTCGCCATCGTCGGTATCGCGGGGGTAATCTCGTATTCCGTCGCGCAGCGGACGCGCGAGATCGGCGTGCGCGTCGCGTTAGGCGCGGAGCGACGCACGATTCTCGCGATGATCCTCAGGCAGGGAGGCGCGCTGACGCTGCCGGGAGTTGTGATCGGCATCGTCGTTGCGTTCATCGCCGCGCGCTGGCTCGGCTCCGTCCTGTACGGCGTGAGCGCCGGGGATCCGCTGACATACGGAGCGATCGCGGCGCTCATTGTGGTTGTGGCGCTGGCCGCCAGCTACCTACCCGCGCGGAGGGCAGCTGGTTTGGATCCAGCCCAAGTGCTGCGGGCTGAGTAAGAGCGTCGACGGCGTCATGCGTTATAAGAGCGTCGACGGCGGCACAAGTTAAGAAGCAGAGGCGTCAAAGCGGGTGTCCAAGAAAGCGTGAAGGTCGTCAACGACGTAAAGCGGACGATCGTTACTGCCTAACGTCGTTGACGATCTTAACGCTTATGCTTGGGACTGTTCACGTTGTTGCTTCTGGACTTATGACGCTGTCGACGTTCTTTGGCTGACTTGATCCCTGCGCCCGCGGACCTTACCATCGGTTTGCAGCATGGAAGTCGCGCTGGCGGCGAGCAACGTGCCCTCAGATGCGCCGCCGGGGCTCGATCCCGCTGAGGTGCTTAGGACCGAACAAGCGCGTTGCGGTGTCGCCGACGAGTCTGGTATTTTCGGCTAACTGGACTCGCCGGAGCGGCATGCCAGACACGCTGGAACGCTTGCGAAAAGGGCTCAAGGGACGGTATCGGCTCGATCGCGAGCTCGGTCGCGGCGGAATGGCGACGGTCTTCCTCGCGCACGACCTGCACCACGATCGTCCGGTCGCCTTCAAGCTTCTCCATCCTGACCTCGCGGCGACACTCGGCGCTGACCGCTTCCAGCGGGAAATAAAGCTCGCGGCAAGACTGCAGCACCCGCATATCCTGAGTGTCTTCGATTCGGGCGAGACGAGCGGCTTCCTCTGGTTCACGATGCCGTTCGTGGACGGGGAGAGCCTCCGGGAGCGGCTGACGCGTGAGCGACAGCTCCCCGTTGAGGAGGCTGTGCGTATTTGCCGTGAAGCCGCGCTGGCGCTGGACTTCGCCCACCGGCACGGCGTCGTACACCGAGACGTGAAGCCGGAAAACATTCTTCTGATCGATGGTCAGGCCATGGTCGCCGATTTTGGAATCGCGCGAGCGTTGACCGGCGCCGAATCGCTGACGCAGACAGGGATGGCGATGGGCACTCCAGCATATATGAGCCCGGAACAGGCCTCCGGCGATCACGCCCTGGATGCGCGCACCGATGTGTATTCGTTAGGCTGCGTGCTGTACGAATGCCTGGCGGGCGAGGCCCCGTTCACTGGACCGACGGCCGCCGCCGTCATCGCTCGCGTGATGACCGAACAGCCACGGCCGCTCACTGCGGCACGGGCAAGCGTTCCGGCGCAGCTGGAGGCGGCCGTGGGGCGTGCGATGGCGCGCATGGCAGCCGACCGTCCGAGCAGCGCGGGAGAGTTCGCAAAGATTCTCGAGTCCGCGACGGCGACCGCGCCGACGTACAAGGCGGCCGGGCCACGGCGCCTCCCGGCCTGGGTGCCAAACGCGGCAGTCGCTGCGTCAGGACTGCTGCTCCTGGCCGTCGGCCTTTTCGTCTGGCGTCGTGACAGCGGAAACGACATCGCGCGAACGATCGCGGTTCTTCCGTTCGAGAATGCTGGGAGCGCCGACGACGAATACTTCGCCGATGGGATGACGGACGAGGTGCGCAGCAAGCTTTCTGCAATTCCCGGATTGCAAGTGACGGCGCGCGCCAGCACGTCGAACTACAAGAAAAGCTCGAAGACGCCGCGGGAGATCGCACGCGAGTTGGACGTGCAATATCTGCTCACAGGAACCGTTAGGTGGTCCAAAGGCAACGGCCTGAATCGCGTGCGCGTCACTCCCGAGCTAATACAAGTGTCCAACGCGTCGACGCGCTGGTCGCAGCCGTTCGACACCGTGATGTCGGATGTGTTCGCCGTGCAGGCGAGCATCGCCGGGCAGGTCGCGCAGGCGCTCAACGTGACACTGGGCGCTCCCGCACGTGAACGCATCGCCGAACGACCGACGGCGAGCTTGGATGCTTACGACGAGTTCCTTAAGGGTGAGGAGATCACGTCGAGCGTTGGCGTGAGCGACCAGACTATCCTCGATAGGGGCCTCGTGCACTACGAACGTGCCGTCGCACTGGACAGCAACTTTGTGCAAGCGTGGTCGGCAATCGCACGTGCGCAGTCGGTTGTCAGTGGCACGGCCCCGACGGTGAAAGGAGTCGAGCGTGCGCGTGTTGCGGCCGAACGGGCATTGGCTCTCGCGCCCCATCGCGCGGAAGGGCACGTCGCGATGGGCGCGTACCTACGCGAGGTGAAGCTCGACTACCAGGGAGCGCACGAGCACTTCGCTGCGGGGCTCAAGGAGGACCCCAATAACACCGTCCTGCTCGTAAATCTCGCGATACTCGAGCGATCTCTCGCTCGTTTTGATGACGCTTTACAGCATGCGCGCCTTGCCCGCCAACTGGACCCACGCTCAGTGGCCACTGCGCGCGGAGTGGCGCGGGCCTACAACGATTTACGTCGCTACCCTGAAGCCCTCGAGGCGTGGGACAGGACGTTGAGCCTTGCGCCTAACAATCTGGCGATAATTCACGGCAAGGTCTTCTCTTTGCTCGCGATGGGGTATCTCGATAGCGTGCACGCGTTGGTCGAGCAGAAGCTCAAAACCGTTGACACGTCGGCCCTGCTCGTTCGCTTTGCGTTCTACCAGGAGACGATGTGGGCGCTCCCGGAGTACCTGTGGCCGAAGATCCTCAAGCTCACCGTCGCTGACTTCGACGGTGACAAGGGACATTGGGGGCTTAAGTTAGGCAACACGTATCGCTTGTTAGGCGATACTGTCCACGCCAAGATGTTCGGCGACACCGCGCTCAAGGCCTTCGACGCGCAGCTCAAGCATTTCCCGAACCAGGCGCAGTTGCGCGAGTTGCGCGGCCGCGCGCTCGCGTTGGCTGGCCGCCGAGCGGAGGCAATCCAGGAGGCCGAGCGATCGCTCAAGTTACGCGAGACGTCGCTGGACGCGTCGATCAGGCCGTACGTGCACTTTCAGGTGGCGCGCATCCTCATACAGTCCGGTGAGTACGAGCGGGCTCTCGACATCATCGAACCGCTGCTCGGCGTCCCTGCGTCAGACCTCACGCCGGAGTACTTGCAAATCGATCCCACCTTCAAGCCGTTGCGTGGGAATCCGCGTTTCGAGCGCCTGGTTAGGCGGCCGGCTACGATCGCGTAAGGGCTGTTGGCTTCTAGGCCCCACCAAACACGAGCATATAAAAGCCAAGGAGCATCAGCACCAGCGCCACGATCCGCCGAAACAGGCGCTGGGGGACTCGTTCCAATGCGCGAGCTCCAAACGCGGTCCCTATTACGCCACCTACGGTCGCGCTGAGCACCAATGGCCAGAGCGTGACGAGTTGATCCCATTGCGTCGCCAAATACACGGGCAGACGCGCCCCATCGACGAATAGCGCAATGGCCGTTGCCGTTGCGACGAATGAGTCCTTGGGCACGTGGAACCCCAATAAGGCAGCCGTTCGCACGCTCCCCTGATTTCCAACGAGACCGCCTAACGCGCCGGAGAGTGCGCCGGCGGCCCAGGCTGCGCGCCACCCCCAGTGGACCTTCTGCATCCAACCTGTCAGCTCGGCAAGCGCTGCAGTGAGCAGCAGGATCCCGAATACGAAGGACAGGCCGCGGCTCGAGACGCGCGTGTGCGCGAACGCGCCGCCAAGTCCACCCAGCGCACTTGCGACCCCGAACCCAAGGAGCACTCGGCGGTTGACATGCCGCCGCAATATCCAGAAACGCTGTGCTGTTGCGACGAAGTGCGGGATCGCGACGGCGGCGACCGCGAGCTTAGTGCCGGTCTTTAGAGCGAACACCGGCGTGAGCACGCTGCCCACTCCAAAGCCGGTGACTGCGGCGATGGCACCAGCGAGGATTGCTGCTGCCGCAAGCAGGATTGTGAAGAGCAAAGTTGTGGCGTTTGAAGTAGCGTAAATCTACGATGACGTCGGACGAACGTCGACAGCGTCATGAGTTAAGAAGCAGAAGCGTAAAACGGGACCTAACGCGCGGCGTTAACACGTCAAGCGCGTGAATGTGCACAGCTGGGACTGCCTAACGTTGTTGACGATCTTAACGACTACGCGTGCGGACCGGTTTACGTCGTTGCCTCCTAACTCATGACGCCGTCGACGCTCTTGAACGCCCGGCCTTGCACCCTGCAGCCACCGCGCTTAACCTAGATTTGCACACAGGGTGCACCCCGTCCGCGGAAAGGGATGATCCCACCTGCGCTCGACGTATCTCCGAGCTGACACCTCCCTTCTGCCCAGGCTGAGCGGACACCGGGCGCATAGAAGGAGGTCGTATGTCCCCTGCCCTACCCGCTCGACCGAGTCTCGAGCATCTGAAGAAGCAAGCCAAAGAGCTGCTTCACAGCGTCCAAGCGCAGGATCCCACAGCCGCCGAGCGATTTCGCTCGTTAGGCATTGTTCCTGCTGACGCGAAGCTCGCGGATGCGCAGCATGTCGTCGCGCGAGACTACGGATTCTCCAGCTGGACCACGCTCAAAGAGCACGTGGAATCGCTAGAGGCCGAGGCCAATCCGCGTAAGGCATTGATTGCCGCGGTGCAACGCGACGACGTCGCGAAAGCGCGCGACTTGCTCCAGCGCCACGCTTCGCTTCGAGCGCAGATCAACGATCCGGCGCCGGAGATCCCATTTGGCGGTCGACCGATCGGCGCTGTCGCGCAACGCAAGAACAAGGAGATGGTCGATCTCTTCCTCGAATTCGGCGCAGACATCAACGCGCGCAGCGACTGGGCGCCCGGCAGCTTCGGTGTTCTCGACAGCGCAGATCCTGAGTTCGCACAGTTTCTCATCAGTCGCGGCGCCCGCGTGGACGCGCACTCGGCGGCGCATCTGGGAAAGCTGGATGAATTGCGCGCCATCGTAAGCGCGAACCCCGATGTGGTGCACGCACGCGGGGGCGATGGCCAGACCCCGCTGCACTTCGCGTCATCGATCGAGATCGCGGATTACTTGCTCGATAACGGCGCCAACATCGACGCCATCGACGTGGACCATGAAGGGACGCCGGCGCAATGGATGATCAGCGATCGCACCGAGATCGCACGGCATCTTGTTAGGCGCGGAGCCAAGGTTGACTTTCTCATGGCCATAGCGCTCGGCGACATCGAGCTCGTGCGCCGCTTTCTGGACAATGATCCGGCGGTCGTTCGCACAACCGTGACGGACGAGTACTTGCCGGTGCGCGGCGCGCTCGCTGGCGGTCATATCTATTTGTGGAGCCTGGACCGCAACCGCACGGCGCACGAGGTCGCGCGGCACTTCGGCCACGAAGATGTGCTGAGCCTCCTGCTCGAACGCAGCCCGGACGATGTGAAGCTCGTTGCCGCGGCGCGACTCGGCGACGAAGCGCTCGCGCGCAAGGTGATTGCGGAGCGGCCGGGGCTCGCGAAGAACTTACCTAACGCGATGCGCCGGAAGCTTGTCGATGCGGCGCAGGACGAAAACGTCACTGCCGTCCGGCTGCTGCTCGCCGCGGGGTGGCCCACTGACGGGCGCGGGCAGGAGAACGCGACAGCACTGCATTGGGCGGGCTTTCTCGGTAACCTGGTGATCGCTCGCGAGCTGATCGAGCATGGGGCGGCGGTCAACGTAAAAGGCGACGCTTACGATGGCACTCCGCTCAATTGGGCGATCTACGGCTCGACAAACAGCTGGAAGTGCAAGACTGGCGACTACGTGGGTGTCGTCAACGCGCTGCTCGATGCTGGCGCTGTGATGCCGGCGAGGACGGAGTCGGCGAGCGATGCAGTGCGCGAAGCGCTACGGCAAGGCGGTCATGCCTAACGAGCGACGTCGCCAGTCGGCGCGCCGGCCAGGATATCGAAACACGCAAGTCGATGGTGCCATGGCGGGCGAGGAATCTGAACGACTCGCCCGCCAGCTCATCGCTCATCGTGGTGCTTCTCGCGCGTCGCAGATCTGTGCCTAGTGGCGGCGTTGTGTTGGGTGAGCCGATCGCGCTGCTCTAATAACCAATGGACGCGTGGTCTACGGACCGCGAGGTGCGAGATTCGGCGCTGAGTATAGACGAGCTGCGCCGCCTCGCGGCCAAGTGACCGCTATGGCGTCGGAGCCGGCTCCATGAAGAGCTCGTCCACGTAACACCAGCCCCAGTCTTCGCCTGGCTCCAAGCTGCGGACGATCGGATGCTGCGACCTGTGGTAATGCTTGGTGGCGTGCTTTCCCTGCGAGTTGTCACAGCAGCCGACGTGCCCGCACGTTAGGCAGAGTCGCAAGTGCACCCAGGTCTTGCCGGCCGCGAGGCATTCCTCACAGCCATTGGGCGTCCGGGGAGCCACATCCAGCACGGCGGATAGGTGCTGACAGCCTGTCATGTGACCTCTGCGGCGATGCGAGTCCGCAGCTCCTCGTTAGGTAAGCGTCCGAACCCTGCTTTCATGTTATCGCGGAGATGCTCCACGCGCGACGTCGCCGGTATGGCGCAAGCGATCGCAGGATGCGCCACCACGAACTTGAGCAGGAGCTGCGCCCAGCTCACACAGTCGATGTCGGCCGCCCAGTCGGGTAGCGGCTTACCACGCAGACGCCGCAACAAGTCGCCCCCAGCGAATGGACGGTTGGCAATCACAGCGACTCCGCGCTCGCGTGCCAAAGGCAACAATCGACGCTCAGCATCACGTTCGCTAACCGAATAGTTGATCTGAATGAAGTCGATCGGCACCGACTCGACGAGCCGCGCGACATCGTCATGGCTGCCTGCAGTGTAGTGCGTGACGCCGATGTAGCGTACGCGACCCGCGCGCTTCCACTCGCGCAGCGTATCGAGGTGTGTGCGCACGTCGAGCAGGTTGTGCACTTGCATCAGCTCGATATTCCGCGTGCGCAATTTCCGCAGCGAATCCTCCATCTGCTCGATGCCACGCGCCTTCCCCGACGTCCACACTTTCGTCGCCAGGAAGAGCTGCGAGCGCAGAGCGAGCTTGGCAACAAGATCGCCGACGACCTGCTCCGAGCTGCCGTACATGGGCGAGGAGTCGATCACCTTTCCACCCAATTCGACAAAGGCAGACAGCACGCTTTCAAGCGGCGCGCGTGCGGCGGCAGAAGTGCCCACATCGAACGTCTGCCACGTGCCGAGTCCTATGACCGGGACGACTTTCCCGGACGACGGGATGGCGCGCGTGAGCATTCCAGCCTGTGCTGGCTTGAACGCAGTCGCCTTTCCCGTCGCAATTATGCTAGCCATCCCGGCTCCGATCCGATGCAGCGCAGCACGACGATTCATTCTAACAGGCTGAATCCTAAACACTCTGTCGCGCAAGCGCCCCTCAAACAGCGACGGAGGTAGGCGAATCGTTGTGATCCGCGCTACCTCCGTCGCTACAGCCCGCCCTACACGCGTTTAAGCGACGTAATGCGGCGTGGCTGGTGCCGCGTACCTCGGCGCCTCCTCAACGATCAGGCGACGACGCGAGAACATGGCATCGAGCGACAGCCCGCCGGCTCCGGTGAGAATGAGCGCAAAGCTGGCTGCGAACATCACCAAATCAAACTCGAAACCGTTAGGCAGGAAGAGTCCGTTCTTCAGGTGCACGAACATGATCGCACCGATCATGTCACACGCGAAACCGAACGCAACGAGCCGTGTAAGGAATCCGAGTATCAGCGCGACGCCGCCGATCAGCTCGAGGTACGTCACGAGCGGCCCAACGATCTCCGGATAAGGAATTCCGGATTTCGCGAAGCCGTCGATGACGCCGGGAAGTCCGAATTGAAAGAGTTTTTGTGCGCCGTGCGCGATGAATATCGCGCCGACGACGCTACGCAAAGCAAAGAGCGCCGTATCGAAGCGCCTTGATGCGATCGTGGTGACTGCCATGGCATTCCCTCCTGAAATGCAACAGGCCGCCGGACGTACCCATCAGGACGCCTGGCCCGCCATGGCCTAATTTTCGTGCGTATTTTGTACCAGCCTTTCGCCCGGCGTCGAGCCCATCAAACGAATCCTTCGTGGCGACCTCAGACAGGCGAACTAAAGCTATCGGCTGCCAGGAAACAGTTCCTAGCTAACAGTTGAGTTGCTTGCTGACAGCTTTAGACTGTCGTCTGGCGTCTGACAGCTTTCGTTAATCCAACGCGCATCCCGTTAGGCGCTTGGAGCCGCTGAGGCCGGTGGGGCCGGCGGTATCCGCAGGCGGCGAGTCAATTTGAGATAGCGCACGGTGCTGTACGCAATCGCCAGCATCGCGAGACATATCCACAGCGTATTCAGGAAGACCGCGTTCTCACGGTAGCTCGAATAGATCAGCGTTTCGGCGGTCATGAGGACGATCGCGCCTAACGTCCACGCGAACGTGCTGCCGTACTCCTTGAGCACAACACGATGCCAGTTGAACGTCATGCTGCCTATCGACTCAGCGATCCCTTTGAGTCTCGGAAACCAACGCGGGACGTCGCGGGCATACGCGTCGTATGCCGCGGCAAACTTCTCGCGCAGATAGGCTTCTTCGGCTGCGACGATCGCGACATAACCGATCAAGAAGAACGGGACCCCGATCGCGTATACCCACGGGTTGTTGTGAATCATGAACAATCCGAGCAACACGAGGATATTGCCCAGATAGAGCGGATTCCGTGAATGCGAGAAGAAGCCGCCAGTGACCAGATCCTCGGCGTAAATGCGCTCGTTCTTTCCGCCGCGGATGATATAGACGTAGCCGATGACCGCGATGCGCAGTATCTGCCCCGCGAGCGCCACGAGAATGCCTGCTAAGTCGAGCCAGCGATCGAGACCCAAATCGCCCCGGAGCAGCACTGGCCGGAAGGTGAAAAACAGCCCCAGCAGAACGATCGGGAAGAGCTTGTTCCTGTAGTGGAACAGGAAGTTCCCGTACCTAACGAGCAGCGACGGCTCGGAGGCTTTCTGGTCGCTCACTTGACGGCGATGACACCCGCGAAGTTGTACCACTGGAAGAACGGCTGCACGCGGCGGTAGCCGCCTTCAAGCAGCAGTTTCTCGTTCTCCTCGGCACGATACGGAATAAGCACGTTCTCGAGCGCCTCGCGCTTTTGCGCGATCTCCAGCTCCGAGTAGCCGTTCCGCCGCTTCATGTCATAGTAGTACTTGATAAAGAGGCGGTTGAAGAGCGTGTCCGATTCGGTGAGCTTCTCAACGAGAATGAGGCATCCTTGCTCATTCGTCCCGGCGCAGATCGTTTTCACGAGCCGTTCTCTGTGTAGCGGACGCACGAATTGCAGCGTGAGGGTGAGAATCACGACCGACGCATTCTCGATGCGGTTGAGCTCGTGCAGATCGGTGCATTGCAGCTCGATTTCTCGGCCCCGCGTTAGGCCGCCGAGTTTCTGTTTCGCTTTTTCCAACATCTGGCGAGAGTCGTCGATGCCGACGAAGCGCACGGATGGGTCGACGAGCCCGTCGAGCGAAGCGAGCGTCGTGCCCGTCGAGCAACCGAGGTCGTACAAGTTCGTACCTGGGACCGCGAAGTCCGCGGCCAACTCGGCCGACATGCGCTGGATCTCGGCGTAGAACGGCACCGAGCGGCTGAGCATATCGTCGAAGACGCCGGCCGTGCGGCCGTCGAAGACGAAATCCTCGATCTGCCGAGCCGGTTCGGCAAAGATACGATCTGTCGGTGCTTCCTGATCTGTCGCGCGACCTTCTCTGCCATCTGTTGTCGCGGCCTTGCCGCGGGAAGCGCTGTCGTTGCGATCTGCTATCGAAGTCATCGTGACTCCGCTTCGTCGGCGGCTTCGTCGTTGAGCTGCGCCCGGCGCGAGATCGCGATCATGCCGCGCAGCAGCGCGCGAAGATCGCGGTAAGGAAGGCCAGCCGCTTCGGCCAACTCACGGGCACGTTCGAGCACAGCCGCTTCTTGCATCGGATCTACGACGGACACGCCGGCTGCTCGTTTGACACGACCTGCGCGGCGTCCTAACGCCACGCGACGCGCGAGCAGCGAAATGATCTCGCGGTCGACCGTCTGAATGTCGTCGCGAACGCTGGCGAGCGCGTCCAGCAGCGCGGGGAGCGCTACGCCTGCGAGGTCCGTGACCTCGTCCGTGCCGCCCTCCAATTCCTCGTTAGGCTGTTCGTCGCCGTCATCTGCTCGCGCTTGTGGACGTCCGACGTCGACTTCGCGGCCGACGGCACCGGCGACGACAGCCACCTGCCGCACGAGCGTCGCGAATGCTCGTGGTGGCAGCGACTGCTCACCGTCAGAGAGGGCTGACGCTGGCGACGGATGCACTTCGATAATCAGTCCGTCGGCGCCCGCAGCGATGGCCGCCAGAGCGAGCGGACTCACCAGATGCGCTCGTCCACCCGCGTGACTCGGATCGACGAAGACTGGCAGGTGCGTCTCGCGTTTGAGGACTGGAATCGCCGCCACATCGAGCGTGTTCCGGGTCTTCGTCTCGAATGTGCGGATGCCGCGTTCGCAGAGAATCACTCGGCTGTTGCCGCCGGCCATAATGTGCTCCGCGGCCATGAGCAGCTCGTCGAGCGTGGCCGACATCCCGCGCTTGAGCAGCACGGGGCGCGATGACCGGCCAACTTCTGCCAGGAGCGCGAAGTTTTGCATGTTGCGCGCCCCGACTTGCAGCGCGTCCGCGTGATCGGCCACGAGCTCGACGTGCCGTGGATCGAGCACTTCGGTAATGACGGCAAGGCCGGTCTGCTCGCGCGCTTCCGCGAGCAAGGCGAGGGCGTCCGCCCCCATTCCCTGGAAGGAGTAGGGCGAGGTGCGAGGCTTGAATGCCCCACCGCGCAACATGACAGCCCCCGCCGATCGGACCGACCGAGCAGTGCTCAACAGCATGTCCCGGTTTTCGACGGCACATGGGCCGGCCGCAACCACAACAGCGCGACCGCCAATGCGGATGTCCGCACCAGCTGTCGCGATAGAAACCACCGTGCGCTCGGCGACTGCACCGCGTGCGGTGAGCACAGGAAGTCGCGCTCGGTCGGCCAACGTCAACTCGTGGGTCACTTGGGGATGCGGGAGGGCTTACAGGGCGTGGCGGCATAATCGCCCGACGGGGGCATGATCGCCAGTCCCGCCGGCGGCAGCAGCTATGCAACCGTCTTGGAATCGTGCGGGACGCGACTTCGTGACCGCTTGGTTGCGCGCTTGGAGGATGTCTGGCGGCCCGCAAACCTTGGCGCGATAATCCTGCCGCGGTTTCAAACCGCGACGGCATTGCGCGCGTCATGGGCGGGGGTGCCTGGAAGTCTCTCGGCCTGTGCTCCCAAGTCTCGCCTTTCTCGCTCGGCGTACTCACGTGCCGCTGCAGGCGCTGATCACCTGCTGACGCGCCGTTAGGCGTGCCCGTCAGGCGATCGAGCGCCATTACCCCTGCAGGGAGGAGATATCTCATGGCCTCGATATGGACCAACAAGGGCGCGTTTCTCGTTATGAGTGGGCAGCTGGATCTGAGCTCGGCAGCTGGACTGAAGTTCATGCTGCTGCAGAGCTCTCTCACGCCGCTGCGCACGCACGACTTTATCTCCGACATCAGCGCCTCCGAGTGCAACGTGACGGGCTACGTCGGCGGCTTTGGCGGCGCGGGACGCAAGGCGCTGACCTCGAAGACAGTCACTGAAGACGACACGAACCATCGCGGCGTGTTCGATGCCGCTGATCCGTCGCAGTACACGTTAGCCGCCGGGAACACGCTGCGGCATGCCGCGATCGTGGAGGAGAAGACATCGGATGCCGACTCGCCGGTCATCATGTTCAACGACATGGGTGCGGACAAGGTGACGAACGGCGGGACGATGGACTTTCAGTTCAGCGCCAATGGGATCGGTTACATCCAGACCTAACGAGCTGCGTCATGAGCGAAGCGACGCGCACGCCGCAGGTCGGTGACGCCATTCAGTTGCGCGGTCTGGAGCGAGTGATCGTCCGGACCGATCCTGGGCGCAACAAGGTCTGGTTCGCGAACCCGGCGTCGCATCCGGCGCGGGAGCACGGCTCGCGCGAGGGCGCGTGCGCCATGAGCGAGCTACGACTCATGGAGTCACCCAACGGCGCCGTTTGGTATTTGGCCGGAGCGCGCGACGCAAAAACGCCACGCGCGGGCGCGATCGAGCTGGGGTCCGCGGTGTTCGACATCAACTCAACGGAAGACGGCAGTGGCTGAGTCTACCAACGCCTTGTTCTCAAGGCCTGACCTCTTCACGCTGCCGCGCAATACCTAACGACTGAGGTGTTATTCCGATGGCAAACAAGATTCTGACCGCGTTCGGTAACCTCACCAACTGGCAAGACTCGGGTGCGTCGCTCACGATGACGTTGGCGAGTCTCGCGAACAACACGGGCCGCATCGGCGCCCAAAAGGATTTTGGCGCGGGCTCGATCGAGGGGAAGTACAAGGTCCGCGTGCGCTTCCGCGCGAATGCAGCACCGACGGTCGGCAATGTCGTGCGTGTTTACCTCGTTACCGCGCAAGACGCCAACTTTCGCGCGGGCGGTTTTGGAACCACCGATGCATCGATCACCGCCGAAGCACGCCTCGCGAACACCACGTTCGTGGGCGCCGTCGAGATCGACGAAGCCAGCACCACGAAGGACTTCGTGGCAGAATTCCAGGTTTGGCTCAACTCGCGTTTTGTGAGCCCCGCGATCTGGAACGCGTCGGGCGTGGCGCTGCACGCGACGGCCAGCAACAACGAGGTCGCCATCTGGCCAGTGGCGGACGAGGTCCAGTGACGCATCGGTCGCGCACCTAACGAGTAAATGCCGTCCCGCATCGCTCGCGTCCGACCGTACGCCGAGAGCACTCCGTTCGACATTTCGCCGGACGGCAAGGCCTTCCGCAGCTCGGCCGCTACGCACCGAATTCCGTGCGGTGCCGGAGCCCCGCTCGATAACCTGACCGCGTTTACGGCGATCCTCATCGTCCGCGCGACCGCGACGATGAACGATCGCGTCCTCCTGGGAAAGCAGGATGCCAACGCGTTCACGGTAGGCTGGGCTATCCGACAGGCCGGCGCGTCCGGTGCGATGCGCCTCATTTGGAAGCGGGCCGCCACGAACCTCAACTATACGACCACGGACTTCGTGCATGGCACGAGCGAGTTCAGCGTCGTGATCGTGACCGTCGATCAGGCTGGCCCGGCGGGCCAGCTCGTGGCGGTCGAGTACGCACCGTGGGGCAGGCGGCTCAAGTCGACGGCAATGACGGTGGCCACGGATGGCGCCGGCGCCTTCGCCAACGATGCGACGGCGCCCGTGGTCATTGCGAACACCGCAGCGAACGACAACTCGGCGTTCGCGGATTACGCCTTCGTCGGCCTCTGGCCCAAGCTCACGCGTGCGCAACGTGCGGAAGTGGCGTTAGATCTGCTGGCCCATCGAGGATCCTCGTTAGGCTTCTGGCGGCCGGGGCATCGTGGCTATGCCGGCCGCGTGCTCGACGAATCAGGCAACGGGCACGACGGCACGCAAACCTCGGTCGCGACTAACGGGGCACGCTCGTCGATCCCAGGTCTGTGGCTGCGCCCCTGGATGATCGAGGCGGTCAGCCGCGCGCCCTCCGGTCCGCAAACAGTGGCGCTGTCGCCCGCCATCGCCAGCGGAGTGGCACAAGCCCTTGCTGTCGCGTTAGGCGGAATGAGCGTGCCCCTTACCGAGGCAACAGCGGCCGGTACTGCCCAAGATGTCACCGTTGTGGAGGGTTTCCCGAGCACCACTGTCACTCTCACTGAGGCGATCGCGTCAGCGATCTCTCAAGACGTCGCTGTGACGACAAGTCTCGGCGTGTCACTCACCGAAGCTGTCGCCTCCGGCGTCGCCGAGACGATGACAGTATCGCTGGGCGGCGGAGCGACTGTGGCGCTCACGGAAGCGGTTGCGGGAGCTGTTGCGCCGGATGTTGGAACGGCTCTCGGGGGATTGACATTGCCCCTCGATCCGGCCATCGCGACGGGCACGGCCCAAGACATCACGGTCATTCCATCAATACCGGGGATCGCGGTTTCGCTCACTCCGGCTGTCGCCGGCGCCGTCGTTCCGCAAATGACGGCGCGCCCGGGCCGCATTTCAGAGCGGGAGCACTTCGCATCCTCGTTAGGCAAATGGGCCGCTGTCACCGCCGGCGACGGAGCTGTTACCGTCACCGATTCGATGGCGAAAATGGAGGTCTTCGGCGCGGCGTCGAGCGGCGCGGCTATCCGGCGCGCCTTCCCGCACGTCACCAACCACATCTTCGCCGCCAATGTGCGCAACGCACAGGACAATCCTAACGCGACTCTCCGGATTCTCAATAAAGCGACGGCACCAACGTGCGATACAGCGGCGAACCTCGCCGCGATCGAGAACATGGGGATCGACTTCAACACAGTCAGCGGGACGCGGCGCCCACGAATCTTTTATCGGCAGCCTAACGGGGTGCAGCAGTTCTGGAACGATGGCACGAAGGCCTGGACGAACTCGTCGAACGTCGGATCCACGCCGTCCGGGCAAAACGATTCGTCGCTGATCTATGGGTACCAGTGGGACGTTACGAATTCGCGCGTGCGCTTCTTCGTCATCGGCGCAGGCTCCGGTACGTCGCAGATCGAAGCATGCGGGCCGAAGATCTTCGCGCTCACGGACTGGGTCCCCTTCTCGTCGATCCGCGACACCGGGTCAACCACACTGTGGATTACCATTGGCAAGCTGAACACGGATCCCAACAACACTGGGAACGCCGTCGTTGAGTGGTCACGCATCGAGGATGGCCCGAAAATCTACGCCGCGGCGAATCAAGCGACTGTCAGTGCGAGCGCGTACAGCATCAAGCTCTGGGAGTCGTACGGTGGGCGCTTCTGGTTACAATCGGGCTCGGCTCCCCAACGCACGAGCATTGTCACGCAGGGGGGCACCCAGCCGTGGTGTTCGATACAGACGCAGATGGGGGCCGGAGTCACCGACGACGACGGCACAATGTGGCTCTTCTTCAATGGACGATCAGCTGCGAACAACTCCGTTGGCGTTACGAAGTCGACGGATGGTGGCGTCACGTGGACGCCGTTCTCCGGGAATCCAATCATTCAGCAGGTCACAGGAACGAACCTGCAGAATCTTTCGAACATATCGGCCGTCAAGGACATGCTGGAGCCGAACGCGGCCAAGCGCTACAAGCTGTTTGTCGGCGCGTTAGGCGCCGACGGCAACCGGCGCATCTTCCTCTACTCGGCGAGCGCGCCGGAATCGACGTGGACGCAGGAAGGTATGCTCGCCGGACCGGATGTGGATTCGCCGACGGGCTATGCGGCCATACACATGAACCCGATCTACCACAATAACACGTGGCACGTTTTCACTCCGTTCTGGAGGTGGAGCGGGTCGCAGCTGAACCTGGCCAGCCTTGTGAAGAGCGCACACTTGCTCGGGCTCGAACACCAGAACGTCAGTCAGGTGATAAGCGCGATCTCATCGACGTCGCGAACCGTCACTGTGGCCAACAGCGCGGGATTCATCGAAGACGCGATGATCATCATCGACGATGATACGAATCCAGCCGAGTGGGCCCTCAATCGCGTTAGGAAAAACGTCAACGGCACGACGTTCGAGATGTACGAGCGAACACCGGGTTACGCCCCGAACGCAAAAAGCAACCGGTTGGACGCGGGTGACGTGTCAATGCACCACGTGAGCTTCGACGAGGCTCGCAACGAGTGGTGCTTCTATGTCGGGTTCTTCAGGGTCACAGCCACTTTCAATCAAGGCGGCACGATCGCCGTCAACATCCAGACGTGCGGCCTGGCCGTCGCAAATTCTCCGCTTGCGATGCCTGCGATCGACTGGTTCGACACTCCGCAGGTCTGGCTCGCTCGGGATCAGAACACCGGGACCAGCGAGAACATGAAGTTCTTCGATCCGCCGCTACCCGCTGCCCAGAAGGTGGCCATGGAGCCGGCCGTTGCCGCCGGCTCGGCGCCCAATGTCGCTGTGACGTAGACAGCGCGAATTCGCGCTCTCACGAGGTTTCTCGTCCTCTTCACAACCTCGTGTCAAACCTCCCGCGTTGGCCGGCTGTCCGACGATGACAAGCGTTCACCCGGACCTCGCCATCGATGCGCGACCTTCGTTATGCGTTCCGCAGTCTCCGCACGAATCCATTCGTGAATTCGGTCGCCATCCTGTCGCTCGCGCTGGGCATCGGCGCGAATGCCGCGATCTACTCGCTCTTCAACCAGATCCTGCTGCGACCGCTCCCCGTCCCCGCCCCTGACGAACTGGTCAACCTGAATCTCCCGGGGCCGATTCAGGGAAACGACTCCTGCAACCAGTCGGGGTGCGGGGACGGAATCATCTGGAGCTACCCGATGTTCCGTGACCTCGAGAAATCGCAGACGGTTCTGGCCGGCATCGCTGGGCATAGGACCTTCGGCGCCAGCATCGCGCTCGGCGACGAGCCCACTGTCGGCGAGGGCGTATGGGTAACGGGCAACTACTTCACCACGCTTGGACTGCGCCCGGCACTCGGCCGTCTGCTCCAGCCGAGCGACAACGAGCCGAGCGCGGATAATACGGTGGCGGTGATCGGATACCGCTTCTGGATGGACCGCTTCGGCGGGAAGCCGGACGCGCTCGGGCAGCTGCTCAAGCTCAACGGTCGAGGGTTCACGATCGTGGGAGTCGCGCGCGAGGGGTTCGACGGGACTACGCTGGGCTCCCGCCCGCTCGTGTACGTGCCGATGCAGTCGAGGGTCTACGTCGGGACATACAAGGGCCTCGAGAACCGCCGGGACTATTGGGTCTACGTCTTTGGGAGGCGGAAGGCTGGGATGTCGATGGAAGCGACGAAGGCCGGACTCGACGGCTTGGTAGGTCCGATCCTGGCCGACGTCGACGCACCGCTGCAGCGGGGGATGAGCGACCAGACGCTGGCAAAGTTTAAAGCGAAGCGAGTAGTCTTGGAGCCGGGGGCACGAGGTCAGAGCTCAATGCATCGCGAGGCACGCACGCCGCTCTTCATGCTGTTCGCGATCACCGCCTTCGTTCTGTTGATCGCCTGTGCGAACATCGCGAACCTGCTTCTCGCACGCGGCGCGAATCGCGCAACAGAGATGGGTGTGCGACTGTCGCTCGGCGCCTCGCGGCGGCGACTCGTGAAGCAGCTGCTGGTTGAATCGCTCGTCCTGGCTATGCTCGGCGGCCTCGTGAGTCTTCTTGTGGCGCGATGGACGTTGTCGGGCATCGCAGCGCTCCTCACTCCGGACGCGCTCCAGATCCTGGAGTTCCACCTGCAGGTGCCCGTGATGCTGTTCGCCGCAGCCCTCGCGATCGCGACGGGCTTCCTGTTCGGTCTGTTTCCCGCACTGCACTCCACGCGGCAGGATCTCATTTCGACGATCCGTGCCGGCGCAGGACAGATCGCGGGTGGTGTGGCGGGGCGCTTTCGCACGGGACTCGCGGTCGCGCAAATCGCGCTCTCGACGACGCTCCTTGTCTCGGCGGGGCTATTCCTCAAGAGCCTCGTGAACGTCAGTCGCGTCGATCTTGGTATCCGCATCGACAGCGTGGCGACGTTTTCGGTCTCTCCGCTCCGCATCGGATACGACACCCTGCGCGCGAAGGTGCTCTACGCACGCATCGAAGAGGAACTGCGGGCGTTCCCCGGCGTCACCGGCGTCACGAGCTCCATGGTCCCGCTCCTATCGGGGGACAGCTGGGGGAACAACGTGCGCGTGCAGGGCTTCGAGTGCCTTCCTGACACCGACTGCAATTCGCGCTGGTCGGCCGTCGGGTCCGGCTACTTCACCATGCTGGGCACGTCGCTGCTCGCGGGACGCGACTTCGGGGTCTCGGACCAGTACGACGGATCGCGTGTCGCCGTAGTGAACCTCGCCTTCGCGGAGAAGTTCAAGTTGGGGCGCGATGCGGTCGGCAAGTTCATGGCGCGCTCCGGCGATGATTCGTTAGGCATCCAGATCGTTGGGCTCGCGCCGAACGTCGCCTACAACGATGCGAAGCGCGAGCCGCAGCCCGTCTTCTACGTGCCGTGGATGCAGCAGGGAATCGTCGGGCAGATGTACTTCTACGCCCGCACGCGCCTGGCCACCGACCAGTTCATGGCCGCGATCCCGAAGATAATGAAGCGGATCGACGCCGCGCTCCCGGTGCAGGATCTGAAGACCATGCCCCAGCAGCTCAAGGAAAACGTCTTCCTCGACAGGATGATTTCCGTCCTCTCGGCCGCCTTCGCGCTCCTGGCGACGCTGCTTGCGGCGGTGGGGCTGTACGGTGTCCTTGCCTACTCGGTCTCGCAGCGAACGCGCGAGATCGGCGTGCGGATGGCGTTAGGCGCCGACGGCGGGCGTGTGCAGGGAATGATCCTGCGACAGGTGGGGGCGATGGTCGCGGTCGGTGCCACGATAGGTGCACTCGGCGCGTTCGCGCTGGGCCGCGCCGCGCGCTCGCTCCTGTTCGGGTTGCAGGGCCACGATCCCGTCGTGTTCGTGACCGCCGTGTTGCTCCTCGCGGCCGTGGGCTTCGGAGCGGGCTGGCTTCCGGCGCGTCGTGCGAGCCGGACGCAGCCGATGATGGCGCTGCGTTACGACTGAGGTACGCCACGACCTTCGAATAGCCCCGCGGCGCAAGAAGAAAGCGCCTGGTCACCGCTGGCGACTAGGCGCTTCAACCTTCTCGCGACCTAACGAACTCGGAAGAGCGGGCGACCGGACTCGAACCGGCGACGTCCAGCTTGGGAAGCTGGCATTCTACCAACTGAATTACGCCCGCGAAGGTCGGAAACATACCGACCTCGCCCGGCAGAATCACCCTGCTAATGTGGAAAGGCCGCACCGGATGTCGCCGCTTCTCGATGCGCGCGACCTACACCGCCGTGACCGGTCACGGGAGGCCTGCTGGTACCCATGGTTGAACCGCAAGTCATGGCTGGGATCGCTTCTTGCAAAGAGCGACCGCCTGAGCCGAAGGAA
>DASYRX010000054.1:0-30994 GCA_036003845.1 Gemmatimonadaceae bacterium | reverse complement strand
CGCGTCGTCGTACCGTCGTCCTGATGAGTGCCGCGATCGTGCTGTTCATCGGCCTCGTCATTTTCGGCGCGATCATTTACGCCACGCGGACGGATGCGGGGCGCGATGTGGTGCGACGCTACGTGCTGTCCGAGTTAAGTCGGCGGGTGCGGGGAAAGGTGTACCTGGGCCGCTTCCACGGATCGCTGTTTGGCGACATCACCGTCGACAGCGTCGAGATCCGTGAGTCCAACGACTCACTGTTCTTCGCATCGGGGCCCATCTCGGCGCGCTTCCGACCGGGCGACTTCATCGACCGGCGAGTGCGACTCGCATTCGCGTCGGTCACGAATGCGCAGGTGCATCTCCGCAAGGACAACAGCGACACCTGGAATTGGCGTCGCATTTTTCCGTCGGGACCGCCGCGCGCGCCGCGATCCACGCGCGGCTTCGGCGACTACATCGTGCTCGACTCGCTGCGCATGCGTGGGACGACGTTCGCCGTCACGATGCCGTGGCAGCCTGACGACACGCTGCGGGGAACGAAACGTGATTCGGCGATCGCGTTCAACCTAACGAGGAAGGATCGCGAGGTTCGTCGCGTGAGCTGGGGATTCACGCGCACGTTCCGCTGGACGAACGCGGCGCTGGACGCCGGCTATGTCCGCGTCGCGCATCCGGATTCGGCGGGACAGTTCTTCACGGTGCACCGGCTGGATGTGGACGAGCAGGTCCCGCCGTTCAAGTTCTCGAAGATCCGCGGAGTGGTGACCGTGCGCGGCGATAGCGTCTTCCCGGAGATCGCGCACTTCCAGCTGCCGGATTCACGCGGTCGTGCGACAGGGAACGTAACGTGGAAGGAGAAAGGGCCGCCGCGCTACGACCTCAAGATCGTCGGCGAACAGGTCGCGCTCGCCGACGTCAACTGGGTGTATCCGACCCTACCGACGACGGGCGGTGGCCCCGTTAGGCTCCACATCATCAGCGCGCGCGATCCGCACGTGATCGAGTACGTGCTCACAGACATGGATTTGCGCACGGGACCGTCCCGGTTACGTGGCAACATGACGTTCGCTGTCGGCGGTCCGGTGCTGGACGTGCGCAATGTCGCCCTGACGGCTGATCCGGTCGACTTCAAGCTGCTCGAGCAAATCGCCGGTGAGCCGTTCCCGTATCCATGGCGTGGCTCGATTTTCGGAACGGTGAGTGCGCGCGGTGGGCCGCTCAACAACTTCCAGGTCGAGGACGCGCAGATCGAGTTCCGCGACGCGAACGTGCCTGGCGCTATCACCCGAGGACGAGCGAAAGGCGGTCTCAATATTCTGGAGCCGGCGTTCACGGTGTTTCGCGGCTTCGACGTGCAGCTTGCGCAGCTCGACCTGCGGACGTTGCAGTATCTCGATCCCGAGTTCCCGAAACTCAACGGGATCGTGTCGGGGACCGCGCGACTGGACTCGTTATGGTTGGACGTACGTTTCTCGAACGCCGATCTCACGCATCGCGACGGTGACTCACCGGCGTCGCGCTTCCGAGGCAACGGCCGCGTAACGATTGGCGATTCGCTGCTGAGTTACGATCTCGCGCTGACGGCAGATTCGCTTTCCTTCACGACACTTGCCAAGTCGTATCCGGCGATTCGCCTGCGCGGGCAGTACGCCGGGCCGATGCGTATCAATGGCACGCTGGCTGACCTCAGCGTCAACGCGACGCTTCGCGGAGCGGGTGGCACACTCGGAGTCGACGGGACGCTCGATGGCACGCCGCCCGGTTATGGCTTTACGGGAACGCTGGACCTGGCGAGCGTGGATCTGCGAACGTTGCTGGACACGACCGCAGTTCCGCACACGTCCTTGAACGGACGCCTAACGGCGGACGTGCGCGGGGACACGTCGTTGGCCTCGCTCGTGGGAAGGACCGAAATCGACCTCGAACGCAGCCTGGTGGACAGCGTGCGGCTGTACCCGTCGCGGGGCCAGTTCCGCTTCGCGGACGGCCGTGTGCGCATCGATACGCTCATTGTGGAGAGCGCGGCCGGACGGCTCGAGGCGGCCGGCGGCCTGGGCCTAATGAACAGCGTCCGCGACTCCATCCGTTTCGTCGTCAACGCCGATTCGCTTGGCGCCCTGCGACGTTACCTAACGACAGCAGGCGACACCTCGGCCTCAGCCGATTCGCTCTCTGGAACCGTCGACGCGCGCGGCTATTTGAGCGGGGCGATCGACTCATTCACAGTGGCGGCGAAGGTCGACGGCCGCGGTCTCCGCGCGCTCGGGCAACGCGCGCGCGTCGTGCGCGGCGACATCGCATTGAGGGGATTTCCGAAGGATCCGCACGGGATCGCTGACATCGCGCTGGACACCATTACAGTGGCCGGCGTCTCGCTGATCGACGCGGACGTGCACGTCGGCGTTCAGCCAGGCGGCGCGATGGATGTGACGGTTGGCCTGCAAAGTATGACCGGTCCGACCGCGCGCGCCGTACTCCGACGCAGCAAACACGGCGACACCGTGACCGTCGCCGTCGACTCGCTTTCGCTGCGGATCGATGACAACCGCTGGAACTTGCAGCGCGCGTCCTCAGTGCTCGTTCAAGACGGAGAAGTGGACGTCGCACCGCTCGCGCTCGTTGGCGCCGGTGGGGAGCATGGACGCATCGCCGTGCAAGGGCGCATCCCCAAGACCGGCGACATGAACGTGCGACTGACGATCGACAGCGTCGCGCTGACGGATCTCGGCAAAGTCTCGCAGTCGCGGCTTTCGTTAGGCGGTCGCGTTTCGCTCACGGCGGACATCAAGGGGACGCGGCCAGCGCCGCTCATGGACATCAAGGGCACCGTGAACGGCGCCGCCATCGGCGAATTCCGCATCGCCCGCGGCGATCTCACCGGATCGTACGCCAACCAAAGCCTAACGGCAAAGCTTTCACTCTACCGCGACAGCGTGCTGGTGCTTGCGGGCGACGCCGCGCTGCCGATAGATCTGGCCTTCGAGCGCCGCGCGGACAGAATGCTCAATGTCCCTCTCAAAGGAACGATTCGATCGCGCGATGTCGATCTCTCGCTGCTCGAGTCGTTCACGCCATTGCTGCAGCGCGCGACGGGCCGTTTCAATGCGAATCTCGATTTGGGCGGTACCTGGACCGAGCCGCGCTTCACCGGCGCTGTGCGAGTCTCGGACGGAGCATTCTCTTGGGCGCGGTTAGGCTCAGTGCGCATTCACGATGCGAACGCGGACATCCAATTCCTCGGCGATTCAGTGCACGTCAATCGACTCGTGGCTGTGAGCGGAAAGAGCATCGCCGATTCGGCCTGGATGAAGGGCTGGGTGGAGTTCAGCGATCTCGACAACCCGACCTTTGACATCGACCTGTTCGCCAACAACTTCGCGGCCGTCGCAAACCGGCGGACCGCCGAGTTGACGCTCTCCGGCGAAGTGCGGTTGCTCGGGGCGCTGCGCGGCTCTTCGCTGAGCGGACGTGTCGTCGTGAACGAGGGTGTCGTCTACATTCCGGAGCTCGTGCGCAAGGAAGTCATCAGCCTTGACGATCCGACAATCACCCAGCTCATCGACACGACGCTTTTCACCAATCGCTCGTTGATTCCCAGCGCTCCGCCAACGTTGGTGCGCAACCTAACGATTCGCGACGTGCGCATCGTGCTTGGCGACGACGTGTGGCTGCGCTCGCGCGAAGCGAACATCAAGCTCGAAGGATCGCTCGACGTGACGAAAGGCACGCTGCTCGGCACCGCGGCGCCGCAGCTCGCCCTCGAGGGAAACCTGGAAACGACGCGGGGAACGTACGTACTCGAACTGGCGGGCGTCGTGCGCCGGTTATTCGAAGTCGAAAGCGGGACGCTCAGGTTCTTCGGCGAACCGGACTTCAATCCGACGCTCAACATTCGCGCCATTCACACGGTGGCCGTAGGCGGCGCCGATCTCAGGAACGAGGCGCGCATTCGCGTGATCCTCGAGGGAACGCTCGCGCGCCCCTCGATCCGGCTGGAAAGCGCCGACGGTCTGCGCTACTCCGAGTCGGACTTGCTGAGTCTACTCGTCACAGGCGCGCCCAGCCTGGAGCAGGGAGCGACGGCCTCTAACGCGTATCTCTCGACGGTGCTCGGATTCCTCGCCAGCAGCTCCACCAACCGACTGCGCGAAGCGTTATCGCTCGACCTGTTCCAGATTCGCAGCGGATTGAGGGGCGGCGGCGGGACGCAGGGGCGCGGCGCCAGCGATCTGTTGTTCACGTTAGGCATCGGCAAGCAAGTCGGCGAGCGCTCCTTCCTTTCCTTGTCTTACGGTTTCTGCCCGCTCGCGCAGCGAACCAGCACCGTCAACCTCGCTGAAACGTTAGGCCTCCGCTTCGAGCATCGTTTGGAAGCTGGCTTTGGCTTCTCGCTCAGTCGCGAGCCGGCTTCACAGACGGCGATGTGCGGCTCATTGGGTGCTCGCACGTTCACGGCGACTCCTCCGCAATACGGTTTGGATCTGTTCCGCGCGTGGCGGTATTGATGCCGTTCCAACTTGTTCGAGACGGGCGGACCGCGAACTGATTTCGAGATCTCGTTGACGGCACGAGTTGGAACGGCACTGGCCATTAAGCGCGTACTACTCGTCGCGAACCCTGCCGCGCGTACAGGCGCACGCCGCATCCACGCGGCCGAGCACGCACTGGCACGCGCTGGCTGTCAGGTCGATCTGCGTCAGGTCGTGGCGACCGGCGACGCCGCGCGCTTTGCCGCTGAGCGAGCCGCCAATGTGGATGCCGTCTTCACACTCGGCGGCGACGGAACGGTGATGGGCGTGCTGGACGCGCTCAAAGGCACAGGTGTGCCTGTCGGAATTATCCCCGCCGGAACAGGCAACCTCGTCGCGCACGCCCTGGCGCTCCCGCTCGACGTCGACGCTGCAGTCCGTTCACTCCTTCACGGCAAGATTCGGCGCATCGATCTCGGTCGGATCCATACGGATCCGCCGCGCGTCTTCGCTTTCGCGGCCGGGCTTGGGATCGACGCGACAATGATTGAGCGGACCACGTCAGCTGCGAAAAAGCGGCTCGGCGTTTTGGCGTACGTCATCGCGGCGGCCGCTGCGGCTTTTCGACACGATCGATTTCTTGTGCGCGTCGTCACAGAAAGCGGGCGGATCGAGCGCGACACATCGCTGACGCTAATTGCGAACTTCGGTTCTGTGCTGCGCGGTGGTATTGCTTTGGGGCCCGACATCACACCGGACGATGGTGAGCTCGATGTATGCATGTACGCACCTCGCAGCGGGTGGGATGCGGTGCACATGCTTTGGCGGATTCTGCGACGCGACTATCGCAGCGACGGCCGAATGTATTTCGCCAGGGCACGTGAAGTCGTCATCGAGTGTGACCCGCCGCGTATTTTTCAAGCGGACGGCGAGATCATCGGGATGTCCCCGGTGCGAATCACCGTCGACGCGGGCGCCGCGACGCTGCTCGTGCCTTGACGACGCTGTCTTCTGGCCTGCCTAACGCAACGTGAGCACAGTGAGCGAACGCCTGTCTCCGGTCGAATCCGCCGCCGCCGCGCTGTCCAGTACCGTCGTGCGCGACGCTGACATCCTCCTGTCGCGACTTCAGGTCGCGTCACTTTCTCTTGCGCGCGCTAACGGCGAGCGTGAAATCGTCGACTCTCTGGGGCGCGGCGCGCTAGGGCTTCTGGACGGCGACGGCGTGATCGTCAGTGACCCGCAGCTCGATCGCGGTACGCTGCGAGTGCTCGTGCACCACGCGCGGGGCGTAGATACCGAGGAGAGCATTGTCCCTGCCGGAGACAACATCCTCATGCAGGTGGCGCGCACTGGAGAGCCAGTGTTAATCGTCGACGCCGACGAACGGAGCGAACTGCTTCATCCTGTTGTCGACCCAGCTCGCGGTGGCGTGGCGCGCTCGCTCGCTTGCGCGCCGCTCACACACGGCCGGCGTCTCTACGGCGTCGTGGCTGTGTACGCGGCGCGTCCGTACGCCTTCGACGAACGCGACCTGGATGTGCTGCGCACATTTGGCGCGCTCGCGGCTACGCTGCTGAGCAACGCGCGCCTGTACACGGAGAGCGAACGCGAGAGACGGCAGAGTGATGCGCTCGCCGAGATCGCGCGCGCTGTGGGTGAATCGCTGCGCATGGGCGAGGTTCTGCGGCTCATTCTGCGCCACAGCATGTCACTGCTCGGCGTCGAGGGAGCGTACGTCGCGCTGGCGCGAGACGAATACTTGCACATCGTGTCTTCGTTAGGCGCCGGTGAGCTCCTCAATGGGCTGCATCTGCCAGTGCGCACGACGCTGGACGGCAAGGCCGTGCGCGAGGGAACTGCGATCATCGCGAACGAGGCCAGGGCGCATCCAGGTGCGTATCGTCCCGCTTACGAGGTGACGACAATCGAGAAGTTGCTCGTTGTTCCGCTCGTCACGGCGCGTGGTACGATCGGCGTGCTCACGGTGTTCAATCGCGCCGCGGAATTCACGGACGACGACGCGCGAGTATTGCGACGTCTCGCCGATCAAGTGGCCGTCGCCATCGTGAATGCTCGGCTCTTCGAGGAGGTTACGGAGGCGTCGCGCGAATGGACCGCTACCTTCGATGCGATCGGCTGCGGCATGGTCGTCGTCGACGATGCCGGCTGCATCATGCGCTACAACTCCCGCGCGATACAGCTCGCTGGTCTCGAAGGGCCGCGCGAGCTCGTTGGGCAATCGTTCTACGAGGCGATACTGCACGAGCGGCGCGAAGGCGACGAAAAGGCGCCGCTGCAGCGCGTCGCACGCGAGGGTCGCATGGTGCGCGTGACAATTTCATCGAGTACGCGAGGTCGTGTCTTTGACATCACGGCGGCGCCGCACCCGAACGGCGGCGCGATCGTGACCTTCGATGACATCACGGCGACACGCTCGCTGAGCGAGCGAAATCGACTCGTCGTCGAGTCCGCGGTAGATGCACTGCTGATCGCGGATCCGGACGGCGTGATCACGTTTGCCAACATCGCGGCTGCCGAGCTGCTGGCGCGCGAGGAGTTGGTCGGGATGCTGATTTCCGATCTCGTGATTCCCGAAACGAGCGACGAAGTGAAGTCGCACATTCAAATCGCGACGATGGGGACCAGTGGCGCCGCTGCGGCGTCGCAGCGACGCGAGTATCTCGTGGTGCGCGGCGATGGCGAGCGGCGCGTCGCGGCCGTGAGCCTGGCTCCACTGCGCGAGGGTGACCGCACGACCGGCGTTGTTGTCGCGATGCGCGACGTGACCGAAGAGCGCCGCGCGCGAGACGCTGTGTCGCAGACCGAGGCGCGCTACCGCAATCTCTTCGACACCGTGAACGACGCGCTCTTCACGCTCGATGCGCGCGGGGCGGTGACGTCAGCGAATCAAGCTGCGTGTCAGATACTCGATGCGTCACGCGAGGAGCTGCTGGGTCGCAGCATTGTCCCGTTCCTCGACAGCGACGACGTGGATCGCGTGACGGCCTATGCACGAGACGCCCTCGCCGGCGTCGTTAGGCGATTCGAGTGCCGGGCGGCGCGCCGCAGCGGGCTGCGACGATTGCTCTCGGTGACGATGACGCCGTTACGTCAGGGCCGCGTCGTCATCGGTGCGCTATGCGTCGCGCGTGACGTCACCGACGAACGGAATCGCGCCAACGCCGTTGCGGAAGTCGAGGCGCGGCTGGAGCAGCTCGTCGAGATTACGTCCGACGGCATCTGTACTGTCGATGAAGAAGGGAACTTCACCAGCGTGAACGCCGCCTTCGAGCACGCGACTGGCCGCACGCGCGACGCGCTCATCGGCGATCACTTCACAGTGTTCATCGACCCGCGCGATCGGGATGAGGTGTGGGGGATCTTCGTCGGCGCGCTGCACGGTGTGCGTCAGCGCGGCGACATCCGCTACGTCTCGGCGAGCGGCGAGGCGCGCTGGGGGCACGTGATCGCGGCACCGGTTTTCATCCAAGGCAGAGTGGCCGGGGCGCTGGCTGTTGTACGCGATGTGACTGAGGAGCGTCAACTGCGCGCGCGCCTCAAACTGTTTGAGCGGGATCATGGCGCAGCCGTATCTCCGGTCGCGGTTCCGCAGATCGAGGAGCCTGAAGCCGGAGTGCCCACGTCCCTCGCAGTTCTGGTCGTGGACGACGAGCCGGCGATTCGAACGGCCGTCGCGCGTTATCTCAGCTCGTTAGGCCATCGCGTCGATGTGGCGGCGTCGGGCCGCGAGGCCCTGGAGCGGCTGTCCAGCCGCTCGTTCGACCTGATCCTGCTGGATCTACGCATGCCGGACATGGCCGGCGACGCGCTGTATCGCGAGCTCATTGCACGTGACGCGGCGCATGCGGGGCGCATCGTTTTCATCACTGGCGAGGACGCGTCCAGTCCCGCGACGCAGTCCTTCCTGCAGGCATCTGGCCGACCGGTGATCGGCAAGCCGTTTAGCCTCGACGATCTGCGCCGCGCGCTGGCGCTGGCGACGCTGTAGCGGCACTACCGCCGCCGGCGGCCGCCACATACCGTTAGGCAGTGTACTTCGCGAGGAGGCGACGATGACCGACTTGCAGGAGCACGACGTCATGGTGTGCCGCGCCTGCGGGCGCGAGGAACGTGCTTCGGAAGGGTACCCCTGCGACGCCTGCGGCACGTTCATCTGCCAGATCTGCTCGATGCGCGGTGTGACGCGCTGCAAGAACTGCGCGGCGCTCAAGGGTGAGGCTGCGAGCCCGCCTGCGACGCCGCCACCGACGTGAGCGGCGGCGACTTCTCCTCGTTAGGCCTGGCCGTCGGACACGCCACGGATGTGGCGGGTGCCACGGGACTGACCGTCATTCGCCCACTCGAGGCGCAGCCCGCGATGCGCGGCGCGGCAGCGATCGTTGGGCGAGCCACCGCGACGCGCGAAGTTCCGACTGTAACGGCTGATCACGTCGCGAAGCGCGTCGACGCCATCCTGCTCACGGGTGGCTCCGCGTATGGATTGGACGCGGCGGCCGGCGTCATGCGCTGGATGGAGGAGCGTGGGCGCGGCTTCCCGATCGCCGGCGGCGTCGTGCCCATCGTTCCAGCCGCTGCCGTCTTCGACCTCGCGCCGCTCGGCCGCTTCGACGTTCGTCCAACTCCGCAGATGGCGTATGAGGCGTGCGAGCGCGCGTCTATGCGCGACATCGCCGAAGGGAGCATCGGAGCGGGGACGGGTTGCACGGTGGGGAAGGCGGCCGGCCGAGAGCACGCGATGAAGGGGGGTGTGGGGTGCGTGCTCGAGACGCACGGTGAGATCATCGTCGCCGCCGTCGCCGTGGTGAACGCGTTCGGCGATGTGCGGGACAGTAACGGGCGCATCATCGCGGGCGCGCGCGGCGCAAGCGGTGAATGGCTCGATTCGGCGGCGCTGATCGAGCAAGGCTCGTTAGGTGGTCCACCGGTACCGGCGACGGCCGGCGCGCCTCAGACGACGCTCTGCGCGATCGCGACGAACGTCCTTTTCACGGGACATGAGCTGCAGCAGCTCGCGCGCGCGAGCTCGGCGGCCATGTACAAGCGCATCACGCCTGCAGGCACGGCGTTCGATGGAGACATCGTCTTCGCGATGGGACCTCAGAGCGGAAGCGTGCTTGCGCCGCTTCCGGCTGTCGAGATCGTGGCGCTGCGCGCGCTGGAGTCGGCGATCGAACGCGCGGTACGATTCGCGAAGGGCCGCGACGGTATCCGCGGCCTGGCCGACTAAACACATTCGCCTAAACGGGTTGGCGTCGGCAGCCGCTGCAACGGCGAGGCGCGGTGTTCGGCGGGGCGTCCCGCTCCGGCGGCTAGCACGCTTCTCGCTTCCGGCTGCGCGCGGTCGTGCGTAAGGCAGGAACGTCGCCGGCGCGTGCGCGCGCCGACGCTCGCCGCGTGACGCCGCCTTTGGGGACGCCCCCGCCTCCCTGCCATCAAGCAAATGCTGTTCAACCTAACGGGAGGCACGGCAGCCCCGAAGGCGGCGTTGGCAGCGTAGCGAGCGACGGCATCCGCGACGTCATCGCCGTTGATTATTAATCACGAGCCGGCGCGAAGCGTGTAAGCGCCTCGCCGCCGTAGCGGGCTGCCGATGCCAACCCGTTAGGCTACATTTGCTGTTCGGCGGGCGGTAGCGTTACGCCCCGCCGAACAAGGGCGCGAGGACCTTCAGCTGACCATGCCGGTCGGCGGCGTGATCGGGTTCGGCGCGCGGACCTGGAGGCGCAAGTCGGCCTTGGGCTGACTGTCGAGTGCGATGCGCATGGTGTAGGCACCGGGCAAATCCAGCGGCAGGTCGATGGACGCGATGAGCGGCATGTCCATCTCGTTCACGTTAGGCGGCGGTGAAGCGACTTCCAGTTCGCCGACCGACGACCATAACTCCACGCCCGACGGATTGAGCCACTGCAGCGACACGGTGTGTGTCCCCGTGTCCATACGCGCGCCCTTCAAGCGCACGACCAGATTCGCGCGCGGATGCACGGTCGGCAGCGTCGCGACCTGCAGCGCGTCGAAGACGCCGAGGATATTGAGCTTGCCCTCCTGCGATAGGTTGGCAGCGTCAGCGAACATCGCAAACGTCACGTTCATGGAGTCAAAGTAGCGCGGAAAACGGCGCTAGGTAATCGAGCTCGCGACTGCAGTCGAAGTCGAGCGCACACTACTTTTGGTGTCATGTCCGTCAGCGTGCACGATGAGGCTTCCACCGCCCCACGCTCGACCGTCGCGCCGGCTGGCGTCGCGGTCGCGCCTGAAAGACGCGGCCTGGGCAGCACCGATCTGCTCCTGGCGAGCATGGCGCTCATCTGGAGTATCAACTACAGCGTCATCAAGTACGGCACGCGTTTCGTCGAACCGCTGGCGTACAACGCGGTGCGCATCGCGCTCGGCGCCGTCGCCGCGCTGAGCGCGCTGGCGATCTGGCACCGCCGCGGCGAGCCAGTTACGCGGCATCGCACCCGGCTCTTCTTGTTAGGCATGCTCGGCAATGGGCTCTATCAGTTTTTCTTCATCGAAGGACTCGCGCGCAGCCGAGTGGCCACGACCGTGTTGCTGATGGCGAGCACACCGGCGGTGATCGCGCTCGTGGGCCGGGCCCGCGGGGTCGAGCGTATTGCGTCGCGTGGCTGGTTAGGCATCGCGCTGCAGCTGAGCGGCGTTGCGATCCTGTTGATCGGGACCGGCGCCGGCGCCGGATCGGACTCCACCCTCGGCGCGCTGACGATCCTGGCCGCCGTGTGCAGCTGGGCGCTGTTCGCCGTCATGCTGAAACCGATTTCGTCCGACGTGACCTGGCTGGAAGTCACTGGCTACACGCTGGCCGGCGGCGCCGTCGTGTCGTTGGCGTTAGGCGGACCCGCGATTCTCCGCTCCCCGTGGGAAGCGGCGCCCATCGCGATCTGGCCCGCGATCGTCTACAGCGGCATCGGCGCGTTGCTCGTGGCGACCGCCTTTTGGTACGTCGGCCTCAAACGGCTGGGACCGACGCGCACGTCGATGTACTCCAACCTGCAGCCGCTCTTCGCCATGACCATCGCGTGGGCCGCGTTAGGTGAAGTGCCCACCCAGTGGCAGGTGATCGGCGCGCTGCTCATCATGAGCGGACTTCTGCTCGCGCGCGCGTGAAAGTCGTTCTCTTCGACATCGACGGGACCATCCTTCGCACCGATGGGGCCGGCCGCCGCTCCATGGAGCGCGCGCTGCAGCGCATCTTTGGTACGTCGGGAGAACCGCGCTACCGCTACGACGGCAAGACCGATATGCAGATCGTGCGTGAGCTCATGCGCGGTGCGGGATTCGACGACACCACAATCGATCGCCGCATGCCTGACGTGATCGCGACGTATGTCGATGAGTTGGGGAACGAGTTGCGCGTCGGCGCCGATCGCGTGCGCTGCTATGCCGGCGTTGTCGAGCTGATCGCGGCGCTGGAGACGCGCCAAGACCGCATCATCGGCCTACTCACCGGCAACGTCGAGCCGGGCGCGCTCGCGAAGCTCGCGGCGGCGCGACTCGATGCCGCGAAGTTTCGCGTCAATGCGTTTGGCTCCGATCACGAAGAACGCGGCGCACTCCCCGCGATCGCGCTCTCGCGAGCACGCGCTGCGCTGGCGCGCCAGCTGGCTGGCGACGCTCTCGTCTTGATCGGCGATACACCGGCGGACATCGCGTGCGGACGCGGCATTGGGGCGCGCGCGATCGCCGTGGCGACCGGCCATTACTCGGTGGCGGATCTCGTCTTGCACGAGCCGCACGCCGCGTTCACCGATCTCAGTGATACGAGCGCGGTGCTTCAGGCGATCGACGATGCGTGAGTTGGAGCTCAAGGCGATTGTGCCGGAGTTTGACGCGTGCCGCGCGCGCTTGATGCAGCACGGCGCCGTTTTTCGTGAGGCCGGGAAGCTGCGCGATCTGCGTTACGATACCGAAGATCGGGCGCTGCGCGCGCGGGATGTCGTCTTGCGCGTGCGCGAGTTCGTGAGCGCCGCGACAAGGCGAGCGAGTCTGGACTGGAAGGGGCCGGCCGCGTTCGAATCCGGTTATAAAGAGCGCGAGGAAGTCACGTTAGGTATCTCCGATGCGATGGCCGCGGGGCAGATTCTCGCGGGTGCCGGGTTTGTCGTGTCCTTCGAGATCGAGCGTGACATCGAAGTTTTCGACGTGCACGGAGCGACGGTACGCTTCGAGCGCTACGCGCGCATGGACACGCTCGTCGAAGTGGAAGGGGCGCCGAGCGCCATCGAAGAAGGGATCCGCGCGTTAGGCATCCCCCGTTCCGAGTTTACAACGGAACGTCTCGGCGATTTCATGCAGCGCTACGAGCAGCGCACCGGTCATCACGCTGCCGTGTCCACGGCGGGCAGCGAGAGCGGCAGCCGCTACGTTCCGGCCGATGCCTGACGAGCAAGTTCTCGTGCCGCGCGCGCGTGCCTTCGGCACGTGGCGCGGCGTTGCCATCGACGGCGCAGCGCGCATCCGCCTTCACCAGCGCGGCATCGTCCTCGCTTCGCACGACGGAGGCGCCGAGTGGCGCGTGCCCTTCTCGGAATTGACCGGCCTCAAGATCGAGGGCGCGGACCTGGAGCTGCATGGCGTGGCAGGGAAGGTGACCCTAACGAGTGAGCACGCGTTGCAGCCGCTGTCGCAAGCGATTCTGGAGCGCGCCTATACGCTGCCGGAGCTGGCCCGCGGAGCGCGCACCGTCGGTTCACGCCGCGGCGCAACAGGCGATCCGGCGATGCAAGCGCGCTTCTTCGCGCCCGTGCTGGACGCGAGACGACAGGCAGAGCTCGAGGGCACAGCGGAGGGAAAGGTGCGCGCGCTCGACGGTGTGCTCATCGCCTCGCGCGTGAATGGTTTTCTGACCGAGCTCGCGCGCTCGCGCTGGCCGACGGACCTCCCCGAGCAGCGCGCGTTAGGCGCGGAGCTCGAGGAATGCTGTGAGGGAATGTTCGCGGCGTGCGACACACTGACAGAGCGCGCTCACGAATGGCTGCAAGCTCCGGACGAGCGCCGCCTCGCCGCCTGGCGCGAGTGGGTGTTCGCCGCGGCCCGCGTCTTCGCGTCGTCGGATCGTGCCTGGAGCCACGTCGGCGCCGCGCTGTCGCACGCACCGTACACGCCATGATCCTCGGACTCGGCGTCGACATCGTGGACATCTCGCGCGTCGAGCGGCTGCTCGCTGCTCACGGACGCCGCGCCCTCGAGCGTCTCTTCACGCCTGGGGAAGCCGCCTATTGCGACAGCAAACTGCGGCCGGCACAGCACTTTGCCGCGCGGCTCGCGGCGAAGGAGGCGGCCTTCAAGGCGCTGAGCGGAACGGACGAAGCGCGTGCCATCGGCTGGCGCGAGATCGAGATCTCATTGGAGAAGGACGGCCGCCCGACGCTGACGCTGCACGGTCGCGCGGCCGACCGCGCCACGGAGCTGGGCGCCAATCGCTTCTGGGTTTCGATGACGCACGACGCCGGTTCGGCGCACGCGACCGTGGTGTTGGAAGGGACGAGCCGGCACTAGTGGCGCGCCTAACGCTAGAGTGCGAGGCGGTTCTCTTCGACGTCGATGGAGTGCTCGTCGACTCGCGAGCTGTCGTGGAGCGAAGCTGGGCACTCTGGGCCGCGCGTCACCGAGTCGATCCCACGGGCATCGTGCAGCGGGCGCATGGCCGGCGAACTGTCGAAACGATTCGCGACTTGGCGCCGCACCTGGACGCGGACGTCGAAAAGGCGTGGCTCGAATCAGCCGAGCTGCAGGACACCGACGGTCTCGTCGCGCTGCCGGGGGCCGAGTCAGCGCTAAGGGCCATTCCCGATTCGAGGCGCGCGCTAGTCACGTCAGGCGGTCGTGCGCTCGCGCTGATGAGGATGCAGGCCGCGGGGCTCCCAGTTCCGTCTGTTCTCGTCGCTGCCGAAGACGTTCAGAACGGCAAGCCCGATCCCGACTGCTATTTGGTAGCTGCGCGACGGCTCGGGTTCGAAGCGAATGAGTGCGTTGTCGTGGAGGACACGCCGCCCGGGATTGCCGCGGGCCGAGCTGCCGGAGCGCGTGTGATTGCCCTGACGACCACCTTCTCGGCGACCACCCTGACGGAAGCCGCTGTGATAGTCGCGACGCTGGATGCGGTCCGGATCACAACCGATGCTCGGTGTCTCCGAATTGAGCTCCGTTGACGACCAATAGTTTGTGGGGTATTGCGGAGATCCGATAAATTCACTCGGGATGACCGATCTAAGCGACCCCAACCATAAATTCGGCCGGCGCTGCCGTGTTTTGCTGATGCGCGCGCTGAGCGCACTGGCGCTTGCAGCGACGGCACTGGTGTCGGCTGGTGCGCAGGAGCGGCCGGCAAAGCGCATCGCCTCCATCGTCGGTGTTGCGATGGAGGAATACACCAAGGCGATTGGGAGCGACGGGCGAGTCATCTCGGACCAGGAATACGACGAGACGATCTCCTTCCTTCTCGCCGCCATGCAGGCCGCCCAGCCGCTTTCGGGTGAGCGCGCCGCGGAGACCCGCGCGATCATCGATTCCCTGCTGGTCGCCGTGCGCGCCAAGACACCGCCGCAGCAGCTGGCAGGGCTCAAGGATCGTTTCGCACAATCGCTAGGTGCCGACGCGGCGCTTGACCTACCCAGCCGTCTGGTCGACATCGTCGCCGGTGCGAATCTGTATAAAACGCATTGCGCGAGCTGCCATGGCGTGAGCGGCATGGGAGACGGACCCGCGGCGCGTGGTCTCAATCCCGCTCCTCCCGCGTTAGGCTCCGCCGAGACGATGCGCGATGTCTCGCCCGCGCTGATGTTCCGCATCGTCACTGTTGGAATCGGTGGCACACCCATGCCGGCCTTCGGCACGCTCCTGTCGGCAGATCAGCGTTGGGACGTACTGGGATATCTCGTAAGTCTGCAGCATCCACGTGGACTAGTGGCGGAAGGCGAGGGGATCTTCGCGATGCACTGCTCCGGCTGTCACGGAGCATCCGGGCTTGGTGACGGACCGCTGGCTCGAGCGCTGTCCAAGCTGCCGCCGGAAATCGGAGCCTTCGCCTGGCAAGTCGAGCGCAATGATGCTCAGCTCGCGACGGCGATCCGCGACGGCATTGCCGGCACTGCGATGCCGGCCGCGCGCACGCTGCGCGAGAGTGACGTCGCGGGAGCGGTTGGCTATCTGCGACAGCTTGCGATGCGAGATGTACCCACGCGCAACGGGGTGGCGTCACAGGATCCGGAGACGGTGCTGCGATTAGTTCGCCGCACGCTCGACGAGGCGCTGGCAGCGGCGCGTGGTGGACGCGTGGGCGACGCGAGTGATCGCGCGTTCGATGCGTACCTCGCCTTCGAGCCGATTGAAACGCCGGCGCGCGCCAAGAACCCCGGGCTAGTTGCATCATTGGAACGGCAGTTCGCCGAGTTTCGCGCCGCGATATCGGCAAACGATCTGCGCGCTGCCGAAGGTGCGCGCAACGCGATCGACACGGCACTCCCGGACGTTGCGGGCTTGTTGCAGCCGGCGGGAGGATGGTGGGGCGCATTCCTGCAATCGCTGCTGATCATTTTGCGCGAGGGGTTCGAGGCGATCCTCGTGATCGGCGCCATCGTCGCGTTTCTCATCAAGACGGGGCATCGCGAGCGGCTGCGTAGCATCTGGTTAGGCACGGGGCTCGCCCTCGCGGCCAGTGCAGTGACCGCGGTGATCTTCATGACGGCGCTGCGCGCGCTGCCGGCGAGCCGCGAGATCATCGAAGGGGCGACGATGCTCGTCGCCGTCGCCGTTCTGTTCTCGGTGAGCTATTGGCTGATCTCCAAGGTCGAAGCGGCGAAGTGGCAGCAGTTCATCCGGGAAAAAGTCACTGCGGCGTTGGCGCACGGCGGCGGGACGGCACTCGCATTCGTTGCATTTCTCGCTGTCTATCGCGAGGGGGCCGAGACTGCCTTGTTCTATCAGGCGCTGTTCTCGGAAGGCGGAGGGAACGCCATCCCGGTGGCTTTAGGCATCGTCGTCGGCGGCATCGGCCTGGCGCTGATTTTCGTGCTCTTCCACCGCTACGGCGTGCGGATTCCGCTCAGGCCGTTCTTTGCGGTGACGAGCGCGCTCCTTTACTACTTGGCCTTTGTGTTCATGGGGAAGGGGATCCGCGAGCTGCAGGAAGGGAACGTAGTATCGATCACCGTCATTCCCGGGCTGCCGCACGTCGACGCGATGGGGATCTATCCCACAGTGGAGACGTTAGGCGCGCAGCTCGTGCTCGTCGCGCTGCTCGCCTTCGCCTTGCTCAAGACATTCTGGCCCAAACGTTCGGTGGCGCTGCCGACCGTGGCGCCCGATCCTGCGGTCCGCGGCGATCTCGCATCGGCGCTTCAGCGCCTCGAAGCGATGGAGGCCCGCGTTAAGCAACTCGAGCGCGAGCTCGAGGCCGAGCCCAAGGCATAGATACAAACTGCAGTTAATTGCCGTTTTAGGCAGACGCGTAAATTGGCTGGCGTCCGGGACCCACTTTGCTGCGGCGCTGCATGATGATCAACCCGACGCCGACGATCGCGAACGCGATTGCCTGCGCAGCGGTCAACGGACCAAAGAAGCGATCGTCCTTGGCGCGCAGGAACTCGATAAGAAAACGCTCAGTGCCAGCGAGCACGCAGTACACGCCAAAGAGCCATCCTTCTGCGTGCTTGTGATCACGCAAGCGCCAAAGGATCAGGAACATGACGAAGCCTAACGCCGTCTCGAACAGCTGCGTAGGATAGACACTGAGCACCGTGTCTGGGCTCACTCCATCTGGAACGGGTGTCCCGAACTGCTGCTCCATGTTGCGGGCCGTTGAAGCCGGAGCGCCCTCTGGAAAGGCGACGGCGAAACGCGAATTCCATGGGCGGCCGTAATCATCGCCCACTGCCCAGCATCCCGTGCGGCCCACCGCGTACCCGGCGGCGATGCAGATCCCGCCGACGTCACTGTACCTAACGAACGACAGCTTCTTCCATTTGGCGACGATCCAGCAAGCCACCACCGACCCCATGAATCCGCCCCAGAAAACGAAGCCGGCGCGAGTGAAGAAATCGTGCCAATCGTGCGAGACGACGCTCACGTAGTAGATCTTTCCGCCGATCAAGGTGCCTAGCACGCAGGCGAGAATGAGGTCGCTCACAGCCAGCGCTTCGTGAGTATAGCCGCGCCGAGTCAGCTCCTGCTGCGCGATGATTTGCGAGATCACGAAGGCGAGCAAGACGGCGAGTCCGAACCCCGTGAGAGGGAGCGGGCCGAGATTGATGATTGTCGGGTGATGAATGATCGCGTCAGGCATGGGCACCAAATCTCACCCGCGCGATAGCGCTGCGCTATCGCGCAACGGCCGCGAGATCGACAGATCCTGGGAGCGGCATGGACGCGACCGCGCTCATGTCATACCCCGAACGTTCGCCGCGCTCCAGGTGAAAGAGGCCCGCGCGGGCGATCATCGCCGCGTTGTCGGTGGCCAGGCGCGGCGAGGGGGCAAAGACAGCCGCGCCTAACGCTTTGGCGCGCTCGCGCATCGCGTTCTGGAGAGCGGCGTTGCAGGCGACTCCGCCGCCGAGGACGATGCGACGCCGGGAGAAGGCGCTCGCCGCGCGGATCGTCTTTGTCACCAGCGTCTCGATGAGCGCGTCCTGAAACGCGCGCGCGATACGCGGCGCGTCGCCGCTCAAGTCCTGTGAGGCACGCACCGCGAGAAGGACGGCCGTCTTGAGACCGCTGAAAGAGACGTCGTAATAGTCGGCGTCACCCGGTTGCTGGCCGCCATGCAGCATCGGCCGCGCGAAGCGGAAGCGCGAATCGGAGGGATCTCCGCTTCGCGCGAGCTGCTCGACGTGGCGGCCACCGGGGTATGGAAGCCCCAACAGCTTGGCGACTTTGTCGAAGGCCTCGCCCGCGGCGTCGTCGCGAGTCGCGCCTAACAAGCGATATTCGCCCCACGCGGCGGCGTCCAGCAACAGCGTATGTCCGCCCGAGACGAGCAGCGCCGTGAAGGGCGGAACGGCGTCAGGATGCTCGAGCGCCGTCGCGAAGAGGTGCCCTTCCATGTGATGCACGCCGATGACTTCCTTTCCAGTCGCGAACGCGAGGGCCTTCGCGTAGCTCACGCCGACGAGCAGCGCACCGACCAGGCCCGGAGTGTTTGTGACGGCTATCGCGTTCACGTCATGCACATCCACTCCGGCTTCGCGTAAGGCGGCATCGGTCACGGGCACGAGGGAGCGCAGATGCGCGCGCGCAGCCAGCTCCGGGACGACGCCGCCGAAGACGCGGTGCACATCCTGTGAAAGGATCACGAGAGAGCGCAACCGAACGTCGTCGCCGCGTCCTTCGAGGACGGCGGCCGACGTTTCGTCACAGGAGGTCTCGATGCCGAGAATTAGCATAGGTCAGAGGTCTGAGGTCAGAGGTCTGAGGGCTGCACGAACCGGGACCTGCGACCTAAGACCTAGGAGCTAGCAGCTGCTCAACAAGATTTCTGTTTGACTCTGAATCCCAATTCTCGGCCGAAAAGACGCGGCGGCGCAGCTTTCCGTCGCGCCCGATGACGAACGACTCCGGCACGCCGACCGTTTGATATGTCGCGCGGATGTCGGCCGCGTCATGCAGGACGTCGAACGTTAGGCCCAGCCTGTCACGAAAGGCGCGGATCTGCGCATCGGCACCGGGAGCGTCCACGCTGACGCCCACGATCTTGAGCCCGTCCTTCGCATAACGTCGGTGCAGCGCTTCCAGGCTCGGCATTTCAACGAGACAGGGCTCGCACCACGTCGCCCATATGTTCACGATCACGACAGCGCCTTTGTAGTCGGCCAGGCTCCTTTCCACGACCGGCGCGTCGACTGACACCGCGTGAAACGACGGTGCCTCGGCACCTATCCGCACGGGCGCCTGCCGCGACGTGAGAGCCCACGCTCCGATGCCGCCTAACGTGACGGCCCCAAGTGCGACGAGGCGTGCCAGCGGGGACATCATACCGTATGAGAGCAGAGGCCGCGCAGGACGCCGATCTCCGCCTTCGGATCGGGCATGCCAAAGACACCCTGGCCCGCGACGAACGTGTCTGCGCCCGCACGCCAGCACTGCGCGATCGTGTCGCGACCGATGCCGCCGTCCACTTCCAGAGCGGCTTTGCTTCCCGCGGTGTCCAACATCGCTCGCGCGCGACGGATCTTCTCCGGCGACGAGGGAATGAAGATCTGACCGCCGAACCCAGGATTGACGCTCATGATAAGGAGAATGTCGATCGCGTCGATCACATCGCGAACCATCTCAACGGGAGTGGCCGGATTGAGGGCGACGCCGGCTTTGGCGCCGAGCTCGCGGATGCGCGTCAGTTGGCGGTGCAGGTGCGGGCTCGCCTCCTGGTGGATCGTGAGCACGTCGGCGCCGGCGCCCACGAACTCGTCGAAATACGACTCGGGCTCCACGACCATCAGGTGCACGTCCAGCGGCAACTTCGTTAGGCGGCGCACGGTCTCGATGACCTTTGACCCAAACGTGAGATTCGGGACGAAGCGTCCGTCCATGACGTCGATGTGGATCAAGTCCGCACCGCCGTCCACGCACATCGCGATCTCGTCGGCGATGCGCGCGAAATCCGCGCTCAAGATCGATGGTGCGATGCGCACAGTCATGGCCGCGGACTCACGCGCAGCACCACGCGATCCGTGGTGCGGATGCCGGTGCCCGTTGCCGGTTGCTGCGCGACGACGATGTAGCTCGTGGCCCCGCTCCCGAGCGCCGAATCCAGGCGGATTCGCGTTAGGCCCAGCTGGTTGAGCACGGCCAGCGCATCGCCGGGCTCCCGGCCCAGCACATCGGGCATCGTCAGTTCGGCAGGTCCGCCGCTCACAACGAGATCCACCGCTGCGCCCTCGCCAACAACACTGCCGGCGTCGGGCTTCGTGCGCAGCACTTCGCCACGTGGCGCGGTGCTTGTCTCATCGGACAGTCGTCCCGCCGCGAGGCCGCTGTCTGCGAGCACCTTGCGCGCTGCATCGAGCGCGAGGCCTGCGACGGATGGTACGCGCAACTGGCGAGGGCCCGCGCTCACGTCGAGAGTCACTGTCGCGAGGCGCGGCGCGTTGGTGCCGGGTAATGGCGACTGCGCGACGACTCGATTGCGCGGCACATCGGCCGATGGACGTTCTTCGCCTAACGAAAAGCGCAAACCGGTCGAGTCGAGCACGTGACGCGCCTCGTCCAATGAGAGGCCGACGAGTTGTGGGGTGATGACGCGGCCGCGACCCCGGTCACCCGGCAAGAAGAAGAGCGCGACGACGAGATATGCGGAGACGAAGCCCGCCAGCGCCGTCAAGCCGTAGAGCCTGATCGTGCGCCATGGGATGCGGCGCCTCACTCCGTTCGCCCACCGACGCGACGCAATCGAGCCGCGAACGCTCCATCGACGCCATGGCGCTGCGGCAGCACGCGGAGGCGCCCGGCGTCGATGACCGCGTCGGGCACCACACCATCGCGCGGCGGCTCCAGCCGGAAATCGGGATGCTCGGCGAGAAACGCCTCGACTTGCGAGTCGTTCTCTTCCGGCTCGAGCGTGCACGTGGCGTAGATGAGCAGGCCGCCTGGCCTAACGACGCTCGCTGCCGCGGCGAGAAACTCCCGCTGCATCGCGCTCAACGCCGCTATATCGCCGGCTTTGAGGCGCCAGCGTGCATCGGGATGCCGTCTGAATGCGCCAGTGCCGCTGCAGGGAGCGTCGAGCAATACGGCGTCCGCGTTGCGGACCGGCGGCTGCTTCGCGTCGGCTTGAAGGAGCACGACGTTGCGCGCGTCGAGCCGGCGCACGTTCTCGCGCAAGCGCGCGAGACGCTGCAATGAACGGTCGGCGGCCAACACGAGCGACGCGTCGCGCGACAGCTCGAGCGCCTTGCCTCCTGGCGCGGCGCACAGATCGACGACGCGCGCGCCGGAGGGCACGCTTGCATAACGAGCGACCAGCGTCGCGGCTGGATCCTGTACGAAAAAGAGCCCCTGCCGATAAGCGCCAAGCTCGGTGAGCTGAGCGGCACCGCCGCCGCCGGCATTGCCCGCGAGACTCAGCGAGTCTGGCACGAGCGGGACATCGTCCGTCGCGATGCCAGAGGCGTCGAGCATCGCCTCGAGTTGCTCGCGCACAATTCCAAACGGCCGCAGAATGACCGGAGCTTCGGTGTTGTTCGTCGCGAGGAGCTGCGCTGTTTCCGCGGCGCCCCAGCGCGCAACCCAACGTGCGACGAGCCAGCGCGGATGCGAGTGTTCGAGTGCGAGCCTGTCGATCGGATCGGTGACGACGCGCTCGCGCGCCGGATCGAGCGCGTCGCGTTCGCGATCCACCCGACGCAGCACGGCATTCACCAACTTGCTGGCGCCCAAACCGTGCCGCCGCTTCGCAAGTTCCACGGTCTGGGCGATCGCTGCGTACGCCGGCACGCTGTGCATGTAGAGCAGCTGATTCGCGCCTAACCGGAGCAGGTCAGTCAGATCAGCCTCGAGACGCGCCAAGCCTCCGCGCACGCGCGAAGCGAGCATCGCGTCGAGCCACGCGCGACGCCGCAGCATGCCGTAGACGAGCTCCTGCGTCCAACGCCGGTCCCGCGCATCGAGCCCGGACTCGTCGACCCTGCGGTCGAAGGCGAGATCGAGTTTTTCACCGCCGCGCAGATCGGCCAGGACATTGGCGGCCACGACTCTCGACTCAGTTACCGCGCCTGTGCTGGTGTGCAGCATGGATCAAATGTACAGGCGCTGCAACTCCAACTGCCACTGCGATTTGGCCCTGGCAAACCAGCAGCTGCTCGGCCCTTCACCTCCCAAAGGCAACCGCTGTTCGGATCAAGCGGAACGGACGGACTGAGCGGACTTCTTGTGGCCCTTAGGGCAGTCTGGGCATTGTGCAAGGAGAGAGGTGCCTAACGGGTGAGTCCGCTCGGTTTCAGCTCCTCCGTGCCATCCGAAGCGCTGTCGCCTTCATGAAATGCTTTTGATTTTGATGACCCCCAATCGCTCCTGAAGTTGTATCAGGCGCCCAGCACATCTCCAACGGTCACGCCTCGACCCTGGTGCCAGTCCAACGCCGCGAGCCGGCGGCTCCCTGCGGGGAACACGTACGCGATGCGCACCGCGTCCTCCCCGCACGCCACCAGCATTCCGGACTCGTCGATTTCCATGACCGCGCCTGGTGCGCCGCGTCGACCACGCACGACGCGCACGCCAAAGAGCTTGACCTCGACGCCGCCCTTGGTGGTGAACGCTCCAGGCTTCGGGTCGAACGCGCGTAGCACGCGCGAGACGTGCACGGCGCTCGCGCTCCAATCGACGTGCGCCATTTCGCGCGAGATCTTCGGTGCGTACGTCGTCTGCGCTTCGTCCTGCTCTTCTTCGTGGAGCTCACCGATGTCCAGCAGGGCAAGCGCTTCCACGAGCGCAAGCGCGCCTAACTCGGCGAGTCGCAGCTGCAGCTCGCCGTAGGTCTCGTCCTCGACAATTGGAGTGGGGAGGCGAAGCAGCATCGGCCCCGCGTCGAGCTTGCGCACGACGCGCATGATCGTGATGCCCGACTCCGGATCGCCGGCCAGCAGGGCCGCCTGAATCGGCGCCGCTCCGCGCCAGCGCGGCAATAATGACGCGTGGATGTTGATCGTCCCGTTAGGCGGCAGCGCGATCGCTTCGTCCGTCAGCAGGTGACCGTATGCCGCCACGACGCTGATCTCGGGCTCCAGCTCGCGCAGCGAGGCGAGAAAGTCGTCGCCACGCGGCTTCTCGGGCTGAAGGACAGGGATGCCCTCTTCGTCGGCGACGCTTTTGACCGGGGGCGGCAGCAACGTGCTGCGGTGGCGTGCGTCTGGCGCATCGGGTTGCGTGACGACGCCGACAACGTCGTGGCCCTCGCCTAACAAGGCCCTCAGTGCTGGTGTCGCGAACTCCGGAGTCCCCCAAAAGAGGACTCGCACGTCACAGAGCCTCGTCCGCTCGCGCCGGTGCTGGAGACCTGCTCGCTTCCGACTCGGCTTCGAGCGCTGTCTTGCGCACGAGTCCGGGATACTTGTCGCGCATCCCTTCCCACTTGCCGATCGCGGCGCGCCGCTTGAGGAATGATAGGTAGTCGATGAACAGGCGCCCGTGCAGATGATCGATCTCGTGTTGCAGGCAGCGCGCGAGCAAGTCAGTCGCTTCGATCTCGATTTGCTTACCTTCCAGATCGAGCGCCCTAACGAGCACTCGCTGAGCGCGGTCTACGTCGCCGTAGATGTCGGGGATTGAAAGGCAACCTTCTTCAGCGCGCTCGCTCCCTTCTTCCCAAACGATCTCGGGATTCACAAGCGCGTAGCGCTGATCTTCCACGTCGACGACGGCAATGCGCTCGGAACGCCCCACTTGCGGCGCCGCGAGTCCAATCCCCTTTGCCCCGTACATCGTATCAAACATGTCGTCGGCCAACTTGCGCACTTCGTCTGTCACCTCGCCGACAATCTTGGTTTCGGCGCGGAGAATGGGCGATCCCAAAACGTGGATGTCGAGGATGCTCACGATTCCGATTGTGCGGCGGGTGTTGTGACTTTGGCGATGCGACCTCGCTCGACGATCAGTCGCGATTCGCCGCTCTTGATGGTGACAAGATCTTCCATGGATTTCACCGGCTGGCCGTCCTTCAATGACTCTTTGATATGCATCACTTCGGCCACGATACCGCCGGTCGTCACGACCGTGTCGCCGCGCTTCAGCTCGCGTAGTCGAACGTCGTGCTGCTTGCGTGTTTTCTGTTGTGGTCGGATGAGCAAGAAGTAGATGATCCCGAAAATGGCGATCATCTGAAAGAGAAATCCGAACATCGAGATGCCCCCACCGGTGCCGCTCCCGCCGGTTGGAGCTTGAGCTTGCAGAAGTGCGGATGCGAGCGCGTGCATTATTGAGTGGGGTGAGCGGTCTTAAGACGAGGAATCGAGGACTGCCATAGACGCATTGCGAGCGAGCCAGTCGCGGCTCCATGCGTCGAACGAGCCGTCGAGGATGCTTTGTCGAGCTTGGCGCATCAGCGCGACCAAGAAATGTACATTGTGCAACGACAGGAGCCGTAAGCCCAGCACCTCATCCGCCACGAAGAGGTGACGCAGATAGCCGCGCGAAAAACGGCGGCACGTCGAGCAGGTGCAGGCGGGGTCGAGCGGACGCGTATCTCGACGAAGATCGGCATTGCGAACGTTGACGCGACCTTCCGACGTGAAGGCTGTGCCATTGCGTCCCATTCGCGTTGGCGCCACGCAATCGAAGAGATCAACGCCGCGCCGCACGGCTTGCACGAGATCGTCGGGAAATCCAACGCCCATCAAATAGCGCGGGCGGTTTGTTGGAAGCTCGCCGTGCAACAGATCGAGTACCGCGTACATGTCGCTCTTGGCTTCGCCGACTGAGAGCCCGCCGATGCCGTAGCCGATCCAGTCAGCGAGCTCGCGGATTTGCTGCGCGGCCGCGCCGCGCAGGTGTGCGTGAATGCCTCCTTGCACGATGGGGAAGAGCGCTTGACGCCCATCGGAGTTCTCCGAGAATGCGGCGCTGCAGCGTAGCAACCATCGGATGCTGCGTTCGCTTGCATCACGTGAGCGTTCCTCGTCGGCCTGACCAGGGATCACGTGATCGAACTGCATAACGACATCAGCGCCGAGATAGCGCTCGATCGCGATGACCGATTCAGGGGTGAAGAAGCGTTTGGAGCCGTCGATGTGCGAGCGAAACTCGACGCCGTCCTCGCTCACCGTGCGCAGCGTTTCGAGGGAGAAGACCTGGAAGCCGCCAGAGTCGGTGAGGATCGGTCCATCCCAAGCCATGAACGAGTGAAGTCCGCCTAACGAAGCAATCACGTCGTCACCGGGGCGCAGGTGCAGGTGATACGCGTTCGCGAGAATCATCTGCGCGCCTGCGGCGCGAAGTTCGCTCGGATCCAAAGCTTTTACGGTCGCCTGCGTACCGACCGGCATGAAGCACGGTGTCTCGACGTTGCCGTGCGGCGTCGCAAATACGCCGGCGCGCGCAGCGCCGCACGTCGCTCCCACGTCAAAAGTGAACCCGCCCGCGTTCGGTCGTGCGGTCACTGGGAGATGACGATCCGCGCCCCGACGGAATCCCGGCAAGCGTACTCAACGCGCGCCTGATTGGTGCGCGGCTTTGTGTAAAGCGCGACTCGCGTGGGGGCGCCGCCCACAATATCGAAAATCGCCAGATCGAGCTGCGCGACAACGGTTCCGATGACGCCGTCCATCAGTGGGTCACCGGTTGTGCTGCTCAACTCTGCCGCCACCACCTTTCCTGTCGAATCCACGCGGATGCGCGCGAGCAGCGTCGCCGAGTCGCGAGCTGGTGGTTTGAGATCGGCACAACGCAGCCGCAAGTACTCGCGCACAGCCGCGCTGCCGCGCTCCGGCGTGTAGCGCGGGTTTTCCGGCGACGGATAGAACTCACGAACTGTGGTCGAGACACAGGCCGCGAGCAGCGCTGCCGTTAGGCAGAGCCTAGAGTATGACCATCGCGTCGCCATATGAATAGAAACGGTACCCGCTGTCGATTGCGGTGCGGTAGGCATGCATGGTCAGCTCATAGCCAGCGAAGGCGGCGACGAGCATCAAGAGTGTCGAGCGAGGGAGGTGAAAGTTGGTGATGAGCTTGTCGGTGGCGCGAAAGGTATACGGTGGCCGAATGAACAGACGCGTCTCGCCCGATCCTGGATGAACGAGACCACGTTCGTCCGCTGCCGTTTCGAGAGTGCGCACGCTCGTCGTACCAACTGCCCAGATCTCTTTGCCTGTCGCATGCGCGTCGTTGATTCGACGCGCGCTCTCTTCTCCAATCGTGTACACCTCCTCGTGCATTGGGTGATCCGCGGGATCTTCGGTTTCGACAGGTTTGAACGTACCGGCGCCAACGTGAAGCAGGACGTCGGCCCGACGCACTCCGCGCGCGCTGAGCCGCTCGAGCAGCTCTTCCGTGAAATGCAGCCCGGCCGTCGGCGCGGCGACGGACCCCGGCTGCGCGGCATAGACCGTCTGATACCGCTCGGCGTCGGCAACAGTATCCGCTCGAGAAATGTAAGGCGGCAGCGGAACGTGGCCGTAGCGCGCCAGGGCGTCATCCACGGCGAGCGGCGTCAGTAACCTAACGAGACGCGTACGGCGATCCGTGACGGCGACGATCTCCACCGATAGGTCGTTGGCGATGTAGACGCGCCGTCCCGCGCGCAGCTTGCCGCCGGGGTGCACGAGCGCCTCGTACGTGAGGCCGGATGCGTCGGCCAAGGGCTTGAGCAGCAGCACTTCGGCCGGAGCACCTTGCGGTGAGTCGCGCGTGCCTAACAGGCGCGCCCGGATCACGCGCGTCGTATTGAGCACCAGCACGTCGCCTGCCGGAATCAGATCGGCGACCTCGCCGAAGTGCGCGTGGCGTATCGACTCCGTGGCGCGCTCTACGATGAGAAGCCTGCTGCGATCACGCTCGCTGGCCGGTTCCTGGGCGATGCGCTCCGGCTCGAGCTCGTAATCGTAGTCGGCGGTGCTGAGCCCACGCGTGCGGAGCGGCTCGGTCAATTCCACGGCACGCCGCGCGCGCGGCTGATCAGAGTACCGCCCGGGAGCGAGCGATCCAGCGTGATGATGAATTTCGAACGCTTGATCGCCTTGAGCGATAGCTCCACGTAGCGCAGCGTCGCGCGGGCGCGGACGGCGGCGAGCGGAATCGTGAGCGACACCTCACGATTGCCGCGCTGTACGATGCCTTCGGCGTGCGCTTCGCTGGAGCCTAACGCGCGCAGCTCGATCGATGGCGGCCGTGGATCGCGCGCCATGCGCAGTATCGTTTCGAGGTCGTCTTCAGCGCCGGAGCGCACCGTGATGCGAGCGGTGCCACCGTCGATTCCGCTTTCCAGCACCCCCTCTTCCCACAGCACGAGCACGCGATCCGAATCACAACCGGCCGAGGGTGTGAGTCTGATGCGCGCGTCGAACCAGCGTGCCGGGAGTCGCGGTTTGTTCGCCATGCAGCGTGCGACGATGATATCGGAGATCTGCGGCGAATGTTCGGCGAGCGGTGCCAATTCAGCAGCGGCACGCACGGCTGTGTGCCGCGCGGTGTCGCGCATCTCGAATCGCACGTACGCGCTGACGCCCGGTGCGTGGGCCTCGTATCCCATCCATGCTGTGTCTCCAGCCACGATCGGCGCAAGAGTAGTCGGCATGCGTTCTGCGCGGCCGCCTCTGTCGGCGAGAAACAAGGCCGCCTCGCTCGCGGCGGTGCGCGCGTTAGGTGCGATGACGACGACAGACAGCGAGTCCGGTGCCGCAGCGTCGGCCGGCCGCGGGAAGAAGGCGGCACTCTGGATGGCGATGTCTCGCACGGTATAACCGTCGTCGGCGGCGGGCGGCCATGAGACCGGCGTGACAGCCGCGTTCTCGCGTAGCAGCGCCTCGGACTCAGGGTCGAGCTGCGCGGCGCCCAACAAGGGCTGGGTAATGAATCGGAAGCGCAGGCTGGCGTTATATGTCCACGTCACGTGCGGGACGCCGAGCCGGCTCGTGTCGGCGCCGACGATGCGCGACGGCGGACCGAAGCGCACGTACACGCGTCCGGGATCGGAATCCAACCCTCGCAGGCCAAGCTCCGGCGCTCCCCAGCGCAGTTCCGCGAACGTTAGGCGGCTCAGGCACTCGACCCAGCGCAGGTTCCCAGCCTCGAGCCAGAGCGGGTCGCTGTGTAACCAATAAAAGCGGTCGACGTCGCTACGCAGCGCCGGCTCCTGCGCGCGATAAGAGGTCGCCGCGTCCGGGGCCAGCAGGCGGCTCAGGTCGAGGAAATACGCACGCTCCTGCGTTGTCAGTCGGACGATGGCGCTATCGAAGGCTGCGGCAGCCGAGCGTCGGCCAAGCCGATGCTGCGCGAGACCGAGTGCCAGCCAGGACCACGCATCCCAATTCACGTCGCGGACTTGCTGCAGCGCGACAGCGAGCAGCTCGTCCCAGCGTTCGAACGTGACAAGCGCTCGCAAGACGTTGTGGCGCGCGCGCTCGTTCGCGGAGTCGGCGAAGACGGCTCGCTCGAAATGCTCGGTGGCGTCGAGGTAGTCGCCCTGCCAACCCTGCCCCCACTCGAGAAAGTTGTTTAGTGAGTCGCGCTTGGCTGAATCGCCTAACGTGGCAGACCGTAGCTCGTTATGCGCTTCCGGAGACGCTGGCAGGTAAACAAGCTGACGCTCGAATCGTCGCCAGTACCACCAGCCGATCGCTTCGCTGGCCTGCGAGAGGACAGGGCGGTCGTGCGCCACCGTCGCGAGGTCGCGCCCTTTCCCCAGCGACTCCAATGCCACTCGCCTGAGAGTGCTGTCCGTGGAGAGCGATTGGACGATCCCCAATTCGACCCAATAGCGCCCGCTGTCCGGCGAGAGCCGCGTCGCACGAATGAGCGACTGCACGGCCTCCCGTTGCCAGTCATTGAAGGCGCCGGAAACGACGCCGAATCGCGCGAGTGGAAAGGGGCGCTGCGCCGACGCAGCGATACCGCGAGCGAGCCACGCGCGCGCGCTCGATGGCTCTTGCGTCGTGGCTTGCACTGCGAGCGCGAATGCGCGCGATGCCTCGCCGAGTGTCGACAGCGACTCGGCTTGTGCGACTAGGCGCGACGCGTCTTGGGCCCGCGCGGGCCTAACGAGTCCTGCAACAAAGACGCTTGCGATGGCGAGACGGAGGACCGGCATTGGCTAACCCTAACCCCAACTAACCCCTGTCGGGCAGCGAATCAAAAAGGTCCACAGGCCGCGGCTGCTCGTATCCGATGTGGCGATAGGCGACTGCGGTCGCGACGCGTCCCCTCGACGTCCGTTGCAGGAATCCGTTCTGCACCAGGAACGGTTCGTACACGTCCTCGATCGTCTCTGGCTCCTCGGCGACTGCTGCAGCGATCGCGTTGATGCCGACAGGCCCGCCGTCAAAGCGCTCGATGATCGCCTTGAGGATATGTACGTCCATGTCGTCCAGCCCGAATTCGTCCACCTCGAGCAGCGCGAGCGCCTGCCGAGCGACGTCGAGATCTACTCGGCCGGCCGCGCGCACCTGTGCGTAGTCGCGGATGCGGCGCAGCAGCCTGTTGGCGATGCGTGGCGTCCCGCGGGAACGCTTGGCGATCTCCATCGCGCCGGGCCCGTCCACGCTGAGCTTGAGCACGTCGGCCGTCCGCCTAACGATTAGCTCGAGGTCCTCGATCGGATAGTAGCCGAGTCGCTGCACAATGCCAAAGCGCGCGCGCATCGGCGCCGTGAGTAGACCCAGACGCGTCGTCGCCCCAATCAGCGTGAAGCGCTGAATCGCCATCGTCACGGTCTGCGCCTTGGGGCCGTCAGACAGGCGGATATCGATCTTGTAATCCTCCATCGCCGGATAGAGGTACTCTTCGATGATGGGGCGAAGGCGATGGATCTCGTCGATGAAGAGGATGTCACCAGCGCGCAAATTGGTGAGCGGTGCCACGAGATCGCCCGGCTTCTCGAGCGCGGGGCCTGACATCGCGTGAATGTTGACACCCATCTCGCGCGCGATCAGCTCTGCGAGCGTCGTCTTGCCAAGTCCGGGCGGCCCAAAGAAGAGCGTGTGATCCAGCGGCTCTCGTCGGGAGACCGCGGCGTCGACATAAATCCGCAGGCTTTCCTTGACCTTTTGCTGGCCAATGAATTCACTGAGTCGCTGAGGGCGCAGCGAAAGTTCGACGGGCCCTTCTTCGGGCAACTCGTCAGGCGTTGTGATGTGTCTACTCAACTCAGGTCGGAGGTCAGAGGTCTGAGGTCTGAGGTGAAGGAGTGATTCAAATTATGCGATCAACCATGTGGAGAGCCACGTTCTTTGCTACGCTGTTGGCGTCCGCGAGCGCCGCCGCGTTCACGGTGCGCCAGCCACGCGCGCACTACGCGATACAGACAGGGCGAATTCTGGATCCGCGCACGGGGCAATTCGAGCAAGGAACCGTCCTGCTTATCCGCGGCGGGAAGATCGTGGACGCGGTACCTGGCGCGCAATTTCGCGAGGGTCTTGCTGACAGTGTGATCGACTTGCGTCACTTCACAGTGCTGCCGGGGCTCATCGACGCGCACGTGCACCTCGCCATCGGTGGGCCCGTCGCGCAAACGGCGCTGGCTGATCTTCGCGCCGGCTTCACGACGGTTGTTGACCTGGGTGCGCGAACGCTGCGGCTCGTGCGGATCCGCGATTCGATCAATGCCGGGATGATTCAGGGCCCCCGCGTCCTCGCGGCGGGGATGTGGGTCGGCATCAAGGGTGGGGTCTGCGAATTCAACGGATTGGGGATCGAAGGCACTGCCGACGCATTCCGCGCTCGCATCCGCGAGAACGTCCAGGGCGGCGCCGACGTCATCAAACTGTGCGTGTCGGGTTGGCCTAACGAGGCGTACAGCAATCCGCAGAAGTACGAGATACCGGATGTCGTGTTGATCGCGGCAGTCGACGAATCGCGCAAGGCGG
>DASYRX010000053.1:0-16803 GCA_036003845.1 Gemmatimonadaceae bacterium | reverse complement strand
GTGGCGTTGGTAGCCTGTTGGCTGCCCGCTCGGCGCGCGACTTCGGCGGATCCGCTGGACGCTTTGCGCGCTGAGTAGTCGATGCCGCGTCTCGCGCGCGCATGGCTTGCGTTGACTACGGCGCTCGCTCTACACGTCGTCGACGAAGCGTCGAACGATTTCCTGAGTTTCTACAATCCGATGGTTTTGAGGCTGCGGGAGCGTTTCAGCTGGTTTCCAATGCCGACGTTCGAGTTCTGGCCGTGGCTGGTCGGCCTAACGCTGCTCGTTGTATTTCTCTTTGCACTAACGCCGTCCGTGAAACGCGGCGGGCGCTGGGTGAAAATCGCTGGTTACCCCTTTGCCTTCATCATGCTACTGAATGGCATTGGGCACATCGCGTTTTCACTTACAGAAGGGCGCATGATCGCCGGCGTGTACACAGCGCCACTCTTGCTCGCGGCGTCGCTCTACATGTTTCGCGAGCTGCCTCGCGCTTCGCTATCACCGTCACCCGGCGCAGATCGCTAACTGCTTCATCGCGGACTAACGGAAGCACTGGTTATTGGACGACAGGAACTCGATACGCTGCCCGCAACGCGTTCTGATATTCAGCGTAGAGCGCCTTCAGTCCGTCGAACTCTTTCTTAACGGCAGCGCGGTATTCGGGGCGCGTAGCGAAGTCGTAGAGTAACGCCGCCATACCCTGCGCATCGATCACGAAGCCTCGATGACCTACTTCGCTCAGCGCATCCTGCTCCATCTCATACGTGTGAAATCCGCCGTTGGCCGTGTGCGCGGAGAAGCCGACTCCGGGAATGGCAGATGAAACTGACCCGGTTTCTTCATACCCCTGCGGTTTGCCTGGAACGTCCTGCACCTTCGTGCCGCCGAACTTCTTTGTGTACGCGAACGCCACTTCGTTGAGCGTCGCAACCGAGATGCCGTCGCGCATGCTCCCGTAGTGCTCGATTCTGACTTTAGTACCGGTGGCCGCGGCCGCACCGCGAGCGGCGTCGTCCACGAGCTGCCGCACCTGCTTCAAGTACTCCGCGTCCGGATAACGGATATAGAAGTCTCCGACAGCACGATCTGGAACCACGTTAGGCGCCTTCCCACCCTCGGTGATGATTCCCTGGATGCGGGTCTCCGGACGGAACGTCCCGCGCAGCGCGTCGATGTTGTTGAAGAAGAGCCGCAGCGCGCTCAGCGCGTTGCGCCCGTCCCATGGTGTCATTTGGTGCGCGGGATACCCCGCGAACACGTAGCGCACGCCGTCGATGTTGAGGCAGCAGGTGCCGAAGCCCGGCGCGGCGCGCTGAGTGGCCGTCGACGAATGCGAGCGAACCAGCACATCGGCTTCATCGAAAGCCTTCGCTTCGTGCATCACCGTCTTGGACGGCGGCGGCATCATTTCTTCTGCTGGCGTCCCGTAAACGATCACACTGCCGGCAGTTCCTGATTTCGTTAGGTATTCGGCAACCGCGATCGCCGCGGCCAGCCCTACTGGCCCCTGCGCCGAGTGCTGATCTCCGTGGAAGTCGCGCTCCGTCCCGCGCAGCGCATCGTACTCCACGATGACGCCGAGCACAGGCTTGCCGTTGTTGCGCTTGTAGCGCGCGACGAAGGCAGTCTCGAGCCCGGCGATGCCTTGAGTCACCTCGAACTCGTGCGCCTTGAGATAATCGATCAGCACTTTAATGGAGCGCGTCTCCTTGAAGCCGACCTCCGGATGCTTCGTGATGTCATCGCTCATCGCCAGCAGCTCGGCGTCCATGAGCGCTTTGGCGCGTGCCGCTACGGCATCACGAGCCGCGTTAGGCGCCGTGAGCTTCGACGCCCAGCCAGCCGCGTCGATCTCCTTTTGGAGGACGGCCATTTTCGCGACGACGTCTTTGGCTGCGTCGCGTTGCGTGGGCGTCTCCTGCGCGCGCGCGGTCGCCGCTGCGAGCGCGATGCCGAGCGCCAGCGTTCCAAGTCGCTGCATGATGTACCTGTGTGGTCTACGGGTGAGCGTCGGCGGTATCCGCGTTGCCGGAACTGCTGCTGAGCAACGAGCGCAGGTTGTCATTGAGCGCGTCGTACATCGAGCGCGGTACCATCTCACGAAGTTGCTGTTCGAGCTCGTGCACGCGCTGCGAAAGCTCCGATGCCTGCTCTCCGGTGGACAGCAGTTGGATCTCCACGTCGGCGAGCTTGCTCGTTGCGCCGCGCAGCTCGGCGATCTGCGTTTTCGCTTCGTGGTAATCGGCTTCCGGAACGCGGGCCGCAACTTCGCGCTCCAACTCCTCGATGCGGTGCGTCACATCGGACTCTCGCGCTTCGGCCTCCGCGAGTTTTGTACGCAGCGTTGTTATCTCCGCCGTGCGCGTCTCGAGGGTAGCGATCCGCGCAGCGGCATCCTTGAGTGACTGGTCGCGCGCCGCGAGCTGTCGTTTGAGCTTCGCGACTTCCTCCGTTGTGCTGCTCTGCGCCTCGGTGTGCTTCGCGCTCAACGTGTCGACCTGGGACTTGGGAACCATTACCGCGAGTTCGGCCGTCAGCCGGCTCACTTCGTTTTCGAGGGTCGTTTGACGATTGTTCGCGCCGGCCAGCTCTGCCTCACGCTGACCGATTGCGGTCGTGTGATCGTCCAGCGCCAGCGTTAGGCCGCTGATGCGTTCATCCAGGTCGTTGATGAGACGATCTTTGTCACGCAGAATGCCGTGTAGCGCATCGACCTTGCTCGCTTCTATTGTCAGCGTGGCGATTGTACGGTCGCGCTCGATGACTTGCTCGTCTTTGGCTCGGCAGTCGGCGCTCAACGTCGTCGCGCGCGATGTCATGTGCCCCAGCTCGCTCTGCAATGCGGCGAGGCGATCCTTCCATTTGTGCTCTAGCGACAGAAGACGATCGCCCTCGGCCATGAGTCGCAGGATCCAGCCGACCACCGCACCCACGATGCCGGCGACCACCAAAGTCGCCACGACGACTCCGGAGCTCATCGTTAGGTGCTGTTGGGCGAGCCAGACGCCGATCAGCACAACTGCAATGCTGCCGGCCGCGAGTACGAGTCCACGTGTCATCGACGCTCCTATGGTGACTCTGACAACGACACCTCTCGTCTCAGGTCAACCTACGCCCAGTAAGGACGGGCGCAATACGGCCGCCGGCCCAAGAATGGGGCGGCCGATGGCATGGGAACCCAGGCTTTGGGCCGAGCATGGTCGCGGGCCGGAGGCGGTGCCTAACGCCGCGCTCGTGGAATCATCATGTCAGCTGCTTTTTCATCGGGGAATCGCAGAGCCCGCTCCGGTGAAAGGCGAACGTTTCCGTGGTGGCTGGCGTACAACGTGGTCCACCATTTCCCCAGTAGGAGCCCTCATGTTACGAAGGACATCGCTCATTCTCGTTGCGGCCGCCCTCGTTGGCGGCGCGACGATTGCCTCGGCCCAAGGCGGCGGTCCGCCGCGCGGGATGCGCAGCTCGGTCGCCATCATTATGGAGGCCAAGGACTCGCTGCAGCTGTCCGCCGACCAGGTCACAAAGCTCGATAGCCTCGCCAAAGCGCTCGACGCCAAGAACGCCCCACTCAGAGAGAAGGCTCGCGCCGCGCGCGAGGCCGGCGGCGGGATGGAGGCGAGTCGCGAGTTCTTTACGGCGATGCGGCAGAACGACGACGAGGCATTCACCGCGGCGTTGGCTGTTTTAACCGACGCGCAGAAGCCAAAGGCCCAAGAGCTCGTGACCAAGGCGCGCGAATCGATGCGGAGGCCGTCCTCCCAGCGGTAGGTGCCTGGTTGGCAAGTCGCTGTCATCCTGAACGTCCAATCAGCCCCGGCCCTTGTCACTCTGACACGCCGGGGCTGGTATGTCATCTGCCCTTCGTGTGGCCCCGTCGCGAGCTCAATTCGCGACACCAGTTCAACCCTCTTTCACCACACGAGGAACACATGACCAATATGACCACGCCGTTTGGTTCGGTGCTGACTCGCGTGGCGTCGCTCAGCCGCGCCATGGACGATGTCTTCGCACCGGAGCTCTCCACGACTTGGATGCCGCTACTCGACGCCACTGAGTCCGAGAGCGCGTACGTTGTCACCGTCGATCTGCCAGGGATCACCCGCGAGAGCATCAAGATCAATTTCGATCGCGGCGTCCTCAGCGTGACTGGTACGCGCGAGAGCGCGACCGAGCACGCGAATGGTGATCGCTTCTATGTGCGTGAGCGGGCGTTTGGAACGTTCACGCGGTCCGTGCGCTTTGCGCGCGACGTGGACAGCGACAAGATCGAGGCCAAGCTCGATCATGGCGTACTGACGATCACTGTGCCAAAGGCGGCGACGGCGCTGCCGCGCCAGATTGAAGTGAAGCCTGCCTAACCAGGCGCACGAACGAAAGCTGTCAGCTGTCGGCCGGCAGCAGTCGGCTGACAGCTTTTGTTTTGCTACCGTATCCTCCGAACGGGGGAGATGCATCACCCGAACGTCCGATGGTTCGAACGTACGGCAGACGGCAATGTGCAGTCGAACGATGAACTCGACTGTCGAGGTTTGATCATGCCAGCTGCTGCATCCCCGAGCGTGCTAGAGTCACTTTCCAACGACCTGACCGGCGCTGTCGAGCGCGTCGGCGCCTCTGTCGTCGCGATACATGCGCGACGCAGAATTCCGTCGAGCGGCGTTGTCTGGAAGGACGGCATCGTCGTTACCGCGAGCCATACGCTTCAGCGCGACGACGACATTTCGATCACGCTCCCTAACGGCGACAAGGTCGACGCGACGATTGGTGGCCGCGATCCGTCGACGGATGTCGCCATTCTGAAGTTTGACGCGAAGGTGACGCCCGCAAACGTGGACGCCGGAGATTCGTTGCGCGTCGGCCAACTCGTGCTCGCGTTAGGTAGGCCCGGCCCCTCGGTGACAGCGGCGCTCGGCATCGTCAGCGCCCTTGGTGGCGAGTGGCGTACATGGCACGGCGGGCGAATAGACCGCTTCGTGCGGCTCGACCTCTCGATCTACGACGGCTTTTCGGGTGGCCCGCTCGTAGACGGCAGCGGTCGCGTCCTTGGGATCAATACTTCGGCGCTTTCGCGTTCGGCGGCCCTCACAATCCCCGCATCCACGGTCTCGCGCGTCGCCGATCAGCTCATTGCCACAGGCCATGTGCGTCGCGGCTACATCGGCATCGCCGCGCAGCCCGTGCAACTGCCTGAAGAACTCGTTAGGTCGCTCGCGCTGCCGCAGGAGTTGGGACTCCTTGTAATCGGCGTCGACGCTGGCGGACCTGCGCAGAAGGCCGGCCTGCTCCTGGGCGACGTGCTCATCACATTCGACGGCCAGCCGGTCGCCGACCCTGCGGAGCTCCTCGCGGCAATGTCCTCGGAGCGAGTGGGCGCCGACATCGAAGTTGGCGTGATACGCGCCGGGCGTCGTGAGAAGGTACGAGTCACTGTGGGCGAACGTCCTTCCGAGCGACACGAGACGCGTCGCGGGAGGAAATGAGATGGCTACTCGTTCACGTTTCGGCGAGGCGGGAGACGCGCTCGCCGTCGAGATGTCGTCGCTCGCACAGTTCGTGCGTTCGTTTACGGTCGCGCTCACGGCAGCGAATCGACGCGGCACTCAGGCCGGCACTGGCGTCGTGTGGCACCCGGACGGACTCATCGTCACGAATGCGCACGTCGCCACACGCGACAACTATACGGTGACGCTTGCCACAGGCGACAAGGTCGATGGAGAAGTCATCGCGCGCGACCGTGACGCCGATCTTGCGGCCCTGTCGATTCCGGTCCGTGGACTGCGACCAGCGCCTCCGGGCGACGCCGCTTCGCTGCGCCCTGGCTCTCTGGTGCTGGCTCTCGGGCATCCGTTCGGCGTCGCCAACGCGCTGACGTTAGGCGTCGTCCATCACATCGTGCGCGAGTCGTCAGGCGATCCGCGCTGGATCGCGGCTGACATTCAGCTCGCACCCGGCAACTCCGGCGGCCCCCTTGTCGACGCAACGGGTCGGCTGGTTGGTGTGAACGCGATGATCGTCTCAGGCCTCGGCGCCGCGATCCCGGTCGAAGTCGTGACGAGATTCTTGCGCGCTACGGTCGGTCGCTCGGCGTGGTCACCCGAGGTGTGGGCAGCCTAACGACGCGGGTTGCCGTAGCGGCCGAGTCGGCCGTCGAGCGCGCCGGCCTCGTCTCGTTGCTTGCCGGCTCGCCCGCGGTCACTCTCGTCCATGCAACCGAGAACGTCCGCGACATCGAAGCGCTTACGAGCATGCACGACGTCGACGTCGTGGTCATCGTGCTGCGCGCACCGAGCGATCTCGCACTGCCGCTCGAGCTCACGCCCGACCTTGTGCATAGCGCGCCGGCGCTGGTCGTGCTCGTCGACAACGCGCCGATCGAGTGGGTAGCCGATGCGTATACGCATGGTGTGTTCGCTGTTTTTCCTCGCGATGTTCGCGCCGACGAGTTGCATGGCGCCGTGCAGTCCGCAGGCGCGGGACTCGTCACCCTGACGCGCGAGAACTATGCAGCGCTCGGCGTCGGTGCGCGCGTGCTGCGCACGAGCACGACAGCGCACGACATCGAGATCCTTACGCCGCGCGAGACGGAGATCCTCGGTATGCTCGCCGATGGCCTCGCGAATAAGGAGATCGCCGTGCGCCTGAACATCTCGTCGCACACGGTGAAGTCTCACGTTCAGTCGCTTTTCAGTAAGCTTGGCGCAGATACGCGCGCCGAGGCCGTCGCTGTTGGCGTGAGACGGGGGCTGATTCTTCTGTAACTAGCCGGCGAGCATCGCGCGCGACACTTTCGTGTTCATGTTTCTTACCGCCTGGCACCAAAGATCAAAGGTTCCACCGCGGACGAACGCGGATGAACACGGACGAACGCGAAGACTGCGTTTGGCTACATGTAAACGTTTCTTCTCCGGGTTGGTCCGCTTACGTCCGCGTCTGTCCGCGGTGAAGCAGTTCAGCATCGCAGTAGCTTTTGCCTCGACTGCCTCGTTAGGTGCTCAGCCGGCGCAAGAACGCGTGTGGGCGGAACGATTCCAGGCGACGCTCGAGGGAATTGCGCGCGACGCTGATGGCGTCCTCGGCATTCATGCGATCGATCTGGTATCGGGTCGGACTTTCGCCGTGCGCGACACGCTCGTCTTTCCGCAGGGCAGCGCCATCAAGATCGCGATTCTGCTCGAGCTCTATCGCCGAGCGGAGACCGGCGATCTTAAGCTGATGGATCGACTCCCTGTCCGCGCCAGCGATCGCACCGGCGGCAGCAGCATGCTGGTCGATTTCACCGACGGTGGATCCGAGCTGGCGCTGCGCGATATCGCGATGTTCATGATCCGCATTTCCGACAACACCGCGACCAACATCCTCATCGATCGGCTCGGCATGGATCGCGTGAACCTAACGATGCGAGAGCTCGGCTTCCCCGAGATCAAGCTCCAACGCAAGATGATCCGGCCGCAGGAGAGCATGAAGGGGAACGAGAACATCGCGACGCCGCGCGCTGCCGCGAGACTCATGGCGCGCATCTACAAATGCGACATCCCGATCACAAAGCCGGCGTGTGAGGACATGCGGGCGTTGCTCGCGATCCCCAAGCCTGGGTCGCTCCCCGATCCGCTGCCATCGAACCTGCGCGTCGAGTGGAAGCCGGGAGGGATAACTGGAGTCGAGACTTTTTGGGGCGTCGTCGCGGTCCCCGGCCGCCCATACGCCATCGCCGCGATGCTCAATTACGGCGGCGATTCCACCGCGCGCGATCTGCGAAAGGTCTCCGCCGCGGCCTACCAGTACTTCAGCCGCCTGGGAGGCGTCACTCCGTATGGTACACGAGTTCCTCCGCCCTAAAGAGAACTCCCGCCTTCGTGACGGAGTCTGACCCCGTGGTGGGGTCAGACTCCACCGGAACCGCGGCGACGGAGTTACCGTATGGAGCCTTCAATCCCTGACCCTGGCCGGGCTGTCATACCTGGCACTCAACCCCGTCCATCGAGATGACAATGCGTGTTGCTCCTGGTCTAGTCGCAGCCATGCTGCTCCCCACCACCTTCCTCGGCGCTCAAGAGCTCGTTGGTCGCAACGAAAAGGCGTTCACGCTAACTGAGGCGGTCGCCGACGGGGGCACCCTGCGGGTCTTCACGCCGAGTGGCAAGCTCACCGTTTTGCCGGCGAGCGGCAATCGCGTCGAGTTCAAGGGGGAGAAGGACGTCCGCAACGCGGATATCGAGGACATCGGATTTCAGGTGATCCGATCGAACAATGGCCTCACGATTTGCGCGCTGTTCAGTGAAGACGATGAGTGCACCGATCGCGGCGTTCGCAGCGAGAGCAGGTCCGGCCGTTGGTGGCGCAATCGCCGCATGACGGTGGACGTGACAGTGCATGTCCCGCGCGGCGTGAAGCTGCACGCTGGGACGGGGAACGGGGAAGTGAGCGTGGACGGTGTGGGCGCTGAAGCGACCATCTCCACCGGCAACGGTCGCATGCGCATAACGAATGTCTCGGGTGAGCTCGAGGCGTCGTCCGGCAACGGAGCCATCACCATCGATCGGACGACCGGCCCAGTGAGCGTATCCAGCGGCAACGGCGACATCGATGTACGCGCCACACGAGGTCCGGTCACCGCGACGAGCGGTAACGGTGACATCGACGTTCAGATGGATGAGCTGCGCCTCGATGGCGACATGGAATTCACGACCGGCAATGGCGCTATCTTGATCACGGTGCCATCTGGTTTCACTGGTGATTTGAGCGCCGATACCGGGAATGGCCACTTCGTGACTGACTTCCCGATGACGCTGCAGGGCCGCTTCCGCGAAGGGCATGTGCGCGGCACGATCGGCGGTGGTGGTCGAAAAATCCGCCTGAGCTCGGGGAACGGCCGCATCGAGCTGCGCCGGCGCGCCTAGAGCAGACGGTCGGGTCGCGGCACGCCGGAACGTCTGCGGTAGAGGCGGGTACGAGCGCGCAGTGACCCTATCGGCGTGTCGAGGAGGGTGTGGCCATGCGTAGTCCCGCTTACGTGTTGTTAGGCATCGCGGCCGCTGCGCTGTTCTCTAGCGGCTTGCAAGCACAAAAAGTCGACGGAACACTCATCGTCGGCGAGGCGGGTGTACCTGCCGCGAATGCGCGGGTGTGGCTCACGACGACTCGCGGCATCATGGTCGATACGGCAAGAAGCGACGCGCAAGGCCGCTTCACCGTCAGCGCACCGAGACCAGGACGCTACGTCCTGAACGTGCGACGCCTTGGCTACTTCCCCGAAGAGACGGATCCCATCCGCCTCGCCGACGGCGAGGTTCGGCGCGACACGATATTCGTGCTCAGCGCGCGCGTCCTCAAACCGGTCGACGTTGTCGTGCGGCGTGAGGTGAGCAACCGGTTCGGGGTCGACATCAAAGCCTTGAGCAGCTCCAACGTGATCACGCCGGAAGAGATCGACCGCGTGCGCCCTGCTGCGTCGGACCTTCGGCAGCTGATCCAATGGAACGCGCCGCCAAGCCTAACGATCATGACGCAGCGCGACGGTTCCGCGTGCTACCGCATGCGCATGCAAGGATGCGCCCTGGTCTACGTCGACGGCATGCTGTGGGGGAACGATGCCTGGATTTCTGCGAGCGAGATAGAGTCCATCGTCGTGATTCCGGGACACCAGGCGTTTCTGCGCTACGGCTCCTCGAACGGCGTCATCGCCGTCTTCACGAATATCTGGTCCGGCCGCTAGTCACCTCGGCCAACGGCGATAAGTTGGAGCGGCGCTAGCGCCGCTGCCCTTCTAAGGCGACTTTAGCGCCATCACCTCGCCGGGCAGCGCGGAGCGCGGCCTAACGAGCCAACGGAGGGTCGTCCTGATGCGCAAGCGTCCCGTGCTGGCGGTCGCCCTGGCCGCGCTCATGCCGTTCCTTGTCGGCGCCTTATGGTACGCGCCGTTCGTGTTCCGGCCGTGGTGGGAACGCGCTCACGGTTACGACGATCCCGCGCGCAAAGCATTGCTCATGGCAAACGCCCCGCGAAACTATTTGGCGTCGCTCGTGGCGTACGTGATACTCGCGCTCGTGCTTCGGTTCTTCTTGTATCGGCTGGCGGCGACCGACGCAGCATCTGCCATACGCGTGGGCGCGCTTGTCTGGCTCGGCTTCGCCGCCACGATCGGCCTAACGACGATATTGTTCGCGTTGCAACCGCTATCGCTGTGGGCAATCGACGCGGGGTTTCAGCTCGCGTACATGTGCTTGATGGCGTTTATCCTGCGCCCGCCAGCCGCAGCGAACACCTAACGCTGTTACCAAGGTGGTTTGCAGTCCTTCCCGTCCTCTGGCGGGGCTGGGGGTCTCTGCGCGCTCTGTGGTAAGGCTTGTTATCGAATGGCTCTTAAGTGTGTCCGAGCACCGGATGCAGCCGATAAGGCTGTTCCAGCCGCGCGCGCTCCGCGTCCGTCAACTTGATGCCGAGCGCCGCGACGGCGTCGTCGATGTGATTGAGTTTGCTCGCGCCGACAATCGGCGCCGTAACACCCGGGCGAGATAGCAACCACGCCAGCGCGATCTGTGACGGCGGGACGCCCCGCTCCTTCGCGAGCGCGACCACAGCTTCAACGACGTCATAGTCCTCGTCGCGATAATACATGTCGTGCGCGTACGTGTCGCCCTTTTCGCGCGCGCTCGCCTCGCGCGAACCGCGCTGCCGCGAACCCGTGAGAAATCCACGCGCCAGTGGACTCCACGGCAGCAAACCAACTCCCTCCTCCAGACAATAAGGGATCATTTCCCGCTCTTCTTCGCGGTACATGAGGTTGTAGTGGTTTTGCATCGTCACGAACGGCGTCCACCCTCGCGCGCGCTGGGTCGTGCGCATTCGTGTGAACTGCCAGGCATACATGCTCGATGCGCCGATGTAGCGCGCCTTCCCGGACCTAACGACGTCGTTCAACGACTCGAGCGACTCTTCGATCGGCGTCTCAGGATCGTAGCGATGGATCTGATATAGGTCGACGTAATCGAGCTGCAGCCGTTTGAGCGACGCGTCGATCCCGGCGAGAATGCGCTTGCGCGAGAGCCCCTTGTCATTCGGTCCATCGCCCATCGGCAGCGCGACCTTCGTCGCGATCACCACCGATTCGCGCGGGACGTTCAAGGTGCGCAGCGCTCGGCCGACAATCTCCTCGGAGACGCCGCGCGAGTATGTGTCCGCCGAGTCGAAGAAGTTGATGCCGTTCTCCAGCGCACGCTGGAAGAACGCGAGGCTCTCCGGCTCCTCGATCACCCAGTCGCGCCACTTCTTGGAGCCATACGTCATCGTGCCCAGGCAAATGCGCGAAACCTTCGTGCCGGTACTGCCCAGTCGTGTATAGATCATTGGGGAGGAAGGTTGGCCTGGAGAAAGCGGATGGCGTTCTCCCCCATGATGCCGCGGATCTCGTCGTCCGTGAAGCCCTCGTCGCGCAGGGCTTGCGTCATCTGAACGAGCTGCGAGGCGTCGAAGGGGACCCGCGTGGCACCGTCGAAGTCCGACCCTAACGCGACATGCTGCACGCCTGCGATCGTCGCCACGTGACGCATCGCGCGCGCCGTTGACCGTGCGCCCACTTCGCACACCGCGGCGTCCCAGTAGCCGATGCCGATCAGCCCGCCGTTGGCGGCGATGCGCTTGATCTGGTCGTCGGTAAGATTGCGCGGCCCAGGGCACGTCGCCTGCACGCCGGTGTGCGACACGACCACAGGTCGCGTCACCATGCTCAGCACCTCGTCAATAGCTTTGGGTGCTAGGTGCGCGAGGTCGATCGTGATCCGCAATGCCTCCATGCGCCTAACGACTTCACGTCCGAGCAGCGTCAGCCCGTCCTTGCTCACACCGTGCGCCGACGCGGCGACCTCGTTGTCGAAGAAGTGCGTGAGGCCCATCATGCGATACCCCGCCGCGTACAACGTGTCTACGTTCGCCAGGAGTCCGTCCAGCGCGTGCAGTCCTTCGATCGCGAGCATGCTGCCCAGCGCCCATGTACCTACGTTAGGCTTGCGCAGGAAGGCTGCGAGCTCCCTTGCCGATGTGATGATTGTAAGGCTGTCGTGCGAACGGCTTGCGGCATCGCGCAAGCGGCGCGCTTGATACAGCGCGCGCTGCGTACGACTCCCCCACGTCTTGACGGGCCATCGCTCCAGTACAGCGAGCAAGGTGATGTTGTCGCTGTCGCCAGTGTTGCTGTCGTAATTGAGACCGCGTGGCGTCTTCGTTACAGCGGAGAACACCTGCAGCGACGTGTGACCCTGCAGGAGACGCGGGACATCGGTGTGGCCGCGCGCATACTCGCGCAGCGGATCGCGATTCCATAGCAAGAGATCGTCGTGCAGATCGACGATGCGAAGCTTCGCATGCAGTGCTTTCGCCTCGGCGCTCACGGCGATGAGTTTGCCAGGGACGACCGTGTTCGTGCGCGCGTCAAAAAACTGCGGCAGCGCCAGGAGAGTCGGCAGCAGCGCTATCAGCAGCGTCACGCACAGGACGAGCAACACTCGCGAACGACGTTTCATTTGAGCTCGAACCGATTGAGCGGGCGCCGCTTAGTTTCTCTTTCCCGCGAGGGGCCCGGTGAGGACGTGACGCGCATGTCGATCTCCGTGTACCTCATTCGACGTCTATGTAGAAGCCGCCGCACCGCCGGCGCGACAGTACCTACACGACAAAAGGAGAAATGCAAATGCGGTTCATGATGATTATCAAAGCCGACGAGAAGACTGAGGCCGGAATCCTCCCGACAGAAAAGGACTTCGCCGCCATGGGGAAGTACAACTCCGAACTGATCAAGGCCGGTGTAATGCTCGATGGTGCGGGCTTAAAGCCGAGCTCCGCAGGCGTGAAGGTCAACTTCTCCAAGGGAAAGCCCACAGTGGTGGACGGCCCCTTCAGTGAGTCGAAGGAGCTCATCGCCGGCTTCTGGCTCATCCAAGTCAAGTCCAAAGAGGAAGCGATCGAGTGGGCCAAGCGCGTTCCGTTCAACGCGGACATGTCCGGAGGCGGTGAAGGCGTGATCGAGTTGCGCCCCCTGTACGAAAACGAAGACTTCGGCCCAGCCGTCGAAGCGCACGACAGCCTAACGCGTGAGGCCCTGAAGGAAACGAAAGGAGCACGCTAGCGCACAGACGATTCGGGACGTCCTCGCAATAACGTGACAACGACTGAAACGCATCGCGCAATCGAGGCAGTCTGGCGCATCGAATCCGCCAAAGTCATCGCCAGCCTCGCTCGGATGGTGCGCGACGTAGGCATCGCGGAAGATCTCGCGCAAGACGCGCTCGTTGCCGCGCTGGAGCAGTGGCCGGAGTCCGGTGTGCCTAACAATCCCGGCGCGTGGCTCATGGCCGCGGCCAAGCGACGCGCCATAGACGTACTGCGCCGAAGCTCGATGCTCGAGCGCAAGCACGAACAGCTCGGCCACGAGCTCGAGGCGAAGCAGGACACAATGGCCGCTCTCGACGACGCGATGGATGATGATATCGGCGACGACCTGCTACGCCTCATTTTCACGGCCTGTCACCCGGTTCTTTCCACAGACGCGCGCGTGGCGCTCACTCTTCGCCTGCTCGGCGGCCTCACGACCGACGAGATCGCACGAGCGTTTCTCGTGCCCGAGGCGACAGTCGCGCAGCGCATCGTTAGGGCCAAGCGAACGCTCGCCGAGGCGAAGGTGCCATTCGAAGTGCCGCGCGTGGAGCAGCGGGCGGAGCGAATGTCCTCCGTGCTAGAGGTCCTGTACCTCATCTTCAATGAAGGGTATTCGGCAACAGCCGGCGACGACTGGTTGCGTCCCGCATTGTGTGAGGACGCATTGCGCCTCGGACGCATCCTCGCCGAGCTGGCGCCTAACGAGCGAGAGGCGCACGGGCTCGTGGCGCTCATGGAGATCCAGGCCTCGCGTTCGCGAGCGCGCGTCGGACCCAAGGGAGAACCTGTGCTGTTGCTGGATCAGGATCGCGCACGTTGGGACCGGCTCTTGATCCGGCGTGGGCTCGCGGCGCTCGCTCGAGCGGAGTCACTCGGTGAGCTCGGCCCGTATGGCCTGCAAGCCGCGATCGCGGCGTGTCATGCGCGTGCGAAGAGCGGTGACGAGACGGATTGGGCGCGTATGGTGGCGCTATACGACGCGCTCGCGCAGCTGCAGCCTTCACCCATCGTCGCGCTGAATCGCGCTGTTGCCGTATCGATGGCGTTCGGGCCAACGGCTGGATTGGAGCTGGTGGACCGGCTCCTCTCGGAGCCGTCGCTCAAGTCGTATCACCTGCTTCCATCCGTGCGCGGCGACTTCCTCTTCAAGCTGGGTCGCTTCGACGAAGCGCGCGAAGAATTTCAGCGAGCCGCGAGTCTTACACGCAATGCACGCGAGCGTAAGCTGCTGCTGGACCGCGCGGCGGCTTCAAAACAACGCTAAGATCAAGAGCCTAACGCGGAGGGGGCAGAGGCTCCCCTTTGCGCCACCAAAGGGCGCAGAGGACTGCAACTTCTTTATTATCTAGGTTCCGATAATCGCGCATTTTGCAGTTACTACAAGCAGTTGTAGTCTCTGTTTTTTCTCGGGCGGCAGTGTGGTGGGTCTCCGCGAGCTTCGCTTGACAGCTTATGTCGAGCATGGATTGACAGCGACGCTGGCCTACGTTATATAGCTAGTAAGCTATCTAGCCAGTTGGCTATATACGATGCCTACCGATCATCTCAGCACGACGTTTGCGGCGCTTGCCGACCCTACGCGGCGCGCGATTCTCGCTCGGCTCGCTTCAGGCGAGGCGACCGTGAGTGAGCTCGCCGAGCCGTTCGCGATGAGGCAGCCATCGATCTCGAAGCACCTCAAAGTGCTCGAGAACGCTGGTCTGATCGCTCAGGGTCGCGACGCACAATGGCGACCGCGACGGCTCGTCGCCGAGCCGCTGAAAGAGGTTGCTCTGTGGTTGGAGCAGTATCGGAAAAACTGGGAGGAAAGCTTCGAACGACTGGATGACTACCTGACCAAACTTCAGCAGAAGGAGAAGAAGAATGCCCGCCGCAAAAAATGAAATGACGGTGACGCTTCCGTCCGATCGCGAGATCAAGCTCACGCGCGTCTTCAACGCGCCACGCCGATTCATCTACGAAGCGATGACGTCCTGCGAGCACCTGAGGCACTGGTGGGGGCCCAGCAAGTACAGGTTCGTCAAGTGCGACATGGATTTTCGCCCGGGCGGCAAGTGGCGCATCGTGCAGGGCGGCCAGGATGACAAGGAGTTCGCCTTCCGGGGCGAATATCGCGAGATCGTACCTAACGAGCGCATCGTGCAAACATTTGAGTTCGAGCCGATGGCCGGACACATTTCGGTCGAGACGATGACGCTGACGGAGAAGGACGGCAAAACGACGCTCACGACCGTGTCGCGTTTCGATTCCAAGGAAGACCGCGACGGAATGTTGCAGTCCGGTATGGAAGGCGGCGCCGCCGAGACATACGACAGGCTCGAGGAATACTTGCCGGAGCTCCAAGCGGCGGCTGTGCACTAGAACCGAGCGCATAACGATGACATTCAAAGGAATTCCAACGCTCATCGATCGCCGTAAGTTCATCGAGCTTACGGCGATCGGCGGCGGCGCTATCGTGATATCGTCGCTGCCTGGCTGCGGCCCGCGCGAGCCAGGCAGCGGCGGCCCGCAAGGACAAGCCGGTCGCGGCTTTACTAAGGAAGGGCTTAGTCGCATGCGCGAAACGATGGCCGGTTATGTCGGAAACGGCAAAGTGCCCGGGCTGGTTACGCTGGTGAGTCGGCGCGGCGAAACGCACGTGGAAGCGCTCGGCGTAAAAACGTTAGGCGAGCCCGCGCCGATGACGCGTAACACGATCTTTCGCATCGCGTCGATGACCAAGCCTGTCACGGCTGTGGCCACTCTGATTCTCATCGAGGAAGGAAAGGTGCGGCTCGACGAGACCGTCGAACGCCTGTTGCCCGAGCTGGCGAATCGCCGCGTCCTCAAGAATGTCGACGGCCCGTTGAATGAGACCGTGCCGGCCAGGCGACCAATCACGGTGAATGATCTGCTCACATTTCGGATGGGCTTCGGGCTGCTCTTTCCAATGGACTCGCGGCCGATCCAGAAGGCTGCCAATTCGCTAGGCGTCGGTATCGGCCCGCCACAGCCTGGCAGCGTCCCCGCGCCTAACGAGTGGATCCGGCGCTTCGCGACCCTGCCGCTCATGTCTCAGCCAGGCGAACAATGGCTCTATAACACTGGCTCCGATCTGTTAGGCATTCTCATCTCCCGCGCGTCGGGCCAGGATCTCGAGACGTTCTTCCGCGAGCGGATCTTCGATAAGCTGGGAATGCAGGACACGAGCTTCAGCGTGCCCGCGGAAAAACTGAATCGGCTGCCTACGTCCTATATGGGCAATCCTCAGACCGGGGCGCTGGATGTGTACGACAAGCCGCAGGCTCAATGGAGTCGCCCGCCCGCATTCCCCTCAGGCGCCGGTGGTCTTGTCTCGACGGTGGACGACTTCCTGCTCTTCGCGCGGATGCTGCTGAACAAAGGTCAGTACGACGGCGGCCGGATTGTTTCCGCGCAATCAGTGGAGCAGATGACGAGCGATCACCTAACGCCGGAGCAGAAGAGCGTCTCCGGTTTCTTCCCAGGGTTCTTCGATAACCGCGGTTGGGGATTCGGCGTATCCATGATTACCAAGCCGGACAGCGTCAGCTCGGTGCCTGGGCGCTACGGTTGGGATGGCGGCCTGGGTACCACATGGTTCAACGATCCAGCGCAGGACCTCGTGGCGATCTTGATGACACAGCGCGCGTTAGGCGACGAAGCGTGGTCGGGACC
>DASYRX010000052.1:0-31474 GCA_036003845.1 Gemmatimonadaceae bacterium | reverse complement strand
CGCCCTGGAAGGAGACGCCGAGCTTGTCGACTTCGTCGAGCAGGAAGACGGGGTTCTTCGTACCGGCCTGCTTCATTCCCTGGATGATGCGGCCGGGCATGGCACCGACGTACGTGCGGCGGTGGCCGCGAATGTCAGCTTCATCGCGCGCGCCACCTAACGAAACGCGCACGTACTCGCGCCCCAACGACCGCGCGATCGACTTTGCGATCGAAGTTTTACCTACGCCCGGCGGGCCGACGAACAGAAGGATCGGCCCCTTGGCCATCGCCCGTGCTTTGGCTTCCTTGGCATCGGTAATGGGACGGTCCTCGTCGCTCTCGCCAAGGTTAGGCGTCGCGTCGTCCTTTGGAGCCTTGACCTTGTAGGCGGGGAACTCACCGGTCTGCTCGACCTCGTTGGCGAGTTGCTGCGCGCGAAGCTGCCTAACGGCCAAGAATTCCAGTACGCGATCCTTGACGTCACGCAGCCCGTAGTGGTCCTCCTCGAGGACCGTCGAGGCGCGATTGAGATCGAGATGGTCGTCAGAGCGCGTGTTCCAGGGCAATTCGCTCATCCACTCGAGGTATGTGCGAATGACCTGTGCCTCCATCGACTCCTTGCCGGAACGCTCCAGGCGACCGAGCTCGCGCTCGACCTCCGTTCGCGCATCCTTCGGCAGTTCGAGCTTGGCGAACCGTTCGCGGAGATCGCTGATCTCCTTCGTCGAGTCGTCGTCGCCCAATTCTTTTTGAATGGCCTTGAGTTGCTCGCGCAGGAACATCTCGCGCTGTCGCTCGCCTAATTCCTCCTGGACTTGCGACTTGATCTCTTCCTGGGCCTCGAGCATGCCGATCTGGCGCTCCACGTGCACGAGAACGCGTCGCAGCCGCTCCTCAACGCTGAGCGTTTCGAGAAGCCCCTGCTTCTCCGGAACCGAAAGTTCGAGGTAGCTCGCGACCAGGTCGGCAAAGCGCCCCGGTTCCTCCGCGGAGTCGAGAACCTGCTTAACGACTTCCTCGGGGAGGCCGCGCTTCTCTCCCAAATCGGACGCGCGTTCACGCACCTCGCGGTGCAGCGCTTCAAAGGCTGCGTCGTGCTCGTCGATCGGGTTCATCTCTTCAGTGTTCACGATGACGGCAGACATGAGTCCGTCGGTCGTCGTGTATTGCAGTGCCGTCGCCCGCTGTTCGCCTTGCAACAGCAGCTGAACAGCCCCTAAGCCGCGCTGCACCTGCCCGATCTTCGCAATCACTCCCATGGAGTACAGGATCTCAGGAGTGGGCTCTTCGGAGTTCTCGCGCTGCGCCACCGCGAAGACGAGGCGGTCACCCTTGAGCGAGGTCTCGATCGCGCGCAGGGTGCCGGGCCGACCGGCTGTAATGGGAGCGGTCTGACCGGGGAAAATGACAGTTCCGCGCAAAGGCAGAACCGGAAGTGTCTGTCGCTGGGCCATCGTTATCTCACTTGAAACGCAATGACCGTGCTTGGAGTGGTTCGGCTGCACGATCGATGTGAATGTCGACCTCGCCGCTAACTGTTGTAACGCCGGACGAGGTCGGAGGTCCTTCTCTATGCAACCATCACGCTCCCTGACTTACGCCAGCGTGGCTGGCTTTGCAACTTTCGCGGGCCAAAGTGACGTAGAACGACTCACTCAGCGCAGAAGGCGGTTCCGGCTAGACGCTCTCTCGGAACAGCGCTACACTTCGGCGCCTATCCCCTTCGACAAAGCAGCTTGTAACGCGTGCCCGAGTCTGGCTTTACATCGTCGTCGAGCGACGCCGAGCTGCGTGCGCATGTCGAACGCAGTTTGGCGAGCAGCTATGAGCTAGATCGCGAAATCGGGCGCGGCGGAATGGGCATCGTGTACTTGGCCCGCGACCGGCGCCTGAAGCGTCAAGTCGCAGTCAAGCTCTTGCCGCCGGAGCTGGCGTTCAGGTCAGAAATTCGGACGCGCTTTCTGCGCGAGGCCGAGACGGCCGCTCAGCTCTCGCACCCTCACATCGTCCCGATTTATTCGGTCGACGAGCGGGACGGCCTCGTCTACTTCGTCATGGCGTACGTGGACGGCGACACGGTGGCGTCGCGACTGCACGCGCGCGGACCGATGGCGCCTGACGAGGTGCGCCACATCCTCATCCAGACGGCGGATGCGCTCGCCTACGCACACGAGCGCGGCGTGGTACACCGCGACATCAAGCCGGACAACATCCTGTTGGAGCGCGACGAAAACCGAGTGATGGTGACCGACTTCGGTATCGCGCGCGCGGTGACCGAAGGTGGCGATTCGCGCCTAACGGCGACGGGCATGGCGATCGGCACGCCGGCGTACATGTCGCCCGAGCAGTCGATGGGTGAGCGCGAGATCGACGGACGCAGCGACCTCTACTCGTTAGGGATCGTCGCCTACCAGATGCTCACCGGCGAGCTGCCGTTCACGGCGCAGAGCACGCCAGCCCTGCTGGTAAAGCACATCTCCGAGCGGCCCCCGTCCGTCGAGGAGCGTTGCCCAGGCGCTCCGCGCGACCTGACGCGCGCCATCATGCTGCTGCTCGAGAAGGATCCGGCCAACAGATTCCCGTCGGCCGAGGCGCTCTCGACAGCGCTTTCGACGCGCAATGTGCCGGCGTTGCCGGAGCCGTCTGTCTATGCCGAGCAGCGTGGCACTGGCGACCGCTATCCGCAGCAGTATCGCGACGAGCCGCACCCGACTGGCACCGTCGGGATCGATCGTGAACCGACCGCGGCCGAATTGCGTCGCTGGAACGCCGAGCCCGTCGTTCGCTATCGCAAGAAGCTCGCGCCGTACGTCGCCTTTGGCAGTGTGAGCGTGGTCCTGGCGATCACTGGCGTCGTGAGCTTCATGCCGGTCGTCGGCGTTTGGAGCGTCTATCTCGCGTACAAGTACTCGCAGCTCTGGACCGAGGGGTACGACTGGCGCGACGTCCTCCGCGAGCCGCGCGACCGGATGTTCTTCGACGTCGTGGCGGACTGGTTCGACAACGTGCGCGCGCTGTACGATCGCAAGAAGCGCGCGGAGGTGCGCGAGCGCACCCGCATGCGCCGCGGGCGCGCGCCGCTCTTCGCGGCTCCGGATGCCCCCGGCGGGCGTGACACGTTAGGCGGACGTCGGCAGCCGGCGGGCCTAACTGGCGCCGAAGCGGGCGCGCTTTCACAGGCGGAGCGTTTCCGCGACGATATCGTGCGCATCGTGCACGGTCTGCCGCGGCGCGACCGCGAGCTGGCCGGCGACGTCGCCACGTCCGCTGAAGCGCTGTACCAGCGCGTCCGCGGCCTCTCCGAGTCGCTGGCGGACCTGGGACGAAACACGCCTAACAACAACACGCAATCCATCGACGCCGAGATCACCCGCCTGGAGGCCGAAGCGAATCCGCTCGACCCGCGCGCCGAAGAGCGCGTGCGGCGATTGGCTCGCTTGCGCCGCGATCGGCGTTCGGTTGCCAATGCCGGAACGCGCCGCGAGCAGACCAAGCAGAAGCTCGAGAGCTGCCTCCTCGCGCTGCAGAACATGCGACTGGATCTCATGCGACTGCAGGCCGGCGGTGAGTCGTTCGCGAACGTGACGCTCATCTCCGAGCGCGCCATGGCGCTGGCACAGGAAGTCGATCATGCGGTGTACGCGGCCGACGAGATCCGCAAGCTGAACTCGCCGTCCTCGGCGCGCGGCGGCACGCGCTAAGGCGCCGCGTCAGGCAGCGCGAGTAGAGATGTCGGACCAGCTGCGCGATCGCGTGGTCGCCGCGATCGGTGACACCTACGAGGTGGAAGCAGAAATCGGCCGTGGTGGCATGGCCGCTGTCTATCGCGCGCGCGATCTCAGGCTGAAGCGTCTGGTTGCCATCAAGGTCCTCCCGCCGGACCTCGCCTTCAGGGAAGAAGTGCGCACTCGTTTCCTGCGCGAGGCGCAGACAGCTGCGCAGCTCAACCACCCGAACATCGTCCCCATCTTCTCGGTCGACGAGCGGGTGGGGCTCGTCTACTTCGTCATGGCCCTCGTCGAAGGCGAGAGCCTAGGCGCCCGCCTGGCTCGCGAACGCCGACCGCCAGTCAACGACGTCACGCGCACGCTGCGCGAAGTGGCCGACGCGTTGGGCTATGCCCACGCGCGCGGCATCGTGCACCGCGACATCAAGCCGGACAACATTCTGTTGGACGCCGCGACAGGCCGCGCGATGGTCACCGACTTCGGAATCGCGCGCGCGGCCGAGGGCGATTCGCGCCTAACGGTCACCGGCATCGCGGTCGGCACCCCGACGTACATGTCACCGGAACAGGCGCTCGGCGAACGCGACGTGGATGGCCGCAGCGATCAGTATTCGCTCGCCGTCGTCGCGTATCAGATGCTGACAGGCCAGCCGCCGTTTGCGGCGACGAATACGCCGGCCATGCTCCTCAAGCACATCAGCGAGCCGCCCGCGCCGCTCAGCGAGTTGCGACCGGACCTTCCCCCCGGATTGATCGTCGCCGTGGAACGGGGCCTGGCGAAGAAGCCTACCGACAGATGGCCTAACGCGTACGCATTTCGCGACGCGCTCACGGCCGAAGTGGCGGCGCTGCCCGCTCCCATGGTCGTGCCGCCGCCCGACCGTCTCAGACAGTCAGCGGCGTGGAAACGCGCCGCAGTGCCGCGCGAGAGCGCGCCGAACGCTTTGGCGCGCGACAACGCCGGGCGGAACCTGCCACTCCCGGGCTCGGCGAGCCGTGAAAGGGGCGGCCGGGGCCTCTCGAGGGCCGAGCCGTGGCGCACACCGGATCCTAACGAGGAAGTCCCGGTGCCGAACTGGATGCCGGCGTCATGGCAAGACGTTCGGCGCCACCAGCGCGCAGCGCAAAGGGCTGAACGTCGCAGCCAGCGCGAACGCGACACGCTGCACGCATTTGGCGAGTTGCCTATCGAGGAAAAGATCCGCCGCTTCCGGCGCAAACTCGCCGGCTACGCCACGACCGTCGCGGTGCTCGGCATCATCAACTCCGTTTTCACGCCGTTTTTCCCCTGGGTGATCTTCCCTGCGATCGGCATGGGCATCGGTCTCATCGGACGCGCGGCGTCGCTCTGGGCCGACGGCGTGCGCTTCCGCCAGGTGTTCGGCCGCGAAGCGCGCCAGGCGCTGCAGCGCGCCAACGAGCGGCCTGGCAACGCCAAGGCACGCCTCGCGTCAGGCGGGCGAACACCAGTCGATGAGTCGGAACGGCTCGCTCCGAGCGATGTGCTGCGAGGGCGCTATGGCGACGTCGTTCGTCGGGCAGCATACGATCGTGTCGCGGTACATGAGGCGGTCGCCAAGCTCTCCAAGGTCGACCGCGAGATGATTCCCGACGTTGCTCCGACAGTCGATGCACTCGCGGAGCGAGTGGGCGCGCTGGCGCAGGCGCTGCACCGCATGGACACCGACATCACGCCGGAGTCGCTCGCGGCGCTGGATGCCCGTATCGAGGAAACAAGCAAGCGGCCGGAAAGTCGCGAGCGAGATCAACGACTCGAATTACTGCAGCGGCAGCGCGTGACGATGAACGACCTGCTCACGCGACATGAGACGTTGCTGACGCAGTTGGAGAGCGCGTCGCTCATGTTGCAGAACATGCGGTTGGATTTGATTGCGCTGCGATCGGCCGGCGTTCAATCCGCGATCGACGACGTGCTGACGGCGACGCAGGAAGCCAGAGCACTCTCGCGCGACATCGCGCACGTGCTCGACGCCGCGAGGCAAGTTCGTTAGGCTCGTCCCAGTCGTCGACGAAGGATCTTTCGGCCTGGCTGTTTCGCCAGATGGAACGGGCTTAGGGCGGGAAGCGGCCCGGTACCCAGCGCTCGCCGCCTAATGCGTATCCCACCACACCGCCGACAACGCCGCCGAGTACGGCTCCGATCGGCGCGTACTTCACGAAGTCGTCGAACTTCGCGTTGACCTGGGGCAGGTTACCCACGCCAACGATCAGCGCACCTGCCAGAGCGCCCCACAGGGCGCCGCGGATCGTCGAACTTCTGACTGTCCGTCCACCACTCACGTCGAGGCGTTCGATCGCGCTACGCTGCACAGCTGCGCGGCGATAAGAATCCACGAGTACAGGGCCCATCTCAAAGCCGAAGCGATGCCGTTCGCCCGTCGTGTCGAGCACGACACGTTCCGCGTTCAGTGAATCGATGCGTCCAATGAATCGGTCCCGACGGATACTAGGCGCCATGATCCGCACGCGCGTGCCGACGCGTGCGTCGACCGAATCCCGAGCTGTCGATTGCGCACCGACGGTCGGGCCGAATACGGCCAAGAGCGCACCTAACGCCATTCGTGCCGACTTGCTCACGTTCCGACTCCTCCGTTCTACGTGCGACCGTTTGTTACATCGTCGTGCTGCCACACACATGCTGGCAAGTGTTCGGACGACAATCGGGCAACTCGCGGTAACATTAGCGGTTAAGCGCGTCTCTTCGCGACCGGAAGTAGCGCTTCATACACAGACAAACGCGGTCAGGTGTCACTTCTAGCGCTTTAGGAGAGAATTGATAACGTTCCGGCCGCCAAATCCCCTCGGCGCGAGCAATGGCCGGGGTCATTCTTGACCACTCGTGACGCGGCCAGATCCGCTCCCATCGGACAGCGATCCCCAGGAACCAGATTGGGCGCTCCCGAGCGACCACACTGGGGGACCGACGCCGCCGGCTGAACAGCCGGTCGCTGCCGCGGCCATTCCTGAGCCACCGGCGCCGCCCGCGCCACCTCCGCCTCCGCCCGAGCCGGTCGTCGTGCCGATCAACTGGCTTGTCGACAACGGCTCGCCGCCGGTTGTGTATCGCACGCTCCTCGAGCTTGCTCGAGTCTCTCCGGTTCCTGAGAGACTTGCGTCGCTGATCTACGGTTATTCGCCGGCGATCATGCTGGCGGTATCACAGCGCCCGGAAGGGACGTGGAATAACGCAATGCTCGCCGTCCCCGCGCCGCGATCGGCGGACTTTGAGGGCGTCGGGACAATCGTCGCCTATCGCCGTCTCCTCGAATACGGCTGGGATCGCGACGCCCCGCCGCTTTTTCACGCGCGCCGGATGCTCTTCCGGCTGCTTGCCGAGGACAACGATCCGAACCTGCTGTTCGAGCTGGCCGAGAAGGGAAAGCCGGACGAAGACACCGTTAGGCGGAGTCGAGTGCTGCTGCGAGAAGCGGCGGCCGCCGCGCTCGCCCAGGCGGGGTACGAAGGGGATCCGCGCCTGCGCGGCGCGGCGTTGCGTCTCCTGCATCGGGTGACTTCGTTCGTTCGCTCGCCGCTCGCGGCCGATGCATGGGTTGGAGCGCCGGGGAAGCGCACATTGGCCACGGGGGCCGCGCCTCCATCGTACTTCTTCCTCTTGATGCTCGCGTACATGCCTCTCTTTCGCCTGGAGCATGCGAGCGAGATGGATGACTTACTGAAATACCTCACGAATCCCGCGAGCGAGGCGTCGCAAGGGAATCAGGGGGGCGCGCAGCGTTACATCGTCACTGGTGATCCGTTGTGGAGCGAGGAAGTCGCGCAGGGCGATATCGCCTTCACCGTCTCTTGGCTCGAGTTGGCGGCGCGACTCGGCTTCCTCAAGCGGCACGGATCGTGGTCCGCGATCTTTACGTCGTTACTCGATCAGTGCGATGAACTGGCTGTTTGGCGCGCCCGACGCGGACAGACTTTATCGCGGCAGGGCCACGCATTCGTGTGGCCGTCGTTTCCCCTGGCTGCGAATGCTTCTGCCGACGAACAAGCGGGTGACGTGACTTTTCGGCTGGCGATGATCGGACGCTACTCGGGGCGACCCGTCGAGTTCGTCTAGGCTCGGCTAATCGAACGCGTGCCACGCGCTGTCGCTAAGTTCGCTTGACGCGCCGAGACACTCACAGCATCTTGGAATCGCAAGCTTTCGATAGCGCTCGTTAGGCGATGCCCGATGGGGCGTCACACAAGAGCTTCGGAAAGCAATGCAGTCGCGGTCGGTGTGCTGACGGCCAGAGCCTCCGAGAGGCCTCGCGCTAGGGAGCTCAGTGAAGCTCTCCCGGCGCCTAATCGCAGCACGCGGTACCGATCGCGGCTTCGCGGCGGCCGTGCCTAGTGCACGAGCCGCCGCGATTCGTTAGGATCGTGATCATGGCCGGTCCCGTCTTCCCCCGCCGCGGCAAACCTGATACCTGGTACCCGGCCGGATTTCCCGATGCTAGCGCGCGCTGGCTCACGCTGGCGGACGGCGAACGTGTGCGCGTCATCGAACATCGCCCCGCCGACGGAAACAACGACGGCGCGCACGCGCTGCTGCTTCACGGCTGGGGATGCAACGCCTTTCACTTCCGGCATCTGGCGCCGGCGCTCGCTAGGCGCGGCATCCGTGCGACCGCTGTCGATTTGCGCGGCCACGGATTGACGCACAAGCCCGCGCGCGCTGCGGAGTATGCGGCGTCTGCGGCGACAACCTTCGTGATGCGCGTGCTCGACGTGCTCGAGCTCCCCCGAGCAGGTCTCGTCGGACATTCGTTAGGTGGCGCGATTGCGATGGACACCGCTGCCGAGGCGCGCGAGCGCATCTCCTGGCTGACTCTCCTGAATCCCGTCGGACTTTCGAGGCTGACATGGGCTCCGCTCTTCGCACGCTTGCCCGCGCGCGTCTCCGAGCGCATTCCAGCCGCTGTGAGCGGGATGATTGGCTACGCAGCCCTTCATATGGCGTACGGGCGCTTGGCGCAGCCCGAACCTGGCGATCTGCAGCAGTACCTCTATCCCACGCTGATGCCGGGTGGGCGTCGTGGAATGCTCGCGTATGCCCAAGCCTACACATGGGATCCGCGTCCGGCCGGGCTATTGGAGCGGATCTCCGCGCCAACGCATGTGATGTTTGGAGAACGGGACCGCGTCATCAAGCATCGCGACGCGTCGAAAGGCGCCGCCTTTATTCCGCATGTAGAAATCGAAGTGGTCGCCGATGCTGGTCACGTGCTTGCCGAAGAAGCGCCCGAGCGCGTCGCGGATGCGATTGCCGCGCAAGTGAACGGGCTCAAGGCACCTAACGACGTGTTACGCGTCCCAGGCGCGACACGATGACTGTATCTGCTGCCGCGCCGCGCATGATGACCAGGCTCAAGTTCGCCGCGCCGTAGCCAAGTCCGTCGGGCGCCAGCGCGCTTGAATCTCGGCTGGTTGAAAGCCGCACTCCCCATGACGTGCCGAGAGGCACCCGCAGCACGCTATCGACGCCGCTGTGCACGACGATGCGACCAGCCAGCGTGTCGATGCGGATAGCGGCGTGCAGTCCGCGGGTGAGCGCGAGTGCACGCGCCGCGTCGAACGCAGCGACTGCCGCCGTTGCCGCGGAGCTCACCGATGCACGATCGCGCACGGCGATATACGGCGGCAGCGCCAGCGTCATGAGTACTCCCATGATCACCAGCACCAGTAGCAGTTCAATGAACGACATGCCGGCACGAGGCTTCATCGAGTTGCGCGGCAACCTACGCGTCCGTACGATCCGCCACGCAACCCTTTCAACGCCCCTCGTTTCCTTCTGTTGCTCACGGAGAGAACGCAATGCGTCGCGCGCGATTGTGGTTCCGCTGCCTAACGCTTTCACTCGCCGCGTCTGCCGCGGCGTGCTCGGTTCCCTCTCGCAGCGACCTCGAGGTCATGCAATCCGTGAACGACCTCGGCGAAGCCGTGAACGCGATGCGGCAGGACTATGGCGTGCTCACGGATCAGGTAGACTCATTACGGCTGATCGTCGCGCGCCAGGATACGGTGCTGCGTCAGCTGGCGAATCTTGCGGGCGTGGCGGTGCCGTCCCCTCGCTGACTAAGTTGCCCTGCGACCGCCGAACGGCTCACATGAAGATCAGCATCGAATACTGCACGCTTTGAAACTACGAGCCTCGGGCCACCAGTCTGGCGGCCGAGATTCGCCGCGCGTTCACGGGCGCTGACGTCACCTTGGTTCCAAGCTCGGGTGGGCGTTTCGAAGTCACAGTCGATGAAAGGCCGATCTTCGAGAAATCGAAGCTGCATCGCCACGCGAAGCCTGGCGAAATCGTGCGTCTGCTCGCCGAGCATGCCGACAAGTAGCGCGCACGCGCCGCGCGGCGTGCGCTAGCGAAACCACGGGATGCGCATCGCGATCTCCACGGGCGGCGGCGATGCACCTGGCCTCAACGCCGTCATCCGCGCCGCAGTGCTGAGCGCGATAGGCCGAGGCTGGGAAGTGCTCGGAATCAAGCGCGGCTTCGGCGGCTTGTTAGGCGAGGACGAATGCGTCCCGCTCACGCGCGACTCCGTGCGTGGCATCGCCCATCTCGGCGGCACGATCCTGCGCACGACGAATCGCGGCAACCCATTCAACTATCCCGTTAGGCAGACCGACGGTTCCTTCGCCTTGGTGGACAGGTCCGAGGAGCTGCTCGGGCGCGCGCGCACACTGGGCATCGACGCGCTCATCACGATCGGGGGTGACGGCTCCCTGGCCATTGCGCAGCGCCTCTTCGAGAAAGGGATGCGCATCGTGGGCGTCCCGAAGACGATCGACAACGACGTCCCCGGGACGGTCTACACGTTCGGCTTCGACACGGCCGTCAACACAGCGATCGAGGCCATCGACAAGCTGCACACGACGGCTGAAAGCCACGATCGCGTTCTCGTTATGGAAGTGATGGGGCGGCACGCTGGGTTCATCGCGCTGCACGCGGGGCTCGCCGCGACCGCCGACGTGATTCTGATCCCGGAGATCCCGTACAACATCGATTTGGTTTGCGCAAAGATCATGGAACGGGACCGCAGGGGGAGAAAGTTCTCGATCGTCGTGATTGCCGAAGGCGCGCACCCACTCGATGGTGAGGAGTCAGTGCTCGCCGAATCGTTGCCCGGCGAGGCCAAGCGCATCGGTGGGGTGTGTGGGCGACTAGCGTGGCAGATCCAGGAACGCACTGGCAAGGAGGCGCGCTCGCTGGTTCTTGGGCACTTGCAGCGCGGTGGTGCTCCAACTGGCTATGACCGTCTGCTGGCCACACGCTTTGGAGGAGCAGCAACGCGAGCCGTGGCAGACGGCAAGTGGGGGGAAATGGTCGCCCTTCAAACGCCTCACATCGTAACCATCCCGATTCGAACCGCACTTAGCGAGACAAGGCGGGTAGACCTGACTCACGACACCGTCAGGACAGCCCGCGAAGTGGGGACTTCATTCGGGGACTGAGGCCGAGTTCGTCTGTCCACGTGTCCGGCATTTGGCGTCCACGGACAGTGACGGGCAGTGCAACCCTGGCCCTTGCAAGCGTGTACAACCTGCTGTACGTCAAAAGCTTGCGCGCCTGACGCTGGCGCGTCCTGGCAGGGCACCGGTTGTGCCACTGTAGGCTGGCGACCGATGCAAACGATACCTGTGATTCTGAAACGACTTCTCATAGTAGCCTTTGTGGGCGTTGGCCTGGCGGCGTTCCAAGACACTGCCGGGGCGCAGTCGTTTGCCCCCTCTCGCAGTCGCCAAGATCCGGTTCCGCAGCGCTACCGGCCCCCGGCGGGGATGTGCCGCATCTGGCTGGATAGCGTGCCGCCGAACCGGCAGCCGGCTCCTACGGACTGTGCGACGGCGATCCGCAACCTGCCGCCTAACGCGCGCGTGATCTTCTCCGACTCTGCGGCCAGCAACCGGCGCGACAAGGGGAAGCCGAAGAAGCCGGACCCGTCGAGCGATCGCTAAGTGGGGTCAGATTCGATTGAACCTGACTAACCTGGCTTGACCGAGGGCGCGGACTTCAATCGAGTCTGACCCCACGGATTCTCAATCCAGTCTGAGCCTTAGCTGTCGCGGAGCCTCTCGATAGGCGACCTTCACTTCGTGCTACGCGAAGTTCACGACCGCGCGCTCCCGCCGGACCATGAAGCCTTTGTGGCGGCGGAGCCGCCGACTGGCCGCGTCATCGTCATCGCTCCAACGCGAGCGGCGTGTGAAACGATCGAGATCGCCTTGAGTCTGCACGTCGACACCGTGCTCGAGCGCGAGCACGGCGCCGAGGTCCGCAAGTTGGCCGCGTCAGGCAACGGCTTCGGCATCATGGCAGGGACGGGCACGGGCAAAACGCTCGCGATCCGTCCTATCGCCGAGGCGATTCTCGGCACGGAGTCGCTGCGTGTGGGTGTCGTGAACCGGGAGCGTGAGGCGACTCCCGAGACACCTTCGTGGAACGTCATCATCGTCACCACAGGTATCGCGCGGCGCTGGTTCCAGGACGGCGACATCCTGCCGGGCGACACGCTCATCGTGGACGAGATCCACCAGACATCTGCCGAGCTGGAGCTGTGTCTTGCGTTAGGCAAGCGCGTCGGCTGTCGTTTCATCTGGCTCTCCGCGACCGTCGACCCGACGTTCTACGCGCGCTATCTCGATTCAGCCGAGGTCATCGAAAGCTCCGCGTTCGACCCGGCGCGGGCGGCGCACGTCAACGTGATTCGCGAGCGTCCAGCGAACTTTCTGAGCGATAGATTTCTCGCCCAAGTCGCCAAGAACCGGCGGGGCGTGGCGATGTTTCTGCCGACGCGCGCGACAGTAGAAGAAGTCGCGTCAGCCGTTGAGGGACGCTACCCACGCATAACGAGTGCCTTCTACCACGGCGGCGAACCGATCCGCGTCATCCGCCCGTTCCTCGGGGAAGGAGCCCCGAAACCGTACTTCCTGGCGATGACGGCGGCAGGCCAGAGCGCGCTCAACATCAAAGGGTTGGACACTGTCGTCATCGACGACACGCGTTTCACGAACGTCGTCACCAAAGGGCGCAACGTTCTGACCAAACTGCACCTCGGCGCCAACGAGATCCTGCAGATGGCAGGGCGCGTGCATGGTCGCGTTCGCGGCGGGCGCGTCTACATCCTCTCAGATCGCGACATCGATTTCCACCGTCTGGAGCCGACGGAGCCCGAGTTTCAGCTGGCGGGTGACTCCGAGCGAATCGCCCTCACCTGCGCCGCGTTAGGCGTTCGCGCTGACGAGCTGGAACTGCCGGTTCCACTCGACCGGATCGCGTACCGACGCGCCCTGGCGCATCTCGAGGACCGTGGACTCGTCGCCAATGGGCGACTCACGAAGTATGGAGCGACGGTCGAAGCCGTCCCCGCCGAGCGCGCATGGGCAGAGCTTGTCGCCAACGCTGACGATGCTTTACTCCCGGCTGTTGCCATCATGGCCGGGATCGAATCGCTGCATCGCATGACTCGCGAGGAACGCGATCTCAAAGGTGTGCTCGTCCAGGGGAGCGACCACCTAACGGCGTACAACTTGTATGCCGAGGCGTACCAGCGCGCGGGGTCGATGGGCGAAGTGTACGGGTTACCGCGCCACCTGTTCGACGAGCAAAAGATCGAGCGCTGGGCCGAGAGACGCGGTGTGCTCATCAAAGCGATCGAGGACGCGGCGCTCGCGATGGCGAGCATCTATCGCAGCCTCGATGTCGAGCTTCCAACGAGCCTACCACTCGTCACCGAGGATATGCGTCGTGCGTACATCGACCTGGTCGCTCGCATCATGCCGTTCGATCTGGTGATCGACGAGGAGACGATGGACGGACAGGAGGCGCGCGTATCGAAATCGAGCGTGGCGGGAAGCTGGGGTGCTGTTGCGGGACAGCTGCGCTATTTCGCCGATCGGTTCGGCGTGCCACGTGCGTCGATCGACGGTACGCAGATCCCAATCGGCGTCATCCGCAAGTACGCGAGGCGCACGGAGGGTGACGTCGACGTGGTGACCGGGCGTGGGCGCGATTCTGTCGTCGTTAGGCGTGGGCTCGAGTATTTCGGCTTTCAGCTCGAGCGGGACGAGGAGTCGATCAGCGACTGGCCGGCCGATCTCGCGCCGAGCGTAAACAGGGCGCTCGCCCTGGCGCTGGCGCGTGGTGAGGCGCGTCATCCGGCGGTGCGACGTCATCACGCCCAAGTGGAACGCATACGCGAGTACCACCGCAGGTCCGGCGGCACGACACCGCGACTCGGCGAGGCCGAGCTGAGTGCGCTGTATGAGCGAGCGTTGACTGAAGCGGAAGTGCACTCACTCGTTGGGTACGAGTCGGCACCGCTCAGACTGGAGCTCGATAGCCTGGTCGAGCCGGCGGCTCGAGCGCAACTCGATCGGCTGCCGGATCACATCACGCTGCGCGGAATGCGCGTCGACGTCCAGTACGACGTCGAGGAGCGTGACGGCCAGTCGTTAGGTATCGCTCGCCTGCGCCTTCCGGAGAAGATGGCACGCAACGTCGTGCCGGAAGAGCTACCACCGTTCGATCGGCCGTACCGCTTCATCGTGCTTCGTGGAGCGCGTGGGGCCGTCCGCGCCGACTCGCTTGATGAGCTGCAAGATATGCTGCATCGCCCATACGCGCCTGACGAGGCGCGTCGGGCACGGGATCGCGCGCCGACGATACGCCGGGCACACCGGCGCCGTCGTTAGGTCGTCGCCGGCCGAGCGATTTCGTAGCGCTCAGTACGAAACGGCACGAATCCACGAGCGCGATAGTTCGGCAAGGCAGCGGCGTGGTCCAGCGTGCAGGTGTGCAGCCACACTCGTGATGCTGGTGTGTCGAAGCCAGCGCGAATCGCGGCCTCCAGCAGCCGCTTCCCCAAGCCTTTGCCTTGCGCTGCGGGGATGAGTCCGAAATACGCGATCTCCACGCTGGGGTCAGACTCCACGCCGGGGTCAGACTCCGCCAGAATGGCGGAGTCTGACCCCAGGGGGGAGTCTGACCCCGTAGACAGCTCGAAATAGCCAATCGGGCGTGATGCGTCGCGCAGCACCCACACGGCCACATTAGGATCGGCCATCTGCGCCGCGAGGCGCTCGTCGGTCCACGCGTCGCGATCGTACCAGTGGTAGATGCGGCCCACGGCCGCGTACACGGAGCGAGCCAATGCGACGGAGCACGGCGCTTCGCGCCTCAGCGTGATGCCGTTTGGCCAAGATATGTCGGAGCTCGCCGCCGGCCGCTCCAGCAGCTCGAGATACGTGCGAACGACCGCGATGCGATCTGTCACGTTAGGCATGGCCCGTCAGACGATGCCGGAAGCGCGCCGCCTTCGCCCGGTTACCGCACGTCGCCATGTCGCACCAGCGTCGACGAGAGTTGCGCGTCGTGTCCAGAAAGAGGCGCGGACAACGCGCATCGGCACACCGCCTAACGCGCATCAGCTCGCCGCCGATCAGCGAATCCGCGGCCGATTCCACGACTGGGATCAGCAATCCGGCGAAGGCATCACCGCCCGGGACGAACGTGCGTACGAAGCGACCATTCGCGCGCTCCTCCACTCGACGAGTCCCGGCGCTTCGTCCGAGCACGCGATTGATCTCGGCAATCGCGTCGAGACGCGCGCGCTCCACTGAAAGTCCCCGCTCAGCCAGAGCGCGCATCGCCGCACGTATTCGGCGCGCATCGACGAGCGACGCGGACGCGCCGGCCGGTTGCTGCTGCGCGCGTCGACGCATCAACGCGAGCCGTTCGCTGTCGAGCACGTGCGCGGCAGCAAGCCACTGCAGGAGCCCATCGAAGTCACGCAGAACATCGGTGCGGACTCCGCGACGCACATCGTCTGTGTTTGTGAAATCAAGCCACAGACGTTCGCCGATGAATGTGAACGTCGCCTCCCCCATGATCGCTCAGCATAATGCAGCGTACCGAGCGACGGCCAGAGGGTTAGATTGCGCGCGCTCTGAGCCTTAGGACCGATGGCCGCAAGCGACAAAACGGCTGTGACACCCGCGCCTTTCATCGTGCACGAATACGTGCGGTGGGGCGACGTCGATCCCGCTGGAATCATTCGCTATGACGCCTACCTCCGTTTCTTCGAATACGGAGAAGGCGAGTTCTTTCGCGCGCTCGGCATTCCGTACGGAGAACTGATCAGTCGCTTCAAGATCGGCATTCCGCGACGTGTCATGCACGCGGATTTCGTGTCACCAGCGCTGCTCGATGAGCGTCTCGAGATCCGTGTCTACATCAGCCACGTCGGAACCACGTCGATGAAAATGCACTTCGACATCTATAGCATGGACGGCGTGGCACGCGAGATCGGCTACATGGTGTTCGTCTGCGTCGACCCTGGGACGTCGAACAAGCGCCCGTGGCCCCAGGCACTGATTGCGCTTTTGGAGCCTTTTCGCCTAACGAGCCCTGACTAAGCTCAAAGGGGGTTCGCGGCAGCGGCCGCGCGGCGAAGGGCTTACCCCTAACCCCTAACCCCCAACCCCTCGGCGCGGCGCTAAATTGCGCACTGTGGCGCCGGTCTCAGAAGACACCTATTTCCGTAAAGGCTTTGGCCTAAAGGCCCAGGTCCAGGCCGCCCTGTCCGCGGATTACGCAGGCCGAGTGGTCGAGATGCTGCGCGAGAACGGGAATACGCTGATTCTTGGCGACGTGACAGTCCGCCTGGCGCGCGAATTCGGCTTCTGCTACGGCGTCGAGCGTGCAGTGGAATACGCCTATCAAACGCGCCACAAGTTTCCAGATGCGGATCGGCGCGTCGTACTCGTAGGCGAGATCATCCACAATCCCCTCGTCAACGAGCGTATGCGTGAGCTGGGCATCACCATTCTGGAGCCGCGGCGCGATCCGCCGCCCGACCAGCCGCGCTTCGACTATTCCAGCATCACGCCAAACGACGTCGTGCTGCTCCCGGCGTTCGGCGTGACGCTCGCGGACTTCAATGCGCTCCGTGCGATCGGCTGTATCGTCGTCGACACGACGTGCGGGTCCGTGCTTCATGTCTGGAAGCGCGTGGAAGCGTACGCGCGCGACGGATTCACGGTGCTGATCCACGGCAAGCATTACCACGAGGAGACACGCGCCACGGCGTCGCAGGTCCGTCACTTCCCTGAGCGGCACTACCTGGTCGTTCGCGACATGTCTGAAGCCGAAATCGTCTGCCAATACGTTGAAGCGTTAGGTCGCCGGACGGTCACGCCTGACGACAGTGCCGCGCTCCTGGCACGCTTTGCCAATGCTATCTCACCGGGCTTCGAACCAGCGCGTGATCTGCGCCGGATCGGCGTGGCAAATCAAACGACAATGCTCGCTCGTGAATCGCTGGCGATCGGCGAAGCGGTCGGAGCCGCGATGCAACGCGGATTCGGTGAGGTGTATCGCAGTGCCAACTTCCGCACGTTCGATACAATCTGCTCGGCCACACAGGAGCGGCAGGACGCGGTGATCGAGCTATTGGATGAGCAGCTGGACGCGATGATCGTGATCGGCGGGTATAACTCGAGCAACACCATATCACTCGCGGCGTTATGCGCAGAGCGCGTCCCTACATATCACGTAGCGGAGGCGGCTGCCATCGATCCCGACTCTCGCTCGGTCGCGTATCGCGTGGCGGGCGTTAAGCACGAGGAGGCAGTTGCCACGGACTGGATACCGGTGTCGGGTCCGGTGCGGATCGGCCTCACGGCAGGGGCGAGCACGCCGAACAACTCGATCGGCGATGTGGTGACTCGCATTTTGGCGACGCGCGGCATTACTCTAAAGATGGACTCCTAACGAGTGCCGCTTACCTCAATGCTCGCGTACTCGGCCTAACGAATGCTCGACCTTTTCCGCCGCAAACCAGCCGCCGCGACTGTCGCTGTCGAGGACTACGGCTATGCTGAGCTGCGCGGAGGAGGGAGCCGAGTGCGCGTCATTCCGGCGCTCGGTGGGCGGATCGTGGATCTGGAGCTCGCCGGCCGGCAGTGGTTGTGGACGAACGATCAGATTCCGTTCGCGCCGCCGACGCCAGGCAGCGCGTACATGGAAACGGCGGATAGCGGCGGCTACGACGAATGCTTCCCAACCGTCGGGCAATGCCGTCTGCCAAGCTGGGTCAAGGCCTACGGCGGCTTCGAGTTGCCGGATCACGGTGAATTGTGGAGCCAGACGCCGATCGTGAATGTCGAGCAGTATGAAGGAACCCAGGCGATCGTCTCCACGTGGACGGGCACGCGTATTCCGTACGCGTTCACCCGGCGGATACTCGTAACGGGGGACGGCGCCGTTGTCGTGGATTACGCAGCGCGCAACGATGGGCGCGACCGGATGCCCTTCATATGGTCGTCGTATCCGTTGTTCGCGCTCACGCCGCAAACGCATCTGATCCTGCCTGAGGGCGCTCGCTTGCGCGTGTATGGCACGCATGGGATCGCGTTAGGCACCACGCGAACCGAGCACAAGTGGCCGTTCGTACGCACGGGTGCGCTGCAGGCAGACCTCTCGCATCCGGCCGTCGTGGCCAAGCGCTACGCTTGCAAGCTCTTTCTCGACATGCCGATCGCGCACGAGGGTCGCGCGGCGATCCGCGAGGGGCTGGAGCAGCTCGAGGTCACCTTTGATGCAGAAGAAGTCCCGCACGTTGGGCTCTGGATCAATCGCAACGGCTGGACGCCGCTCAAGCGCTCGGAGGCGTACTGCAACATTGCGCTGGCTCCGTGCGTCGGCGCGCCGGATACGCTGACCGATGCGTTAGGCGACTGGAAGGGCGCGTTTTGGATCGAGCCCGGCGCGACAAAGGAATGGCGTCTTACCTGGCGCGGCCGCCGATTGATCGGCGAAGCCGACACGCCGTCTCGCGGCTCTGCCGCGATTGAGTCGGATCGCGACGCGTAGCGCGTTCGAGCGTGACGCCCCGCCAGAATTCGGTACGACCGAGGCGTCGCATAGCCTCACATTCAGTATGTCAAAAGCTTTAACCGCTGATTTCGCGGGTCTTCGCGGATGGCGTTCTGAATACGAGGACAATACGTGCCCCTCGCTCACGGCGAAGTCACGAATCGAGTGCTGCGCACCTTTTTCAGTATCTACAACGAGCTAGGCGTAGGCTTCGTCGAATCTGTATATCACAACTCGATGCTCCGCGCGCTTCTCGATGAAGGTCTAGGCGTGCGAAGTGAACATCAGATCGAAGTGTACTTTCGTAAAGCCGTCGTTGGTCAGTTTCATGCTGATCTAGTCGTTGAGGACTGCGTGGTGCTCGAACTCAAAGCAGTTCGTACTCTCCTTCCGGAGCACAATGCACAGCTGATTAACTACTTGCGAGCGTCGTGGTTTGAGGTTGGACTTGTCTTGAACTTTGGAAGAGTTCCTGAGTTCAAGCGACTCATTTTCTCGAATTCCAACAAAAAGGGCTTAGATCCGCGTTAATCCGCCAAATCCGTGGTTAATAGCTTTTGCGGACGGCGGGCGAATTTGGGACAAGCCACTGTGAGATGAGCCTGATAATGACACGCCTAGTCAAGCAGGGAGGCGCCCTGGTTGCGCTTCTATTCGTTACCGCACTCGCTTCGAGCTCCAGCGCACAGCAGACCGACACTTCCCGCTACGATCTTTTGATCGCGGGCGGGACGGTCATCGACGGCACGGGCGCCGCGCGCTACAGCGCTGACGTCGCCCTGCGCGGCGATCGCATCGTCGCCGTGTCGCGCACGCCGCTGCCGCGCGATCGCGCCACGCGCGTCATCGACGCGACGGGACTCATCGTCGCGCCAGGCTTCATCGATCTGCATGCGCACCTGGAACCGCTGCTCACTCAGCCCGACGCCGAGAGCGCGGTTCGGCAGGGTGTAACGCTCGCGTTAGGCGGACCCGATGGGGGCGGCCCCTGGCCCTTCGCCGACTATCTCGGGCGCGCGCAAAAGGCCGGCCTCGGCATCAACGTCGCCTTTCTCGCCGGCCACAACACGATTCGCCAGCGCGTGATGGGACTCGCCAATCGCGCACCGACGGCAGAAGAGCTGCGCACGATGCAGTCCATGGTCGCGCAGGCGATGGGCGAGGGGGCGTTCGGACTCAGCACGGGACTGCGGTACGTCCCTGGCTACTACTCCAAGATCGACGAAGTCATCGCACTCGCGCGCTCCGCCGCCGATTCAGGTGGCATCTACACCTCGCACCTCCGCGAAGAAGGACTCGGCCTCCTCGAAGGAGTTGCCGAAGCGATCACGATCGGCGAAAAAGCGAAGATTCCGGTCGTCCTCACGCATCACAAAGCCATCGGCACGAAGATGTGGGGCGCGAGCACGAAGACGCTCGCGATGGTCGACTCCGCGCGCACTCGGGGCATCGACGTCATGATCGATCAGTATCCATATACAGCGAGTCAAACCGGAATCGCTGTCCTCATTCCACCGTGGGCGCTGGCCGGCGGCGACTCGGCATTCTCACGCAGAGTGAAAGACAAGCAGCTGCGCGACAGCATCGAGCGCGGGATCGTCGAGCTCATCATGACGGACCGCGGTGGTGGCGATCTCAGGCGCGTGCAGTTCGGCAACGTGTCGTGGATGAAAGAGCTCGAAGGAAAGACGCTGTACGACTGGGCCGTCATGCGCGGCATCGACCCAGCGCCGGAAAAGGCCGCGTCGCTCGTGATCGAGGCGGAGCTCAAAGGGGGCGCGTCGATGGTGTATCACGTCATCGACGAAGGCGACGTGCAACGCATCATGAAGCACCCGATGACGATGATCGCGTCGGACGGGCGCCTAACGCGTCCGGGCCAGGGCGTTCCGCACCCCAGGGCGTACGGCACATTTCCCCGCGTGCTCGGCGTCTACGTGCGCGAGAAGAAGGTGCTCACGCTCGAGGAAGCTGTGAAAAAGATGACGTCGATGCCGGCCGACCGGCTGAGCCTGACTGATCGCGGGCGGCTCACGAGCGGAGCCGTCGCTGATGTCGTCGTCTTCGATGCGACAACCGTCAGCGACCGCGGCACATTCGAGAGCCCGCATCAGTATCCGGTCGGGATCCCATTCGTCGTCGTCAACGGCACTGTGGTCGTCGACAAAGGCGCTATGACGGCGGCGAGACCCGGTCACGTGCTGCGACGCAAGGCGATGTAGCGACCAAAGCTCCAGGTGCGATTGCTTGACGCATTCAGCGCGCGTCGTCAAGCTAGAGGTCCCGCCAGCGCCTCGAGGCGCACCATGTCGAAAGTGAGCATCACGGTCAACGGACGAGCGACCGCGCACGACGTCGAGGATCGTACACTTCTCGTCCACTACCTGAGAGACACGTTAGGCCTAACGGGCACTCACGTCGGTTGCGATACCAGTCAATGCGGCGCGTGTACCGTGCTGCTCGACGGCCGTGCCGTGAAATCGTGTACGCTGCTGGCTGCCCAGGCTGGCGGCAGTTCCGTCACCACGATCGAAGGATTGGCCAAGGACGGCGTTCTGCATGCGGTGCAGGAAGGCTTCCATCAGGAGCACGCGCTGCAATGCGGCTTCTGCACGACGGGAATGGTCATGGCCACGGTGGACCTGCTCTCGCGCAACCCATCACCTAACGAGCAGCAGATTCGCCACGGCCTGGAAGGGAATCTCTGCCGCTGCACGGGCTACCATAATATCGTGCGCGGCGTGCAGCACGCTGCGCAGGCGATGGGCAGCGCGCCCGTCGCCGCGGACTGAGGAGACGCGCCATGGCCACAACGCTCAAGCCAACCGACGCCCTCATGGGCGCTTCGATCAAGCGACTGGAAGACGGCAAGTTCCTCACCGGCCGCGCATCCTTCACTGACGACATCAAGCTTGTCGGTCAGACGCACGCCGTCTTCGTGCGCAGTCCGCACGCGCACGCGCGGATCCGCGGCATCGATGCCAAGGCCGCGTTAGGCATGCCCGGCGTGCATGCCGTGCTCACGGGCGAGGATCTCAAGGGCAGCGGCGTCAATCCCATGCCGGTCGGCTGGCTGCTCCCGGACATCAAGATCGGTGAGAAGCACGCGCTGGCTGTCGGGACGGCGCGTTTTGTCGGCGAGGCAGTGGCTGTTGTCGTCGCCGACACGCCGGCCCTCGCGCGCGATGCCGCCGACGCCGTCGTGGTCGACTACGACGTGCTGCCGGCCGCAGTCGAGGCCGTCGACGCGCTCAAGCCCGGCGCCCCGCAGGTGCACGCGAATGCGCCCGGCAACGTGGCGTTCAACTGGCAAATCGGCGACAGGGCCAAGACGGATTCAGCCTTCGCCGGCGCCCAGACGGTCGTTAGGCAGCGTCTGGTGAATCAGCGCCTCATCGCCAATGCGATCGAGCCGCGCGCCTCAGCAGCGGCGTTCAGCCCCGCCAACGGCGAGCTGACGCTCTACGTGACGTCGCAGAATCCGCACGTGCACCGGCTCATCATGGGCGCATTCATCCTCGGGCTGCCCGAGCACAAGTTCCGCGTGATATCGCCGGACGTGGGCGGCGGCTTCGGCTCCAAGATCTTCGTGTATCCGGAAGAATGCGTCGTCGCGTGGTCGGCCAAACGTCTCGCGCGCCCGGTGCGCTGGACGGCGACTCGGAGCGAGAGCTTTACGACGGACGCTCACGGGCGCGATCACGTGAGCGATGCGGAGATGGCCTTCGACGCTGACGGCAGGATTATCGGTCTCCGCGTCAAAACAGTCGCCAACATGGGCAGCTACCTATCGCTCTTCGCGCCCTGCGTCCCGACGTATCTCTACGGCACGCTGCTCTCCGGACAGTACGACATCCCGGCGATTCACTGCGAGGTGACTGGGGTCTACACGAACACGACGCCGGTCGACGCGTATCGCGGGGCCGGGCGTCCGGAAGCGTGCTATTTGGTCGAGCGCATGGTGGACATCGGCGCACGCGCGTTAGGCATGGACCCCGCGGAGCTGCGGCGCAAGAATCTCGTGCCCGCGGGCAGTTTTCCATACCAGACGCAGGTGGCGCTGGCGTACGACAGCGGCAACTACGAGCCGGCGCTGGACAAAGCGCTCGAGATGCTGGACTACAAAAAAGCGCGCGCCGCGCAGGCCGCCGCACGCAAAGACGGGCGCCTTATTGGCATTGGCTTGTCCGCCTACATCGAAGCGTGCGGTATCGCGCCGTCCCAGGTCGTGGGCTCGTTAGGTGCTCAGGCCGGATTATACGAAAGCGCGACGGTGCGGGTGCACCCGACCGGGAAAGTGAGCATCATGACTGGCTCGCACTCGCACGGTCAGGGACATGACACGACCTTCGCGCAGCTCGCAGCCAGCGAGCTCGGTCTCGCCATCGAGGACGTCGAGATCGTTCACGGCGACACCGGCCGAGTGCAGTTCGGCATGGGGACGTACGGCAGCCGTTCCGCCGCCGTCGGAGGGACCGCGATCTACCTCTCGTTGCAGAAGATCAAAGACAAGGGGAAACAGATCGCCGCGCATCTGCTCGAGGCGAGTCCAGCCGACATGGACTTCGCGGACGGCAAGTTCTTCGTGAAGGGTTCGCCGTCCAAGGCGAAGGCATGGGGCGAGGTCTGTTTGGCTGCCTACCTGGCACACAACATTCCAGCGAACATCGAGCCGGGACTCGAGACGACGTCATTCTTCGATCCGGGGAACTTCACCTTCCCCTTCGGAACGCACATTGCCGTTGTCGAAGTCGACCCGCGCACCGGATACGTCGAGCTGAATCGCTACGTCGCCGTGGACGACGTCGGGAACGTCATCAACCCGATGATCGTCGACGGTCAATTGCACGGCGGCATCGCGCAGGGCGTGGGTCAGGCATTGTGGGAAGGCGCCACGTACGACAGCAACGGCCAGCTGCTCACGGGCTCGATGATCAACTATGCGCTGCCCAAGGCCGAGAACCTGCCGTCATTCGAGACCGCGCGCACGGTGACGCCGTCTCCAGTCAACCCGTTAGGCATCAAGGGAGCAGGCGAGGCCGGCGCGATCGCGGCGACCGCGGCCGTGGCCAACGCTGTCGTCGACGCGCTCTCGCCGTTAGGCATCACCCACGTGGACCTGCCGCTGACGCCCGAACGCGTCTGGGGCGCCATTCAGAACGCGCAAAAGAGGAGCTGAGCCATGTATCCGGCTTCCTTCGAATATCACCGCGCCACGAGCGTGGACGATGCGTTAGGCATGCTCCAGCGCTACGGCGAGGATGCAAAGCTCATCGCCGGCGGTCACTCGCTGCTGCCGCTCATGAAGCTGCGGCTCAGCACTCCGACGCATCTCATCGACATCCGCCGCATCGCTGGCCTGAGTGGTGTGCGCGAGAACGGCGGCGGCGTCATCGTCGGCGCCACTACGACGCACAGCGAAGTGGCCGCGTCCAACTTCGTTCGCGCGAAACTTCCGCTCTTGGCGGAGGCAGCCGGCGGCATCGGCGACCCGCTCGTTAGGAACATGGGGACGATCGGCGGCAGTCTCGCGCACGCGGATCCCAAAGCGGACTATCCGGCCGTTGTCCTCGCGCTGCGCGCCAACGTCGTCGTCGTGGGCAAGTCGGGAAAGGACAGCATGGAGTCCGACAAAACCTTCACGGGAATGTTCACCACCGCCGTCCAGGCGAGCGAGATGATCACGGAAGTACACTTTCCTGTGAGCGGCAGCGGCAACGGCGGCGCCTACGAAAAGCTCGCCGATCCTGCATCCGGCTACGCGACGGTGGGAGTTGCCGCGCAGCTCAAAGTCGAAGGCGGCACCGTTACCTCAGCTGGTGTGGCACTGACCGGGTTCGGACCAAAGGCGACGCGCCTGTCGGCCGTCGAAGCCGCGCTCAAAGGCAAGCCCGCGACGGCCGACACGGTGCGCGCCGCCGCGAAGCAGGCCGCGCTCCCTGGAGTCACACCATACCAAGCGAATCTCGCCTGCGTATACGCCGAGCGTGCGTTGATCCGCGCGCTGGAGCGCGCGACGGCTAAATAAGGGGCCGTCTAACGCAGCAGGCGGCGGAACCAGTCGACGATCGCACGCCAGAGCAACGGCAAAAGCCGCAGCTCTCGCGGCGCGGTCGTCGGCGCGGCCGCAGACGTCGGCGCCGGATTGTTTGAGCCTAACGGGCTTTCCACCGCTGCAGGCGCCTCGCTTTCGAGCTTGACTCGCGCCTGCTCGACGAACTGCTTGAACAGCTGCTGCGACACCGACTCGACCAGGCCACGGCCGAATTGCATCACTTTGCCGGCGATGTCGATCGTCGCGTCAACAGTCACGTCACTCCCACCGCCAGCGTTAGGCGTTACCCCTCCGTGCATCGTCATCTTGGCCGAGCCGGCCCCGCCGGTCTCGCGACCCTCGCCGACGAGCGTGATGCGATGCTTCGCCTCGTCGACTTCGGCGAGCGTTGCCTTGCCCGCGTACGCCGCTGTGACCGGGCCAACCTTCACTTTCACGCGCCCGGCGTACTCACGTTCGCTCAAGACCTCGGTGAGCTCCGCCCCTGGCAGGCATTCAACTACTTCCTGCGGCGTGGTGAGGAAGTGCCAGACGCGCTCGATCGGGGAGTTGACTGTGAACGTCTCGTGGATCGTGATTGACATCGCATAGAGGTGGCAGGCGAGGTGAATCGGCGGACGCAATGCCGTCGCGTCAAGTCAGCGGCGCAAGACAGTGTGATCGCACTGCTTACTTCGCTGTGCAGTGTTGGCAGGGTGGGGGCTGTGGAATCGCTGCATCCGGTGAAGGCACGCGCACGCGGTACTAGTAATTGACCTGCAGCTGCAGGCGCAGCATTCGCCCCTTCTGCCGGTTGCCGATCGTGGCGTTGTCCTCGTAGCGCCGGTCCGAAATCGTGTACTGCACCGTGAACTCGAGCGCGCGCACCGGCGACCACTCGCTTCCAATCTCCAGCTCCTTCACGTCATAGCTGCGCGCGTCCTGCTCGTGCTTCTTCCCGCCCTCGTACGTCTGCCAACGGACGAACGGATACAACATCTGCGCGCCGGGGCCGCGCACACGCCCGATGAGCATGGCATAGCCGCCCGACAAATCCTGCACTTCGATTCGGCCGGGCGTCGACGCTGGATTGAACTCCGGCCCTTCACCGGCGGTCCACTCCGCGGCGAACCCGATCGGTTTGGGATACCAGATCAGCATCCCTGCTATGCGCTGATCGTTGAATTCTGATGGACCGAGGACCCCGGCGGATCGTGTGACGACGAAGTTGCCAGTGTATGCCGACGCGCCGAGCTCCACGATCTGCCCGTTAGGCAGCGCGAACGGATATGATAGACGCGCAACACCATGCAGAGAGTTGTTCGCCTCCGGCCGATTCGCGCTCTGACCGTTGTACACGCCGAACGCGACTACGCCGTAGTCACCCGAACCCTTGTAGCCGCTGTCAGTCAACGTGCGGAACGTTGCCTTGGGCCCTTTCGGCGTCCACATGTAGAAGACGCCGAGGTCGCGCTCGTTAGGAGCGCCGCTGTTGATGGCATCGTCGCGATCCAGCGGCGCGCGGTTGCTGCTGGACTGCACATTCTCGAATCCGTACGGCACCTTGCTCTGCCCCAGACGCAGTCGCGACGCCTTGTCCTTGTCGAGGAACACATCGACGAAGAGGTCGCGGATCTGGAAGTACAGCGTGGCGCCGGCCGCATCGGTCGCCATGTCCGGTTGGATCGAAAACGCGGCGCGATCACCGAGGTCCCCGCTAAACGTTAGGCGCGCCCGCCTGATCGAAATGCCGCCGTTGTTCCCGATGGACCGGTCGCACTGCTGACACGTGAGGTTCGGGTTGGTCTCCAGCAGGCGGTTGTAGCGGATCTGCGTGTAGCCGCGCAGCGAAATCCGCTCGTACCACGGCTTCGCCGCGGGGGCGGGGCTCGCCGCGGGCTGCTGCGCGCTGAGCACGATAGATGTGACGCCGAGCAGGAGGGCAACACTAGCGCAGCCACGGGCCGCGTCGAAGAGTTGAGCGAGGCGAAGGCGCATGGGTTATGTGCGGTTGGCGTTACGGAATTCGCGCGAATTGTAACGAGTCCGCCGACCGTTACATTCGAATAGAGATTCCGTTACACGTCGTTTACACAACGCGCCCGCGACGCCAACACCGTTGATGCTCGAAGGGAGAGGGAGGACGATCTGAAAGAAGAGATCCGGCGCATTCAGGAAGTGATGGAAGGCGAGTCGTACGTCACCGATCGTTCGATCGCGACGGCGGTCTTCCTCGCCTCCACGCTCGGCAAGCCGTTGCTTGTCGAGGGGCATCCGGGCGTGGGCAAGACGGACATCGCCAAGGTACTCGCGCGTGTGCAGGACACCGATCTTATCCGCTTGCAGTGTTACGAAGGTCTCGACGCGACAACGGCTTTGTATGAATGGAACTACCCGCGTCAGCTGTTGCACATCAAGCTGCACGAAGCGCACGGGGACGATCCTAACGCGACGGAGGCGTCGCTTTTCAGCGATCGCTTCCTGCTCAAGCGCCCGCTCCTGGCCGCGATCGCGCACAAGGGAAAGGCGCCGGTTCTGCTCATCGACGAAGTCGATCGCAGCGACGAGGAATTCGAAGCGTTTCTGCTCGAGATCCTTTCGGACTTTCAGGTGACAATCCCCGAGCTTGGAACAATTCGCGCCGAGGTCAAGCCACTCGTCGTGCTCACGTCGAATCGTTCGCGCGAGTTGTCGGAGGCACTGAGGCGGCGTTGCCTCTATTTGTGGATCGAATATCCCAGTCTCGAGAAAGAGCTGCGTATCGTTCGCACGAAAGTGCCCGAAGCCAACGAGCAGCTGGCGCGCGAAATCTCGGCGTTCATGCAGACGCTGCGGCGCATCTCCCTCGTCAAGTCGCCAGGCCTCTCGGAGACCCTGGATTGGGCGATGGCGCTCGTCGCCTTGCACGCCGACCATCTCGACCAGGAGCTGGTGCGAGAGACGTTAGGCTGCGTCCTCAAGGACGAAGCCGATCTGCGTCGTGTCGCCGAACAGCTCGATCAAGGGAAGCTCTCCGATATGATCGGCCTCGTTGCATGAGCAGCAGTTTCGTCCGCAGCGTCGTCGCGTTTTGTCGCGCGTTGCGCGCGCGCGGCGTCCCTGTGACGGCCGCAGAAAGCCTCGACGCCGTTCGAGCGCTTGTCGCCGTCGACGTGAGCGATCGCGAAGACGTGCGTACGGCCCTGCGCACAGTGCTCGCGGCCAGCCGACACGACCTCACGATCTTCGACGAGCTGTTCGAGGCATTCTGGCACGCGCGAAGCGGCATCGAATCCGTTCCCAGCCGGTCGCATGTGCGCAGCACGCGTCCACCTAATGCAGACTCGCAGGCGTCGCGCATCTCGCTCGAGAACTGGATGCGCAAGGGCAGTTCGTCTGATGACGTCGTGCAGGTGCGTCAGGCGAGCACGCTGGAAGCGTCGGCGCAGCGTGATCTCGTGAATTTGGCGGCCGGCGACCAACAGGATATAGAACGGCTGGCTCGTCGCATAGCTCGGCGCATGGCGCTCAAGCCGAGTCGCCGCTGGCGCGTGCGTCCCCGCGGGCGGCGTATCGATTTGCGTCGCACGATGCGCTCGCTGCTCAGGACCGGTGGCGACGCCGCGATTCTCGCGCGGCGCGACCGGATCATCAGACGCACGCGACTCGTCGTGCTGTGCGACGTGTCGGGCTCCATGGAATTATACGCGCGGCTGCTGCTGCGTTTCATCCACGCGCTGCAGAACGCATTCGCGCGCGTGGAGACCTTCGTGTTCAGCACACGCCTAACGCGTGTGACGCCGCTCTTTCGGCGAGCCTCGTACGCGCAGGCGCTAACTGCCATGGGCGATCGCGTGCGCGATTTCTCCGGCGGCACGAAGATCGGCGAGGCGCTCGCGGCCTTTCTGGAGGGCTGGCCCGAATTGCTCGACAGTCGTACGGTCGTGCTGCTGCTGAGCGACGGCTGGGACACAGGCGACCCACGCATGGTGGACGAAGCGTTACAGCGCATCGCTCGACGAGCGGGGCGCATAGTTTGGCTCAACCCGTTGATGGGGAGCCCGGATTTCTCTCCCGAGACGCGCGCCATGCGCGCCGCCCTGCCGCACGTCGACGTGCTCGCCAGCGCGCATAACGTAGAGAGCTTGCAGGCGCTGGCGCGTCATCTAGTGTTGTAAAACAGTATGGCTGACAGATTCGATTTGCCGGAGAAGGGGCGCGCCGCGGTTGCGACGCTCATCGCCACACAAGGGGCGACGCCCAAAGAGGCCGGCGCCAAAATGTGGGTCGATGAATCGGGCCGCATTCTCGGGTCGGTGACGATCGGTGGCTGCGTGGACGCTCGCGTCATCGAAGAGGCGGCGGATGTGATCGCGCGGAACCGTCCTGCGGTGCTGAGCATGTCGTTAGGTGACGAGGATGCCTGGGCCCTCGGCATGACATGTGGCGGATCCGTCGACGTGCTCATCGAGCCGTACGTCGCGGAAGCGGAGCACGATCCAATCGCAGCTGCCATGCGTGCGGTGAACAGCGCGCTCGAAAGCGGCGATCGTGCCGTCATCGTCGTCCCGCTCGATGGCGAAAGCCGCCGCGAGCGCCTCGTCTTTTCCGAGCGCAGTGGGGTAACGAGCGGCACGCTCGGTTCGCCCGGGCTCGATGCAGCGGCCGCGCACACGGCGCGGTCCGTCCTAACGCGCAGCGAGTCCGGAACGCAGAGTGTCACGGCAGACGGGGTCGAGCATCGTTTGTACTTCGAGCTGCACGCGCCGCCGACGACGCTCGTGATCTTCGGTGCCACGCATGTCGCTATGCCACTCGTCAAGCTCGCTCGCACGATTGGACTGCGAACGGTCGTCATCGACGGCCGCGAGCGGTTCGCCACACGAGAGCGATTCCCGGAGGCAGACGATATCCGCGTCGGCATGCCATCCGAGCTGGCGGAGCAACTGGCGTTAGGCCCGACGTCGCTCGTCGTGCTGCTCTCGCATGATTACAAGTACGACTTGCCTGTGCTCAAGGCTGTCCTGGCGAGCGATGCGGCGTATGTCGGCCTCTTGGGGAGCGCGCGACGCGGCAAGGCGATGCTCGAGTTCCTCGCGGCCGAAGGTGTCCCGCCGGAGCAGCTCGAGCGTGTGCGTGTGCCGGTTGGACTCGACATCGGCGCGCGCAGCGCATCGGAGATCGCGCTGAGTGTGCTCGCGGAGGCGTTGGCGGTGCTCCGCGCTCGGCCGGGCGGCGCTATGCGCGAGCGCCGGCGCGGAGACGCCGGTGCCGACACGTGAAGCCGTACCGCCTGACACGGACTGAGCTCACAGCGGACGAGTCGCCTCAGCTGGTGCTGGCGCAGGACGTGCGCGATGCCGCCGGCCGGGTCGTCGCGCCCAAGGGGTCTCGCCTAACGAGCCAGATCGTCGAGCGGCTGCGCACCAACGACTGGAGTGAGTTGCACGCTGCCGCGCTCGAGCCTGGCGACGTGCACGAATTCGAGGCAGGTGCTCGCCTGGCGCGGGCCGTCGCCGGCCGCGACGTCGACGTAGGGGCGATGACGGCAGGGCATTGGCCGCTCGTCGCCGCCGTGCGCGGCGTGCTGCACGTGGACGTGGACGCCCTGCGCGACGTGAATGCGCTCCCCGGCATCGCGCTGTACACGCTCTTCGACGGCCAGGTCGTGGAACAGAAAGAGATTGTCGCGCGCGGTAAGATCGTCCCGTTCGCAATTCCCGAGGACGCGCTGGCCAGCGCCGAGCGAATCGCGCGCTCGCGCGACGGAACCGTACACGTACGTCGCTTCGTGCCGTTCAGCGTCGGGGCGATCATCCAGGAGTCGTTAGGCGATCGCGCGATGACACGCGCCCACGCCGTCCTCGCCGAGAAGCTCGGCTGGTTTGGATCCACCTTGCTCGCGCCGTGCTTCGTGTCGCCGCGCAGCACGGAGCTCGCACAGGCGCTGCGCGCGCAGATGGCGCAGGGGGCGCAGCTGCTCGTCGTCGCCGGGTCGCGACCGATGGATCCGTTGGATCCCATGTACGAGGCGCTGGATCAGATCGACGCGCGCATCGAGCGACAGGGCATGCCGGCGCATCCCGGGAGTCTGCTCTGGGTCGGCTATGCCAAGCCGTCCGACGGGGTGGAGCGCACGATCGTCGGGCTTCCGTCCTGCGGGCTCTTTTCGCAGGCGTCCGTCTTCGATCTCTTGATGCCGAAGCTGCTCACCGGAGAGCGCCTAACGAACAAGTCGCTCGCCGAGCTTGGTCACGGTGGCCTGTTGACACGCGACATGCAGTTCCGCTTTCCGCCGTATCGCAGCGGTGCGCGGCGCGGCGAGGTGCTGGAAGAGTGAGCTCGGCATACAGCGCTGTCGTGCTGGAGCACTTTCGTCGCCCCCGAAATCGCGGCACGCTCGCCGCGCCGACGATGGCGCAGGAAGGCGTCAATCCGCTCTGTGGCGATCGCGTGAAAATCGAGTTGCGGATCGAAGGGAACACGGTTACCGAAGCGCGCTTCTCGGCGAACGCCTGCGCGATCTGCGTCGCGTCTGCCTCGATCCTCACCGAGCTCGTGCAAGGGGCCCCGCTGGACGAAGTAGAGACGCTGACCGTCGAACATCTGGTCGGATCGCTCAAGGCGGAAATCCCACAGGCGCGAGTGCAATGCGTACGCTTGCCGCTGACGGTATTGCATACTGGGCTCATGCAGATCGAGCGCGGCCAGGCGGACGACGAGCGTTAGGCGCGTGATCAGCGCGATCGTGCTGGCGGCCGGTCTCGCGCGCCGTTTCGGTTCCGAGAAACCACTCGCGCTGCATGATGGTAAAGCGCTCGTCAGGCACGTCGTCGACATCGTCTCATTGCCCG
>DASYRX010000051.1:0-18258 GCA_036003845.1 Gemmatimonadaceae bacterium | reverse complement strand
CGGGAAAGAACGACCAATCTCATCATGTACGCGGTGCTTTGATTGCGCGAGCCTCCGCGCGCCGCGGGTTATCTCATGACTATGACCTTCGCGCGCGCTGTGACCGATGATTGGCGGTTCTTCCACCGGTGGATGTCGCAGCAAAACATCAGCTCGGTTCCTGCCTTTCAAGCCCCGGAGGAAAATCCGTGAACTGCGGCACGCCAGCGTCTGTTGCGCTCCCGGGGCTGTACATCTCTCGGAATGATGAGATCGACCAGCATGCCGACCGTCGCGACTCGTGCGTCGTGAAGAGCTTGGGCTTGTACACTGCGCTGCATGTGTTTCTTCGCTGACACCGCAGTGAGACCCGCGCCGAAGATCAGTCTAGACCGTGCGCACCGGCGTCGAAGTGTAACCCCCGGCGCGTGCGCGCAAGCGCACGTACGCTGCGCCTAACAGCAAACCATAGATCACGTGACCCACAAGGCTGCCCATGGCGACGGGGCGCATGGGCGGCATTCTAAGAGACGCGAACGCCGGCATGCCAAGTAGGAGCGGCATGAGTATGAGTGCGCCGAGTATCCACCAGACGATGCCCCAGGCCGCACCCCACGCGAGGCCAGCGCCGTAGCTGCGCGCGCGGTCGCCTAACAGCCAACCGAACAGGCCGCCAATGACGGCGCTATTGAACAGGTGATAGATCCAGCCCACCACGAGACTTTGGGAGCGAACAACCATCGCGACCATACCCATCATGGGCATGCTACCGCCGTCGGGCGTTGGGGCGGACATCATCTGCATCATGATGCCGAAGACGAGACCGCCGGCGATTCCAGCGAGCGCGCCGGCAGAGATCCGGGATTGCATCGTTAGGTCTCCTTGTAAGGCTGTGAATGACTGCCGCGCGCCGCGACCGTGCCGCGCGCCTGCTTGATACATGCCTCGGCCAGGCTGGCGAGCTGAGACTCCGAGATATTGCCGACCATGGCGTGCAGCAGCCCGGGCTCGCGCCAGGCGACGACATGGTACCCTGCGCGCATCAGGCGTTGGAACTGCATCGCGCCGACTGCGCCCTGCGGCGGCAGGCCATCGCTGCCGTCGGGGGTGACGAAGTAGGTAACCGGGACGCCATTCACGGAATACTGCACCGCCACGCCGCGACGCCCATCCTCGATACGCAAGCGGGCGCCGAGCAGTCGCGCGTTAGGCAGCGCCGGCACGAACATGGCGAAATGCACGCGCTCCGCGAGCCAGCGCGAGACCATGGCCTGATCGCTGGATGCGATACGCGCATCGCCTAACGCACGCGCGTGATCATCCACGAGCGCCGCGATGGAATCCACGCTGCCGTGGCGCCAGAGATGGTCGACAGCCAAGGCGCCGCCTAGGATCGCCAGCGTCGCGACAGCGGCCACGAGCCACGAAAGGGGGACGACGCGGCGCCCTGCGGGCTGCACACCGGCCCGCGCGCGCGCGACTACGGTGAATAGCCGGCGTCGCACATCTGCCGGCGCTGCCTCACGCAGCGCCGCCGTGCGCAACACATCGGCTTGCGCACGCATCTCTTGCATGAAGCGCTGACACGCGTCGCATGCGGCGAGGTGCTCCTGCGCCGCAATCAGGTCTGGCGACGTCGCTCGGGGCCCTCCATCCGGCCAGAGGAGGCGCCTAACGCGTCCGCAGGATATGCCCGGCGTGGTCATATGTTCTCCGCGCGTCGCGAATCCGCCATCCCGGGACCCAGGAGGGCGCGCAACGTCCGCCGTGCGCGAAAGAGGCGTGACGCGACAGTGCCCTCGGGAATGTCGAGCATATCGGCGACCTCGCGCTGGCGAAAACCCTCCACGTCGCTCAGCCAGATGACGGCGCGCACGTCGTCCTCAAGCCGATCGATTGCCGCTGTGATGCGTTGTCTCGCGAGCGCTCTATCGGCGTACTCGTCAGGCACTTGCGCGGGTCGCCACTCGGCGAGCGCTGCTTCAAACGCGTCAGCGTCGAGGTCAGGGGTTAGCGTTTCCGCTCGGCGCCGACGCGTCCTGAGTCTGTTGAGGTTTGTGCGCGTGAGAATCGTGTAGAACCAGGCGCGTGCGGCACCCGGATCGCGCAAGTCATCGAAGTGTCGAAAAGCGCGAAAGACGGCGTCGTGCAACAAATCCTCGGCGTCTGCGGCACGGCCCGCGCAGAAGCGAAGCGCGCTCGAATAGAGCCCGTCGAGATGCTCGCTCAACAGTTCCTCGAATTCCCTTGGCGTGCTCGGCTTCACTACGATGCGAATAGATGTCGTCGGTTCAGTTGCTGAGAGTGCTCCTCCAAGATGAAGACACCGTAGCCGGTCGATTTCTTCACGGTAGGGCCGGCAACCAGTCCGCCGCGCAGCCGCACCGAGTCGGCCACCGTGCGCAGGTTCGTCATCCACGCCGCATAATCTTCGGCGGAGTTGGGCCCGTGTCCCACGATGAGCACGGCGCGGCCATGCGCATCGGCCGCCAACACGAAGGCCGTGGAATCTTGCGATGACGCGCCTTGACTCTATACCTAAGTACAACGTGTAATCTTGGACCCACGATGGGCGGCCCCACTTCACCGGTGCTGCGAATCGGCCACGTCGCCGAGCGCGCGAACGTCAACGTGCAGACGCTGCGCTACTACGAGCGCCGCGGGTTGATTCCCGCTCCGCGACGTCGACCGTCCGGTTACCGCGAGTACCCGGATGACACGGTGCGCCTCGTTCGCTTTATCAAACGCGCGCAAGAACTGGGGTTCACCCTGAACGACGTTCAGGAGCTGATCGAGCTGCGGCAGAATCGCACGAAGAGTCGTGCGCAGGTGCGCGCGCTAGCGGCCGCGAAGGTGAGCGACATCACGGTGCGCGTTCGTCGGCTCAATGCGATGCGGCACGCTCTGGAAGACCTGTTAGGCGCCTGCGACTGCGATGCCGCCGCTCGCGAGTGCCCGATCATCGAGGCGCTGGAGGATGGAGGCCGCACCTAACGACTTGCTTCTATCCGTGTCGATTCGCTTCCCGGAGGTTTTATGAAGTACGCTGATGCATGCTGCTGCGATTGTCCGAATTGCTCGTGCAATTGCGCGCCAGGCTCCACCTGCTGCGGAAAGTGTTGCGGGAACAGCGGTAAGTAGCACGGTGCCAGTCGCGGGGAGTTCGCAGCACGGAGCATTGAGCTACCTGGCACTATTTTCCTCTTTAGGTACGCTCGTCTGTTGTGCGCTCCCCGCGCTCTTGGTGCTCCTCGGCTTTGGAGCCACGGTCGCGTCACTGCTCTCGGCCGCCCCGTGGCTCGTGACCCTTTCGCGCCACAAAGCCTGGGTATTCGCCGTCGCGGGTATCCTTATCGCTGGCAGCTTTTATTACGTGCATCGCATCGCCCCGCAACTTCTCGTGGCGCGCGGTGCGTGTCCGGCCAACGATCCGGATGCCTGTCGCAACGCGACGCGCATGAGCCGCGCGGTTCTCTGGCTGTCGACAGCGCTCCTCGGGATAGGATTTGCGGTTGCATACATGCTCCCCGTTGTGCTCGAGCGCTTGGATTCGTGAGGCGCAAGCCGTGGGGAGCGACGCGATTGCTGATCGCGACCCTAACGAGTCCGACGCTGGCGTTGGCCCAAGGCCACGGCCCTGTCTTCGGGCTCTCCACGCCCACCCTCGGCCGCGGGGCCTGGAGCCTGGACCTAACGGCAATGGGTCGTGTGCTCGATGATCAGTGGGCTGCGATGATTCGTCCGATGCTGAGCTACGGCATCCATGAAGACCTACAGTTTTCTGCGTCGCTCCCGATGCCGATCTACACCACGCAGGGCTTAGCGCCGGCGCGCGTGGCGGCGCGCATGCCCGCTTCGCCGGACATTGAGTTCACGCTCGGCTGGCGTTTCCAGCGGCGCGAGTTGGGAATCGGCAAGCGCTTCGAATCCACGGCCTACTTGGCCTTTGACTATCCGACTGATCCAAGCCGCGTGGGATTGCGTACTGCGCCCGGATCTGCCGCGGCGATCGCGACGGGATACGTCTCACGCGCAGTCTATCTGTGGGCGGGGGCATTGTACCGTCGCTACTTGTCGCCCATTGGAGCGACGGCCGATCATCTGGGCGATCTCACGATGTACAGTCTGGTGCTCGGATATCGACCCGCGATGTTTCAACATGACTATCCGAAGCCGGATTGGCGTCTGTTCGTCGAAGCAGTGGGAGAGAAGACCGCGCGCGACGTCGCAGCCGGTGTGGATCGCGCGAGTAGTGGCGGCGCTCAGGTGTTCATCGGACCCACGCTTCTTGGACTGTATCGTGGTTGGGGTGTCTCCGGTGGGCCAATGTTCTCGGCGTACCGCCGAGTGAACGGGACGCAGCCGCGTGAAAAGGTTCGTATGACATTGAATGTCGTGCGCTGGTTTTGAGGAGGCGACAATGAAGCGACTCGTGTTCGCGATCTGCCTAACGGCACCGATGGTCCCGGCCACGGCTTCCGCTCAATTACTGGAGTTGCGGCAGACGATCTTCGGGATGGATTGAGCGGCCTGCGCCCACGCCGTGCGCGTGGCCGTAAACAAGATCGAAGGCGTGACGTCCACCACGGTGAGTCTCAACGATGGGATGGCGACGGTTCAACTGGCGCCAGCGAATCGGGTGAGTATCGAGGAGATCCGTGAAGTGATCCGCGCGAACGGGTTCACGCCGAAGCAAGCCGAAGTGCGCGTAAGCGGCGTACTGATTCAGCGCGGCGACACGTTGGCGCTGTCGGTCACCGGCGGGCGGCAGCTCTTCGCCTTGCAAGACTTTCCTGGCGAGCGTCAGCTCGATGCGGTGCGTCAGATGCCGCCTAACAAACCGATCATAGTGACGGGGCAGGTGGCAGCGTCGAGCGATCGCTCCGCGAAGTCGTATGTGCTGCTGGTGCGATCGGCCGGCCTAGAGTGATGAGTTGCGTGCCGTTCGTGGTTAGGACACCGCGGTCTGCCAGCTCTTTCGCTCCCCGTGAATTGAAGGTCCGGCGTGACCCCCGAACGCGTTCGCCCGTCAATTTCAGGCACTGTCTCAGGGGCGACGCTCAATGGTTACGGCACGATCGATCCTCGCAACAGCCGCTGTCGCGGCATCTACGGCCTGCGCTCATTCCCGCGGTGACCCGACATCGTTGCCGGAGGGGCAAGCGCAACTCGCCGTCACAGACGACGTGGTGCGGCAGCTTTCGGCCACACGAGCCCCATGGACATTCTACCGGAACAGCGCGGAGCTGATCACTCGTGCCTCAGCCTCGGGCCATTCAGAGCCCTTGCTGCGCACGCAGTACAATGCGCTCGCGGCGACCCAGCTTGACGCCAACGGTCGCGTGCGCGCTGGAGCGTCATTCCCGGACTCCGCGATGATCGTGAAGGAGCTGTATACGGGATCGACCCTAACGAGCGTCGCAGTGATGTTGAAGTTGCGAGGCTCGCCGCAAGCCAGTCAGGGTGGCTGGGTCTGGGGATACTTCGACGGCGCAGGCGCGGTTCGCGTTTCGGTGGCAGAACGCGGCGCGGGATGCGCAGGGTGCCATGCGCCAGGAATCGATTACACGCGGATGAACGACGCGCATCCTTAGATAAGCGCGTTACTGGAGCTTTCTGAACAGATTGTTCATCGATTCGGCGAGCGTGGGATGCGCAAACATCCCGTCGCGGAGAGCAGTGTACGGCAGATTCCCCAGCATCGCGATCTGAATCAAACTGGCGAGCTCACCGCCTTCGGCTCCAAGCACCGCTGCGCCCAGAATGCGCTGAGACTTTGCATCGACGATCGCTTTCATGAACCCGGCCGTTTCATCCACCTCGATGGCGCGTGCGATGTTCGCCATTGGAAGACTGGCTACGAGTATATCGTGGCCTGCGCCGCGCGCGTCGCGCTCGGTGAGTCCTATGCGCCCGAGCTGTGGATCGATGTAGACAGTGTATGGAATGACCCTCCCGGCGGTCGTCGCGTGCCCGCCTTCGAGCAGGTTCGTGCGAAGCACGCGGAAGTCGTCGTATGAAACGTGCGTGAACTGCGGTTCTCCAGTGACATCGCCTAACGCGAAAATGCCGGATGCCGTTGTCTCCAGACGCTCGTTCACCTTTATGAAGCCGCGGTCGTCCAGCGCCCCACCCGCGGCGGGCAGATTCAACTCCTGCGTGTTCGGAACTCGTCCCGTCGCGACCAGGAGATGTGAGCCGGTGAGCGACGCCACGTTGCTCGTGCCGTCTATTGAAGACACATAATCGAGCCTAACGCCGCCGGCTCGCTGCGCGGATACACGGGTTGTTTGTGCGTTCAGGATGACGGCGATTCCCTCGAGCGCGAAGATCTTGGCGACTTCGCTGGCGATATCAGCGTCCTCGCGCGGCAGCAGTTGTGCGCCCCGGTGTACGACCGTGACTCGGCTCCCGAAGCGGCGAAACATCTGCGCGAATTCGAGTCCAATCGTGCCGCCCCCAAGCACGATCAAGTACTCGGGAACAGAGGAGAGCTCCATGATCGAGGTCGAGTCGAGGAACGGCACCCCATCCAGTCCCGCGATCGACGGCACGAAAGGGCGGCTCCCGGTATCGATCACCACGAGTTCTGCCGAAATCTCGCGCCGCTCACCATTGGTGCGTGTCACCTCTACCTTGTGCGGCGCCACGAAACGTGCCGCGCCATAGATGACTTCGACTCCTGCACGCTCGAGCGCCCGAGAGCTGCCGTTTCGAAAGCTCTCCACGATGATTCGTTTGCGCTCGACAACGCGGCCGAGATCTACGGTCACATCACTCACGCGGACACCGTAAGTGAGAGCGCGGCGAGCGAGATGCGCGACGCGCGCACTCGCGATCATGGTCTTCGTTGGAGTGCACCCCACGTTTATGCACGTCCCTCCGACATGCGCGCGCTCTATCAGTGTGACCTTGCGCCCCGCGCGCGCAAACGCGCCCGCGAGCGGGGCGCCGCCCTGGCCCGAGCCAATAACGACCAATTGGTAGTGCATCTCGGCGCCTGGCAAATCAGCGCATACGCGTCTCAGTCCACGCCTACGGCCCGCCAGCGCGCATTAGCGAGTCCACCAGCGCGCGACTTGCGTCTGACGACCAGTCGGCGGCGAAGCGCGTAGCGATGATGCGTCGATCGCGTGCTATCAGAAATGTCTGCGGCACTCCGCGCACCTGATAGAGCGACATGATCCTCCCATTCGGATCGTGGAGGATATCGAAACTGAGCCTGTTCTCCTGGGCAAACTCGCGTATCAGCGACTCGTTGCCGGCATCGTCGATGCTAATCGCTACGATGCGAAGTCCCCCTTGGCGGTAATCGCTGTAGAGCGTCTCCAAGCTTGGCATCTCCTCGCGGCACGGATCGCACCATGTTGCCCAAACGTTGAGGAGCACTGGATGGCCGGCGTAATCGTCTAGCGAGCGTTGCACGGGAAGCGAATCAAGTGTTGACGCCACAAAGCGCGGAGCAGCTGCGCCCGGCGAGATGACTACAACCGCTCGCGACCGCATCAGCAGGAACGATGCGCTGATCGCCGCGGCAGCTATGGCGCCTAACAACAGTCGACCCGAGCGCGCAGGCCTCACTCTCCGCCCTTCTCCACCGTTGTCAGCGCGTCGAGAATCATCTGGTTCGTGGGCCGGATCTTGTAGTTGATCTCGATGAACTTCCAGCGCACGATGCCGCGCTTGTCGATCACTAACGTCGTCGGGTGCGGCCAGCCTTTTCCGCTGGGGTTGAGAAGGCCGTAGCGGTCGATCACGCGGTGCCCTGGATCGGAGAGGAAGGTGAATGTGGGCTTTATTCCATCTGCGGCGATGCTGTCGGCCATTTTCTGAAGCAGGTCGCGCGGATCAATAGCGAGCGCAATGAGCTCTGCTTGCTGCTTTCTGTTCTCATCGAGGAGGCTCTTCAGCTCACCGAGCTGACGGGTGCAGTACGGTCACCAGTGGCCGCGATAGAAAACAAGCACGACATTCTTCTTGCCGCGAAACTGAGAGAGGGTAACGAACCCTCCGTCCTTCGCTTCCAGTGTGAAATCGGGGGCTGCTGCTCCAACGCCGACGCGGCCGGTGTCGAGGGGCGGCAGATCCCTGCCGTCGGCGGGGCCTAACGCGGGCCGTTGCTGCGCGCCAGCCGCTGCAGCAAGAAATCCCGCAAGCCCGATAAAGAGGCAGGCGACGTTTGCGATTCGCTTCATGTCCATGAGGGTGCGGTCCTCGCACATTCTGCGCAAGCGTGGCAACGGCTGCAGTTCGCGAAGTTCTCCCTGAGGCCGACCAGCAGGCCACGATCCTGAGAGGCTCACGAAGGATTCAGCGCTTCCTGGTGTCCTCGTTAGGGTCGAGGTTTCGCGCAATTCTGGCATGCACGTGGTGCAAGTGGTCGCGGCCGGTCAGAGCGTAGAACTCGTATCACTAGGACACCAGCCGCGCGCGCTTTCTTTCGAGCTGACCGCCTCGAGATGTGCCGGGTTCGTCAACGCGGTGCGGTTCCAGGAGACCCATGGTACGCAATCTGCGAACGTTGGGACGGCGACACCGCGCGCACTCAGTCAGCGGTGCTCGAGATGGCTTTACATAGCGGAGGAACGATGAAAGTAAGCAAAGCAATCGCCGCTGGTATTATTGGTGGCCTCGCGATGACTGTGCTCGCGTGGCTCGGCCGGACGGCAGGAATCGAGCTCAACGGCGAAATGATGCTCGGCACGATGCTCGGCAGCGCCCCTGGACCGGGGACGTGGACAATGGGACTGGTTATGCATCTCGTCCTTTCCGCGCTCATCGCGCTGCTATATGCCGTCGGCTTCGAACGCCTAACGCACCGTGCAGGGGCGGGTGCGGGCCTCAAGCTCTCGATTTTGCATATCGTGATTGCGGGGCTGTTCATGGCCATGATACCTGCATTGCATCCGATGATTCCAGAGCAGATGCCGGCGCCGGGCGCGTTTCTGCTGAACATGGGGCCAGCGATCGTCACTCTGTTCGTGGTTGAGCACCTCATGTTCGGCGCCATCGTGGGCTCCGTCTACGGTTCTGTGCTGCACCCGACGGCACCGCCGGCGCCTGTCATGCGGGCTGGCTGAGCTGCGAGTGCACCGCGTAGGCTGGTCGCGCGGCGACGTCGTAGCCGCTGTTGCTGCCATCGATCGTCGCTGGAGAGGCGCCGCGCGGTAGCGTTAGGCCGTCGTTAGGGCCCTTCGCTACGCCTCATTGATCCCGCCCGGGGTCACATCGGCGTCGCCCTTGACCTTGTACGCAGGTCTAGGGTGTAGCATGCGTGCGACTAGCGCGGCAGCTCAATTCAAGGAACTTCGGGATCGAGCTGTCGCCTCGCGCCCCAGGCGGTCTGAGCGTCATCCACATCGGCCGTGCACACCGCTGCCCTTGACCCTGTACCTAAGTACGGGCTTAGACTCCTATCAACGAGTGCATCGGAGGAACGGGCGATGGACCTCACGATCGGCCAGGTCGCTGCTGCTGGAAACGTCCATGTCGAAACGATTCGGTATCGTCGTGAATGACTTCCTCACGACGTCGAACCCAAGCATCTACGCGGCCGGCGACGTTCCGGGCGATCCGATGTTTGTGTACGTACCTGCGTGCGCCGGCACAGTTGCCGCAGAGAACGCGCTGTCCGGAAACGTTAGGCAGTATGATCTGACCGCGGTCCCGCGAGTGACCTTTTCCGATCCGGCGGTCGCCTCTGGGGGACTCACGGATGAGGAAGCGCGTCAACGCGGCTCGAGCCGCTCGTATCGACGCTGCCGCTCGAACACGTTCCCCGCGCACTCGCGGCTCGTGACACACGTGGATTTTTGAAGCTCATCGCGGATGCCGCGACGAGAAGGATTCTCGGGGCGCACATCCTCGCGAGTGAGGCCGGCGAGATGATTACGGAGCCGGCGCTGGCGATCCGGTATGGACTCACGATCGAAGATCTGACTTCAGCGTTTCATCCCTATCTGACACTATCCGAGGGAGTGAAGCTCGCGGCGCAAGCATTTAGTCGCGACGTGCGCACGCTATCGTGCTGCGCAGCGTGGGTTGATTGGCAGCTTGACGACCGCGCCGTGACCTTGCTTTACGGGACGTAAAGCTTGTACTAGAGTTGTTCGATCAGGTTCAGCGTCATGTGAGGAAATCCAAGAGAAGCTCTTCTCGCACTCGGAACACGCCTCGGCTGCAGGACACGGTCCGCCTCTCAGCCGAGGGGCTCGCTAAGGTGCTTGGCGACCTCGAAGCGCGCATCATGCGCGTCGTTTGGCGCATGACACAGCCATCCAGCGCGCGCACGATACACGAAAGGGTCATCGCCGAGCACGACGTAGCGCTGCTAACAGTCGTTACCGTGCTCAACAAGTTGGTCGCCAAGGCACTGCTCTCGCGCGCGAAGCAGGACGACATCTACCACTACGAAGCGCGCCTAACGGAGGACGAATTCCGCGCCGTCGCTTCGGAACGAGTGGTGCGTGGCATCATGTCGCTCGGGCCGCGGGCTGTGGCCGCTTCGTTAGTGGACGCGCTCGCGCAACACAACCCGCAACAGCTCACTGAGCTCAGTCGCTTGATCAAGCGCAGGTTAAAAGAGCAGGAGCAGCCGTGAGAGCGGCGCACGCGAGCTTCCTGACGAGGCGACGCTCAGTGCCTGTGCACGGACGCCAGCGCGGAGCACTCGCGCTGATGGGCGTGCTTCTCATCCTTGGTACGAGCCCCGTGTACATGCACCACCTTTTTGCGTTAGGCAACGCCCAACTGCTTGCAGGCGTAGATCACCTGGGCGCCCTGTGCGTCATCGCGCTGCACCTGCTGCTACAGCCGGTGCATCGCTTCTTCCACGTGATCATTCTTGCCGGGGTTATGTACGCTGTGTGGGACCGACTTCGTGCGTGGAGGTCGCTGCGAGAGGCGCTTTCTCTACTAGAGCAGCGCACACCGAGGTCTCGTGACTCGTTTTGGCGCGCGTGCCGCGAGGCGGGTGTCGATCCGCGCCGAGTGCGCGTCGTTGGAGGGCTGCCGAATCCTGCATTCACTGTAGGCCTCGTGATACCGCGGATTTATCTCGCCGAGGAGCTCGGTCGGCGCCTCTCGGCGGAGCAGCTGCGTGCGCTGGTCAAACATGAAGGGGCGCACGTTAGGCGCCACGATCCACTGCGCCTATGCCTTCTCCGGCTCCTCGCGTACACGCTCTTCTGGATCCCCGCTCTGCGCCGGCTCGAAGACGATGTACGCGACGAGGCTGAAATGCTAGCCGACGATGTCGCAGCTGATGGCGAGCCGCTCGTCCTCGCCTCGGCGATCCTAGCGCTCGCCGACTGGCACAGCGCACTCAGCGCGCCGGCGCTGGCCGTGGGTTTTCAGCGCGACGACCTTTTAGAGCGTCGCATCCGGCGCCTCGCAGGCGAGGATATGCCGGCCCGCAGTCACGTCACGCGTAGGTCGATGGTTGGAGCGGCACTCGCATTGGGACTGGTGTGGTCCTCAGGAGTCTTGATGGCGCACCCGTTGCCTAACGTTGCACACGCAGTCGCCGCGACGACGCACTGCCAGCATGAAGGCCATTTCGCGCTGGGCCATTTGTTTTGCCTCGGTTCGCCGTTCTCGCACTCGCGCCATGGCGAGTGCCCGCACCGGGTGAAGTAGCGGCTGATGAGCACCGCGCACCCAGTGTCGTTCATCGCTGGAAATCTTCGGAGCGGCGGAGCATATTTTATGCTGGATAAAGCAAGCCTTCTCGAGGTCTCGCGCGGTGTCTCTTCCCAGTGCCGAACTCATGCTGAAAGCATGTGTTCGCTTTGCTTCGGCGACCTTATTTGCGCTTCTTGGCTTGGGCGCCCCGCATGTCGCGATTGCACAAACAGACTACTACAACACCGACTCTCGCCGACCAATCACTATTGAAGATGCGTATGCCACGGAGCGTTACGCGTTCGAGCTGCAGCTCGCGCCGCTACGGCTGGAGCGTTTTCGTGGCGGGACTTACAACTGGGGATTGGAGCCGGAGCTGACGTACGGAGTTTTCCCACGCACGCACGTCGAGGTCGGCTTCCCCTTTGCTTACGCGGATCTCGGCGGCTCGCGCCGCCGGGTGGGGCTCGCCGGGATCGAGTTCTCACTGCTGCACAACCTGAACGCGGAAAGCCGCACACTTCCCGCGTTAGGCTTTGTTGGCGAGGTGCTCGCTCCGGCCGGGGGGCTCGGGCCCGACAAGGCCTACGCGTCGGCCAAAGGCATTGCAACCCGCACCTTTCGCTGGGCGCGATTTCACGTGAACGGCCAGTATACTTTCGGCGCTGCGCCTGACGCGAATGCAGCACCAGCGCCCGCAATTATCGGATCGGGAGCAGTGGAACTGTCGCGCTGGCTCGCCGGCGTCGCGGTCGACCGAACGTATCCGCTCAAGGCATTGCTCGTCACAGGCGAAGTCTTCGCGCGGCAGCCGATTCGCCGCGACGAAGCCGTCGAGTGGAATGCCGGCGCTGGCGTGCGCTATCAGATCAATCCACAATTCGCTGTCGACGCCGGCCTCGGGAAACGCCTAACGGGTGACGACCGCACGTGGTTCGTGACGTTCGGGCTCGCCCGCGCGTTCGCGATCCGCGCGCTGATGCCGCGTTAGGCTCACTCAACGACTGCAGGGGCCCGGAGGGTCCGCATGTCATACTATAGATTCGATCGTCGCCGCATGCTCGTGATGGCTGCCGCGTTCGCGGCGGCGGGGACCTTCAGCCCCGCCCCCGCGGCCGCGCAGTGGTCCACAACGTACGAACAGTTCTATCTGCCGGGGAAGTTCAACTGGCAGTTCCGGCGCAACTACCCAGCCGCGGACCGGCTTTTTAACGCGTTCGACTTCGGCCACGCGATCCTATACGAGACGCTGTGGACGAACTTTGACGGCTCAATCCGCGAGCTCGAGGAGGGGTGGTACAATCGCCTAACGAAGGGGATCCTGCCCCACCCACCTCGGGTGCCGCTCGAAGAAGCCGCGATCGAGATCGACTACGCGAAGCTCGTCCCCGAGGCGAAGATGATGTTCGACTGGGCACACCTGTTCCACCGGCAGATTTACGACGTGTGGGCAGACGAGCGGATGCAGCCTAACGAGAAAGACGCCAAGGTCGCTGAGCTCCTGCGCTACTACAAGTCACGGCCCGATATTGCGTTCAGCGCCAAGCCCAAGAGCATGGCGCTCATGCAGGAGCAGCGGTACTCGCTCGCTTTTCGCAAGAGCTATCCCAAATTCAACGGACTGATATGGGCGTATCACTGGCTCCAGGTCGGTCTGTATGAGCCGCTGGTCGTCGGGCGCTCGGTCGATGAGCGGCAGGCCGGTGTCCGTGCCGCGCTTTCGCGCTTCTGGCAGATGCTGCAAGACCCGCCGCGCACGATGCCGTACGTGATGCCTATGACAGCCGCTGTCGCGCCTGAGTTCGCGAAGCGCTACGCCGAAGCAGCAATCATCTTCGACAACCTGCACTCGATGCACGACGTGGTGTCGGACATCCTCGCGAATCCGAGCGTGTCGCGCGACGGCAAGCGGGCCGAAATCTTGCTTGCGGCACGGCGCTACCGGGACGACACGTCGTTCGTGATGACGGAGCAAGCGTGGCGAACGATGGCACAACACATGGGTGTGGAGAACATGGGTGGCCTCCCGTTAGGCGTACTCTGGCCGCTGCCGACACCAACCGTGACCTACGGCGCCGTCATGACGCATGACGAACGGACGGGCGAGATGACGGGCTTCAAGTACGGCCAGGCGACAGGCGGCGAGCACGCGCAGATGCAGCACGGCGCCACGCCACGCGACTCTAGCCGTCGCGACTCGACGGATCATGCCCGTATGGGGCACGATTCGGCCGGACGCCAGCGCGATACAACCGCCGTTAGGCCCGGAGGGCATCAGATGGCCGACAGCACGCGCCCCGCGTCGCCGAACGCGGATTCCCTGCATATGGAGCAGATGATGCAGCTCCACATGCGCATGATGTCTGACCCGGTCATCCGCGAACGGATCATGGCGGACACCGGGCTGCGACGCATGATGCAGGACATGATGCGCGATATGCCCGCCGAGCATCGTGAACCCATGGAGGCGATGATGGCGAAACCATCCGCGAAGGCACCAGCCAAGAAGCCCGCGGCGACGAAGCGCGCTGACCCACACGCTGGACACAAGATGCCGGCGACGAAGGCTGCACCGAAGGCAGCAGTCAAGAAGCCCGCTGCCAAGAAGGACTCCATGCCCGCGATGGACCACAGCAGGATGACTCCGAAGAAGAAGCCATAACCGGAGCATTGATTGGCTGATCACGCTCGAGTCCAACACGAGACTGAGGCGCCTCCGCGCCCGGCACCGACGCTTACGCCGGAGCCGGAGCATCGCGACGTAGGAGTCAAAGAGCGGTTCGCCTGGGGCGCGTTGGATTATCGCGTGGCACCCGTGGCGAACCGTCTGCCGTACATGCTTGGTGGCTTGACGTTCGTCGGGATCATCACGCTCATCGTCACCGGCGTGCTGCTGGATCAGTTTTACAATCCAACGCCGGTGGGTGCGCACGATAGCGTCGTGTACATTATGTCGCGCTTGCCGATGGGGAACTGGCTGCGTGGTCTGCACTACTGGGGTGCGACCATCGTGCTAGTGAGCGTGGTGCTGCACCTCGTCTACGTGTTCTGGCGGCGCAGCTATCTGCGGCCGCGCGAGGTGACATGGTGGGCGGGCGTCGCTCTCTTCCTCACGATCTTCGCGCTCGCCTTCACGGGTTCAGTCCTGCGCGCCGATCAGGAGGGGAGCGAGGCGCTGGCTCACGCGGTGGCAGGTGCGCAACTCGTGGGCGCGTTAGGCACGCCGCTCACCCCTGCGTTCACGCGCAGCGCGCCGCTGTTGGCGCGGTTGCACAACGCGCACGTGAGTCTCCTGCCGATCGTTCTGCTCGCGTTGGTGGGTCTCCACTTCTGGCTGGTCCGCTATCTGGGCATCCACGCCCACGAGCCGACGACGGTGCCTTTCACGAACCACTTGCAGCGCCTAACGGGGTTCGGGCTGCTCCTCTTCGCGCTCCTCGGTACCCTCGCCGCGGTCGTGCCGCCGGGTATCGGCTTTCCGGGGATCGAAGGCGTGGAGGTTACCAAGCCGTTCTGGCCTTTCCTCTGGATCTACGCGGTCGAGAACACGCTGGGGATCTGGGGGATGATTCTAGCTCCTATGGTGCTTTTCGGGTTTCTATTCGTCGTTCCCCTTCTCGATCGAGCACGCGACGACTCGCGGCGCCGTCCGCGCTGGTTGGTCGGACTCGCGACGCTATTACTTGGCTTGTATGTGGGCGGCATCGTGTATGGCGTCTTCGCGCCGCAGATGCAGCACATCGGCATGTGAGGAACAACATGAAACACTCGATTGTCGCGCTCGCGCTCCTGGCAACGATCAGCGCACCTGTGCTCGCACACCCGAAGGGGACGATCCGTCTCGCCTCTAAGCAGGTCGGGGTTGGCGGCGAGTTGATAGTACGCGGCGAGACGCTTCCAAAAAACGAAACGTTGCGGCTGCAGCTGCGCGGCACTCTGGAAACGTTCCCGCTCGCGGAAGTTCGTACCAACGCGACTGGAGCTTTTCAAGCACGCTTGGCGCTTCCATTGGAGGCCCGCACGGGGAACTACTCACTGGTGGTGGTCGCTCCGGATGGTGACGTCGCTGCGCAAGCCGAACTGATTGTCGTCGCCGCCGCAGCTCCTGCTGCAGTGGTCGCCGAACCAGAGCACCTGCCTGAACACGCCACGCCGAAGGCATCGACGGACCACCCCGCTGAACATACCATGCCTAACACGTCTCCCAACGCGACGGACATGCCGCACGCATCGGCGGAAATGATGGAAGTGCAAGCTACTCCGAGTGCAGGTGAGTGGGTGGGCATACTGGCGATCGTCGTCGCGAGCCTTGGGGGCGGCGTGGCGCTGCTGTTCGGGGTGCTGCGAAGCCGTTCTTAGGGAGTGGCGTTAGGCTCCTGCAGCTCGCGACCCCTCGCAATGCAGATTCCCTACCCGCAGATCCCGCCTGAGATCATACGTATAGGGCCTGTTGCGATCCGATGGTACGGGATCATGTACGTCATCGGATATGTGGTGGGTTACCGAGTGGCGCGCGGGCGGATTGCGCGAGGTCTCGTAGCGTTGGACAAGGCTGGCCTCGACAGCTTCGTGGGCTATCTCGTCGTCGGAATGCTCGTCGGGGCGCGTTTGACATACGCGATCATTTACGATCGCGGTCACTATTTGAGCACCCCGCTGGACATTCTCAAGATCTGGCGTGGAGGTCTTTCATTCCATGGGGCGGTGATCGGGATGACGGCGGCGAGCGCAATCTTCGCCCGCGTTAGGCAGGTGCCGTTCTGGGACGTGGCTGACACGCTCGCGCTCGCGGGAACGCCTGGGCTATTCTTCGGCCGGATCGGCAACTTCATCAACGCCGAATTGTATGGCCGTCCGAGCCACGTGCCGTGGGCGATGATCTTTCCGACTGATTCGCTGGGTGTGCCGCGCCACCCGTCGCAACTCTATGAGGCGTTCGCTGAGGGCATTTTTCTATTTATGGCGTTGCGTTGGATCGAAAACCGAGGCGTGCGTTACGGGTGGTACCGCCCAGGCATACTCACTGCTGCGTTTCTGGTTGGCTACGGCGTGATCCGGTTCCTGCTCGAATTCACGCGCCAGCCAGACCAGCAACTTGGCCTCGTGCTGGGGCCGTTCAGCATGGGACAGCTCTTGAGCGCGACTATGATCGTGTTCGGCTTGGTGCTGCTCGCTGTGATTCGCGGCCGCTCGCCGCATCACGCACACGTCCAGTGATGTACGATGCGCCACGCCCCTAAAATGACCGAGCATCACGAGCACGGCCATAGCGGCCATGCCGTGCATAACGAGCATGCGGCCCACACGCCCGATGCTCGGAGCCATGACAAGCATGCTGGCCACAGCGTTGCGATGTTCCGCGACAAGTTCTGGATAACGCTCCTGCTCACACTCCCCACGCTGGTGTGGGGCCATATGGTCCAGGACGTCCTTGGATATCACGCTCCCATGTTCCCGGGCGCTCGCTGGATTCCAGCGATCTTCGGTAGCGCTGTTTACGTCTATGGTGGATGGCCATTCCTTCAGGGCGCCTGGCGTGAGCTTCGGGACCGCCTGCCAGGGATGATGACGCTGATCGCGCTCGCGATCTCCGTTGCCTTCGTCTTCAGCGCCGCGGTCACGTTAGGCTATCCTGGCATGCCGTTGTGGGAAGAGCTGGCAACCCTGGTGACGATCATGCTCCTGGGGCACTGGCTCGAGATGCGCTCGATCTCGCAGGCGCAGGGCGCTCTCGGCGAGCTCGCTAAGCTGCTACCTAACACGGCAACACGGGTGATCGGTGGCGTCGATGGCCAGCAAACAGAGGAGGTTTCCCTCGCCGCTTTGCGCGACGGCGACGTAGTGTTGGTGCGCCCCGGGGAGAATATTCCGGCAGATGGCATCGCGCGCGGTGGGCAGAGCCAGGTGAACGAGGCAGCCATCACCGGTGAGTCCCGTCCGGTCGACAAGAAAACGGGCGACAAGGTTATTGCTGGAACTGTCAATGGGTCGGGTTCCCTTCGCGTAGAAGTTACCGGCACCGGTGAACGCACGGCGCTCGCCGGGATTATGCGACTCGTGCAGCAAGCACAGACGTCGCGTTCGCGCGCTCAGGACCTAGCAGACCGCGCGGCGTTCTGGCTCACGATCATCGCGCTCGCGGCGGGAGCCGTCACCGTAGTTGGCTGGCTGTTCGCTGGCGCGACCGCAGCCTATGCTGTTGAACGCCTCGTGACCGTGCTCGTGATCGCCTGTCCACACGCGCTCGGTCTAGCGATTCCGCTCGTGATCGCAATTTCGACGACGTTAGGCGCGCGCGGCGGGCTTTTGGTGCGCAACCGGCGCGGGCTCGAGGAGGCGCGCAATGTGAATACGGTCGTCTTCGATAAAACGGGCACGCTCACGCGTGGCGAATTCGGTGTCGTTGCCATAACGCCTAACGAAGGCGTGAACACGGACGAGGCGCTGCGACTCGCAGCAGCCGTCGAGGGCGACTCCGAGCATCCCATCGCGCAGGGAATCGTGCGCACAGCCGCGGAACGAGTCGGTCAGCAGGCACTGCCCCGCGCTGACGGCTTCGAGGCGCTGGCTGGGCGCGGCGTGCGCGCGCGCGTCGACGGACGCGCGCTAAATGTGGGAGGCCCGGCGATGCTGCGATCATTTGGGCTTGAGCCGCCG
>DASYRX010000050.1:0-5385 GCA_036003845.1 Gemmatimonadaceae bacterium | reverse complement strand
AAGCCGCGCCCGCAGGCTCTCTCCGCGAATGAGCGGCATGACGTAGAACAGCCGTCCATTGGCGTTCCCCGAGTCGTAGATGGCCAGGACGTGCGGGTGACTGAGGTGGCCGGCAATCTCGATCTCCCGCATGAACCGCTCTGGCCCCAGCGCCATCGCGAGATCGGGGAGGAGCACTTTGATCGCCACTTCGCGATTCATCTTGAGGTCGCGAGCGGCGTAGACGACGGCCATCCCTCCGCGGCCGATCTCGCGCAGGATCTCGTACCGCTCCTTGAGCGCCGCTTTCAGTTCTGTCGTGGTTTCGCTCACCGGGGGACCCGCTTCGGTGGGGGAACGATCCAGGAGGGAAGCCTTTACCATAATGTCTGCGCGCCACTATGCCAGATTCATGACAAACGATCCGGTCGAGCCCGCGAGGCCGGCCTCAGGGCTCCCGGGCGGTGGGTTGGTCGCCTTGTTCGGCAGCGAAGCACGCTGGGTCCCCGTTCGGCGGCTGCCTAACGCGGCTGCCGAGTCGACCAATCGGCTACACCGGGTCCCTGCAGTCGCACTTCAGCTTGAGGCGGGGGCCACGTACGCGACCGCCATCCCGCCGCGTCCGAGCTCGCGCAGGATTTCGTAGCGCTCTTTTAGCGCGTTTTGCAGTTCAGCAGTGGATTCGCTCACTGGTGCGTTCCAACTCGCCATAACTAGAACCGGCGAGACGTGGGGAGCGTCCAGTGATACGAAACGACATCAAGTTTGAACGGCACAAGCGCCTACAGCTTGGTGGGGGATGGGGAGTATGATGCGGGGGGAAAAGGCTTTTGACGCGCTCTGCCTAGCGAGGAGCGGGCTGCACTCCTGGCGGAGTACCGGACGCTCGCGGTGACAGTGAACCTAACACTATGGGGGCCGCCTCAGTCGGCGGCCAGAAGTTACCCCTCGACGCTACGGCCGTTGCACGTCGGCGGAGCAAAATTGCGCTTCCAAAGGCCCGCTCGAGAGCGTAGCGCTCGCTAACAAAGCGCTGAAAGTCTGGCAGCTCGCTCAAGCAGCGCAGCGGAAAGGCGATGTGGTCCTCGGACGTGGTTCCGCTCTGTATCCTAACATTGCACCAGCGCTCATCCATCGCCACGACATAGGTCGGTGGCTTGGTGCTGAGGTCTCCGAAGAACTCGCGCAGATATTTCGGCCTGAAGGTGGTATCGCGCGTTCGGGTCAGCGCTCGGAGGTATGCGAATCGCGTTGGGGCGCTGCGCGCGCTTAGATAGTTGATCCCCTGGATGTCGCCCCATACGAGCACTCGATCGCGCTCCGTACTGTTCGCGGCGATGTGGCGTGCGATCTGAACGAATGTGTCGGGTCCGCGCCCGTAAGGGCCGAATTGCATTCTGTCGTATTCGTTCGCGTTCGTTAGGCCGACCTCCGCTTTCACCCAGCGGTAGATCTCGAGCGATGGCGTGAAGATCGCGGCCAGAAAGAGCACAGCGATGAGCGTTACTGGCAGCGTTCGCGCAACGAGGGCCAGATCATGTTCTGCGGCGGGATCTGACATGCTAGTTAGGCGCGTTGCCGCCAAACGCACGAGCGCGTGAACCCCGATGCCCGTCAAGACGGCCAGCGGCGCATAGATCACGAGCCAGTGATACTGCCAGTATTTTCCCTGCAAAACCACGTTGAAGAGCGCGAGGCCGAGCCAGAGTCCGATCATGATCGCATCGTTGCGGCGCGTGCGCGCGAGAAACGCGAGGCCAGCCACACTCAAGCCAAGCGCGACGGCGAACTTACTCGTTAGGAGCCACCCGATCATATCCTGCACGCGTGTGAGCCACGGTTGCTGGATGCCGGAATACATCGCCACGGTCCAGCGCAGGTGCACCTCGATGAGATCGTCCAGCGCGCCGTTGGCGGCGAACCAGGCGACGCACACGAGAACAGGCAGCGCGAAACCGGCTATGGTGGCGGCCCATCTCGAGAGCAGCCAGCGGATTCCTTCTCTGTGGATTGTCAACGCGAAGACCGCCGGGAGCAGCAGGAACATCCCGTAAGTCGGCTTGTTGAGCGCGCAGCAACCGACCAGAAGACCCGCAACAGCGCTTCGCCAAAGCGTTAGGCGTGCTTCACCCGACAGAAGCAGAGCGACGACGCCCGCGAGGATGCTCGCGCACCAGCCGTCAGACTGCGCGGTGCTCCAGTAGTCCAGCGCTGCATACCAGAGCAGGAAGAGCGCGGTGCTCGCGATCGCGCCCACTTTTCCAACAAGGCGTAGTGCGATGCGGTACACCAACCAGCCGCCAAGCCCGAGCATAAGCAGATCGAAGACGCGAATGCCCCACTCATTACGGCCGAAGACGAACAGAATGAGGGCGTGCACATACGTGAATCCGGGCCCACGCATGTCGAACGTATCTCGGTATGGAATTCCGCCGCCGCGAATCACATCCGCGATCCACAGCTGGATCCCCTGGTCGGCGCCAAGAGGGAGCTGCACGTACTTCACCGCCCACAGCACGAGGACCGCGGCCGGGAAGTACCAGAGTCGCAACCGCGCGCGGCTCAAAATCGAATCGAGCGAGAGCCAGCGACGGCTCGCGAGAGCCGCCGGTGCACTACTCGTCAACGAATCAGCACTACTCGCAGATTGCCCGAATACCGCCACGCGTGACTCCACTTTCCGGCCCGCTTCATCTACGCAATCGATAGGCCTATCGACTGCGACCGGCGACACAAACAGCGGTCGGAGACGCGGCCGCGTTGTGTTTGGCGGACTAGGGCCGTTCCAAAGCGAGGATCTGAGGATTTCCCGGAGCTCAAAAAGCGCTGCCTGGAACGGCACTAGCGCGCGCATGCGTGCTCGCGCACCCTTTCTCGGTTCCCAGGCCCCCACGCCCCAACGTCGCAGGAGATAGGCGATGTCGTATCGATTCCGCGGACTTTCGCTCGCGTCCACTGTTGTGCTCGCTACTCTGACACCGTGCCTAACGGTCGCGCAGAGCCGGAATCTCGAGGCGCCTCCTCCGCCGAACGCCACTCCTCGGGCCGCGCGGCCCCGGGTAACGGCGCCAACGCTAACGACGACGGTCGACGTCGCACATTTCAAGGGGCTCGCCTACCGCATGATCGGTCCCGCACGCGGTGGCCGAGTTACGACAGTCACGGGGGTCATACAGGAGCCGCACACGTTCTACTTCGGCTCGACCGGTGGCGGCGTGTGGAAGACGATCGACGCCGGCCAGACATGGACCAACATGAGTGACGGCCAGATCACGGTCGGCTCGATGGGCGATATCGATGTGGCGGACTCCGATCCCAACATCGTGTATGCGGGAACGGGATCCGACGGCCTGCGCTCGAACGTGTCGATCGGAAAGGGCGTCTGGAAATCCACGGACGCCGGCAAGACGTGGACGCAAGTCGGCCTAACGAGCACGGGAAGCATCGGCGGTCTCGAGATCCATCCGACGAATCCCGACATCGTCTTCGTTGCGGCGATCGGCAACCCGTTCAAGCCGACGCCGGATCGCGGGCTGTATCGAACGCTCGACGGCGGAAAGAACTGGGAGAAGGTCCTGTCAGTCTCCGACAGCACAGGCGCCGTCGACGTCGAGTTCCAGCCTGGCAATCCCAACGTGCTGTATGCATCGACGTGGCGCGCAGAGCGCAAACCCTGGACGATCATCTCCGGCGCGCGCGAGGGCGGTTTCTTCAAGAGCACAGACGGCGGAACGACCTGGCGCAAGATTACGAACGGATTACCTAACGACTTGATCGGAAAGAGCAACATCGGCGTCACGCCGGCGGCGCCTAACGTGGTTTACTGGATGCTCGAGGCGAAGCCGGGGAGCGGCGTCTATCGCTCGGACGACGCCGGTGAGACCTGGCAGCTCGCCAGCAACTTCGGCCCCATGCTCACTCGGCCGTTCTACTACACCGGCATCGCCGTGCATCCAAAGGATGCGAATACGTTGTGGACGATGAGCGAAGGGATCTACAAGACGACCGACGGCGGCAAGACGTGGCGCTCGCAGAGCGTCCCGCACGGCGACAACCATGATTTGTGGATCAATCCGACCAACCCGGAGATCATGGTGCAGTCGAACGACGGCGGCGCGAACGTGTCGCTGAACGGCGGCCGCACCTGGTCGACGCAATACAATCAGCCGACCGCGGAGATCTATCAGATCTATACGGACAACCAGTTCCCCTATCGGCTGTACGGCGCGCAGCAGGACAACTCGACACTGATCGTGCCGAGCTTCCCGCTCTCGTCAGGCACGCCCGACGATCCGATGCAGGAATGGAAATCGGGTCCTGGCTGCGAGACGGGGCCGATCTTCCCGCATCCGACGAACCCGGACACCGTCTATGGCTCCTGCAAGGGCCAGTTCTCGCGCATGCGCATGTCGAGCGGTCAGGAGCGCAATTACTGGGTGGGAGCTCAGTCATTGTACGGAAATCCCGGGAAGGACTTGATCTTCCGATTCCAGCGCGTGTCGCCGATGGAGGCGTCACCGCACAGCCCGAACACGCTGTACTACGGGTCGCAGTACGTGCATCGCACGCGCGACGAGGGTGTGACGTGGGAGAAGATCTCACCCGATCTCACGTGGAATCCGCCCGAGCGGCAGCAGTTCGTAAGCGGTGAGCCAATCACGATCGACGTTACCGGCGAAGAGTACTACAGCGTTGTCTACGCCATCCGCGAATCGCTGCTGGAGCCTGGCGTCATCTGGGTCGGCGCGAACGACGGGCCGTTCCACATCACGCGAGACAACGGCAAGACGTGGACGAAGATCACGCCGCCTAACCAGCCACCCGGTTGCCGCGTCCAGAACATCGAACCGTCGCCGCATCGCGCCGCGTCGGCGTACTACGCCGTGCTGTGCTACTTGTTAGGCGATTTCAAGGGGTATATCTGGCGTACCGACGACTACGGCAAGTCCTGGACGCTGCTCACGCCCGGCGACAACGGCATTCCCGACGATCATCCCACGCGTGTGGTGCGCGAAGATCCCGATCGTCCCGGTTTGCTCTATGCCGGGACCGAATTCGGCATGTTCGTCTCCTTCGACAACGGACGGCGCTGGCAGGCGTTCCAGCTGAACTTGCCTAACGTGCCGATCACGGACATGAAGGTGCATCGCAAGGACCTGGTGCTCTCGACGCAGGGGAGATCGTTCTGGATCCTCGACAACCTGACACCGCTGCACCAGATCGCCGACGCCAACGTGAACGCCGCCGCGTACCTGTACGCGCCGCGCGAGGCCGTGCGCTTCCGCTATCGCGGCAGCTTTGGCGGCGTGGAGTCGAATCGTGCGAGCCCGGCGGACCCGCAATATCCGCCCATGGGCGCGCAGATCGATTACTGGTTCGCGAGCGCGCCTAACGGTCCGGTCACTC